>CAZPGN010000003.1:0-82510 GCA_964586635.1 uncultured Candidatus Saccharibacteria bacterium | reverse complement strand
CGGGCTTCTATGGCGACATAGAATGGAATGCCCTAGCGAAATTCCTTGTCTGGTAGTTGGACTGCCAGTGCGGGCGGTGACGCCCGTAGCAAATTCGGCTTATAACGGTGGAGCCTGTCTCCTGTTAGGAGTGGTAATACCGTGGGAAGTCGCTCTACCCAAGTTTTAGGATCTTGTATGATATAAAACTGCGGTTAAGTTGACCCCGTATCGACTTTAGTCCCCAACTATTGGTGGTGACTAAGATGAGTGTGCGATATAATTAAAGTATATCGCAAAGACACTTATAATATGCCGACGCTGAATCATAGAATTGAATTCATGATGATTCAGATGAAGATATAGTCAGTGCCGTTGGAAACAACGGAGACAAAAAACACGAAGTTCAGACGCGCACGAATGGCGTAACGAGTGGGGAACTGTCTCGAGGAGTCGCTCGGTGAAAATACAGTACCGGTGAAGATGCCGGTTACCTGCAGCTAGACGAAAAGACCCCAGAAGCTTTACTACAGCTTGATATTGAGCATATGGTCTCACTGCGTAGCATAGGTGGGAGACTTTGAAGCCATGTTTTCGGATATGGTGGAGTCGCCAGTGAAATACCACTCTGTGCGACTGTATGTTCTAACCTGCGGCGCAAAACGCCGCGGAGACAGTATCTGGTGGGTAGTTTGTTTGGGGCGAATTCCTCAACATTCGTCCTTGATCGGCGATATCCGTTGCCGATCTAAATAAAAAGGGGGACCCTCTCGCGTAAGCGGGAGGCAAGCAATCAGCTATATGCTGGAATATCTGTAGTTTAGCCGCCTAACAAGCGGTGAAAACTTGAAGTATATGATGCTACCACAGTGTCGTAGGGGTAAAAATGCATCATTGCAGACAATCAGCAGGAAACCAGTTGTCTTTTGTGACAATTCGGGATCCTCAGAGACTGCACGCTGATCTCTTTTGCCAATCTAATATACCGGCAAAAGATGATGATACAGTCCGATCTTCGTGGCGACACGAAGCCCTGTTCAAGAAACAGGCTCAACTAAATGAACACAAAGTCGATTCGCGACCTTAAAGAAACGATACGAATGACTTCTATGCAGCGTAAGATACTAGTTGAGTAACACAATGCCTAAAAAGTAACGGAGGAGTCTATTAAGGTTGGCTAGGCGCGAATGGAAACCGTGCCGATAGTGTAATGGCACAAGCCAGCTTAACTGCAAGACGGACATGTCGAGCAGATGCGAAAGCAGAGCATAGTGATCCGATGGCCCGCTTTAGATGCGGCCAGAGCTCAACGGATAAAAGCTACTCTGGGGATAAACCCTGATCTCGCGCGATTGTGCGAGAAAGAAGGGTTCTGTTGTCCTCTCGCAAAGTAATTTGCGAGGAATAAATATGGCTTATAACGGGGGAGCCCGAGACGGTCTTTCCTGGTCTATGATCAGGTTCTTGTTTTCGGGGAATCCCGTGGGAAGTCGGGAGAATAATTAAAGAATAATGTGAAGTTGACGAAACGACAGCAATCAATACTCGTCGGGACAGTTCTCGGCGACGCATACTTGCAAAAAACAGGAGCAAAAAATGCGCGGCTTCGGTTAGAACACGGCGAGCGCCAGCATGAATACTTGCAGTGGAAAGGAGAACAATTTCCGCGGCTATTCAATGGCATGCCGCATCGTATTGAGCGCGTTCACCCAAAAACCAAGCGAGTATATGTCTATTGGCGATGGCAGTCAAATACCTCGCCGGAACTTGGTAAATGGCGTAATTTGTTCTATGTAGATGGGGCAAAGCGCATACCTCTGTCGCTTGCGAGCATGCTTAAGGAGCCGCTTGCTCTTGCGGTATGGTATATGGATGATGGCTACCACGATCAAAAACAAAAAAATAGCTTCCTTTATCTCGGGCGCGTGTCGCGCGAGGAAGCTGATATTGCTCAAGGTACTATCGAAAACAACTTTCATGTAACAGCGCGCGTATACGACAAGAAAGTAAAGGGCTTTGCTCTTTTCTTTCCGGTCGCAGAAACGAAGAAATTACATGCACTTATCAAAGATGAAGTGCATAAATCGATGAATTATAAACTCTCCTTGACCCCGTAACGACTTGCTCTCTTTTTGAGAGCGGAGTGTTCGTATTATGCGAATACTAAGACGCCATACTCCAGCCATCTTATGCTGCAAGGGCTGGATGAAGATATAGTCTATGTGTAAAAACAATGAACAGGCTAGTACCGCCCGAGCGTCCACAGCGACGGCGGTGTTCGGCACCTTAACTCTCGACTTAAACCTCGGGAAACATCGGGGTGCCTATGGGAGTAATCTCATACAAAAAAATTCGGCTTATAACGGTGAACTCCATATGCAATCCTTATATCTAAATGGTATAATTGTGCAAATGGACAATACCGTGGGAAGTCTAACTCAATTCTATGAAATATAAAATTGGGTTATGACCCCGTAGAGACTTGACCTTAACTGGTCGGAGTGTGAAGTAACACTTCATGCTAACACGCCGAACTCCTTCATCTGTTTTTAAAATAGATGAAGGATGAAGATATAGTCCGATCCTTCCGGTAACGGAAGAAAAATATGACAGCGATGTCGGCTCATCTTATCCTGGGGGTGAAGAAGCTCCCAAGGGTTTGGCTGTTCGCCAATTAAAAAGATACGCGAGCTGGGTTCAGACCGTGGAGGGTGCGAATTTCGTGCTTTCCACAACTCTGAATCCACTTTGAGGTAGAGTTTTTTCGTCTATGAAATAAGATAAGTCCAACCAATCACGGCGGTCTCGGGAGCATTTGCGTTCCCGATGCAAAAGTCGGCTCATATCGGTAAAACCCCCTGCGCGAGCACGGGGCAATACCGAGGGAAGTCTTCGCGCGCCAACGAGGCGGGCAGTGACCCCGTAGAGACTACACGCCGACCCATTTCGCATACATGCGGAAATGGAAGGTATAGTCCAATGCGCCTGGCAACAGGCGGAAAACCCTTTCTTGCTATATCGAGCGAGAAGCGGGCAATCATGCGTGAGACAGGTTGGTCTCCTATCTGCTGCAGGCGTTGATTCTTGAGGGAAGTTCCGGATAGTACGAGAGGACCTTCGGGAACCGACCTCTGGTCTGCCAGTTGTCCCGCCAGGGGCAGTGCTGGGTAGCTAAGTCGGGAATGGATAACCTCTGAAAGCATCTAAGAGGGAAGCCGGCCCCAAGATCAGGAATCGTTTGAGAACCCTAGGAGATGACTAGGTTGATAGGCTCTAGGTGTACGCGCAGTAATGCGTTTAGCCGAGGAGTACTAATTGTTCGAGTTTCCGTTGGGAAATGCATGCACCGCACGAGTGCGAATACAATACATGGTGTACCTGCCGCAGGGCGCGAGATGGCGCAGGTCTTTGTGCCTGTCAAATTTTGCATATAAATTTCTGGTGGTTTGTCGGAGGGGTCACACCTGTTCTCATTCCGAACACAGAAGTTAAGCTCTCTTGAGGCGATGATACTCGAAAGGGGAAAGTAGCTCGCCGCCAGAAATTTGTATACAACATTCTCTCGAATTTGGTATTATGCGCACATGTCGCTCTGGAGCCGAAGGCGTCAATTTGAATACTTAGGCGTTACAGTTGCCGTCATTCTGGCGATCGTAGTTCTATTTGCCCGTTCCCTGCAGGAACCACTCTCTTGCATTGATGGGATCAAGAACCAGGATGAACTTGGTGTGGATTGCGGCGGAGCATGTCCTGGAGTATGTCCCATAGAGGTTTCTCGACTCGTCGTGTTATGGAGCAAGGTGTTTCCCGTTGCGAGTGGAGCATTCGATGCGGCCGCATTTATAGAAAATCCGAATCCGAACATCGGCGCGAGGAAATTGAACTATCGCTTTCGAGTCTTTGATGACGCGAATTTGCTTGTTACGGAACGAGTCGGAACTACCTACTTGAATCCGTCCGAGCGAGCGATAATCTTTGAGCCGCGCGTGGAAACTGGGGAACGAATTCCGCGAAGGGCATTCATTGATTTTGAAGAGACGCCTGATTGGGTTCGCGTTCCCGCCGCGAATCGCCTTCAGCTTGTTATTGAGAACAAGCGATTTACGCAGGAACCGCTTCCTCGCTTGACAGCCACCATCGTCAATCAGTCGGTTGCTGGAATCAAAGGGGTTGAAGCCTCTGCCGTGCTCATAGGTTCTGACGGTAACGCATTTGCCGTGAGCAGGACGCTGGTGGGCCGCGTGGCTGGAGACGGGCGGAGGGAAATCATCTTTACCTGGCCGGAACCCTTCGAGCAAACGCCCGCCTTTATCGATATTTTAGTGCGAGCAAATTTGGCCCAATAATTTCTGTATGCATACGCATGTCGCCGCGACTGCGCCACATAGACTGGATACTGTTTGGTGCGATAGTTCCGCTTGTGCTTGCGGGACTTGTGACGATGCATTCGTTCACGGGAGAAAACTATTTCTTTACAAGACAGATACTGTGGGTTTTGACGGCGACCGCAGTCATGTTTTCCGCGAGCTTTGTTGATTGGCGATTCTTGCGCCAGAGCAAGGTTCTGGTGGTTCTCTACGGAATAATGCTTTTTCTACTTGCGCTCCTCTTTCTTGGGAGCGCTATAAAGGGCGCGCGGAGCTGGTTTTTGCTTCCCGGATTTTCTTTACAGCCTGCAGATTTTGTGAAGTTATTGCTCGTAGTTATGCTTGCGAAATATTTTTCGCGGAGGCATGTCGAGATAGCGAATGTTAAACATATTATCATTTCTGGCATGTACGCATTCATCCCGTTCGTGCTCATTTTTTTTCAGCCCGATTTTGGTTCAGCGATCATTTTATTCTGCATATGGCTTGGCATGGTTATGGTGTCTGGTATTTCTAAGAAACACCTTATCCTTGTGGCCGCGTCAGGTGCGGTAGCGTTGTCGCTCTTATGGTTTTTCGTCTTTGATACCTACCAGAAAGAACGGATATTGACCTTTATCGACCCGCTCCGCGACATACGCGGAGCTGGTTATAATGCGTTCCAGTCACAGGTTGCGGTCGGTTCAGGGCGTGTTATGGGCAAAGGTGTTGGTTTTGGCACGCAGTCGCGGCTCGCATTTCTGCCAGAATACGAAACGGACTTCATTTTTGCGGCGTTTGCCGAGGAGTGGGGATTTGTCGGAGTGAGCTTGCTCTACCTCTTGTTCCTTGTTGTTGTCGTCCGTATCGCCCAAAGTGCGTATCATGGGGCTACAAATTTCGAAACACTTTTTGGTTTGGGACTCGCTATATATTTTATGAGTCACATGTTCATTAATATAGGAATGAACATCGGCATACTGCCCGTTACTGGTATTACGCTCCCGTTTCTTTCATATGGAGGGTCTCACCTATTGGCAGAATTTTTGGGCATCGGCATGTTGATGGGTATGCGAAAATACTCGCGCGCCATTCACCGCGACGACATACGAGAGCTCGGTATTGAATCAAGCAAAGGCGTGCTGTAAGTGGCGAATGTTGCCGCTGACATGCGCTCCAGAGAAAAGCGCTCCGCAACAGTCTTGTGAAGTCGCTCGGCAAGCGCATTCCGTTTGGTCTCATTTTCCGCGAGTTCTATTATTGCTCGAGAAAGCTCTTGCGGATTACCCGCAGGGACAAGCATGCCATTCTCGCCGTGCTTGATAATTTCCGGAACTCCCCCGACTGCGGAAGCCACAACGGCCTTATTTGTCGAACCTGCCTCAAGGATTGCGAACGGGAGACCCTCTTTGACCGACGGAAGCACGAATATATCAAAATTGGGAAGCGCTCTCGCCGCAGGCACGAATCCGAAAAAGCGAACTTTGTCTGTAAGATTTCTCTTCCTAACTTCTTCTTGTAGGAGCGCTTTCTGCTCTCCTTCGCCTATTATCGCAATGCCTATAGTGTCAGGCAGATGCGAAGCCGCCTCGACAAGGCACAAGAGTCCCTTGTTCGGATGCAATTCAGCGATGGTGCCTGCTATGACTGCGTGAGGCGGAAAGGCTGTTCTGATGTCGGAATTCGCTTCAGTTGCTACGGGAATGATACCGTTGTAGATGAGATGTAGTTTATGTCCTGCCAGTGGCCACCGCTTGACCTCTTTCTTGTCGCGCTCTGTGATGACTATGACATCTGTACAGAAGAGTATCGTGAACCAGCTCGCGATTTTTATGGCGAGCTTTTCAATGCGCGGACGAGGCTCGTTCCATGCAAAACCATGAGCTGTATACACTATTTTTTTCACCCCTGCGAGTCTCGCGGCAAGCGAGCCGATGCCCCCGATCTTCGAACTGTTCATGTGGACGATGTCGGGCGATTCTTTCCGAAGGAGGCGATAGACATCCAGAAACGAACGCAGTTCGGCTATTCCTGCCATGTCGCGAGAGAGAGAGGGTATGAAAATTGTGCGAATGTTAGCGGAGCGAAGTTTGTCCCGAAGGATGCCCGCGGGAGCTCCGGGCAGACCTGTACCGCCGAGACCTACCGCAACGCTGAAGCCGGGATCGCGCGATGCCGATTCCGCGAGCGTTAATAAGTACTTTTGCGCCCCTCCCCAGTTCGATTTGGTGATGAGGTAGAGAAGCTTTTTTCGAGGCTCATTCATTGGAGAAGTGTATCAGGACTATGGATAAAAGACAAATTATGTGGTATTGTATGCGGCAATGACTATTTCGCGAAAGATCGAATCGGCTATATTGCTTATTGGTGATGTTGTGGCGTTTGTCATCGCGCTTTGGCTTGCGCTCTATATTCGCTATGGCGTGGCGCCGTCAGACGAACTGATCGCGCTCCATGCGACCCCATTTGCAATCATGTTTGCCGTATGGGTTGTGGTGTTCTTTATCTTCGACCTATACGGCAAACAGACGGCCGCTTTTCGGCGGCGCATTTTTTCTCATGTTGTGCGAGCGCAGATAGTGAATAGCGTCCTTGCCGTATTGGGTTTTTATTTCATCCCAGCCTTTATTATCACACCGAAAACCATACTTTTTATCAATCTAGTTATATCGCTCGTTCTTGTTATTTTGTGGCGAGCTTATGTAAGTCGACTCATCTATACGGGATGGCCGGAAAAAGCAATCCTTTTGGGTTCGGGTCCAGAGATCGACTCTCTGCGTGATGAATTATTGAACAACCCGACATTTAACTTCGAATTGGTCGCCTGCGGTTTGGCAGATGCCCGCCGTTTTGGCGTTCGCGTTATAATAGTTGATCTCCGAAATGAACAGAGCGAGCGACATCGCGAACTGTTTTATGAACTGATGCTGTCTGGCGTACAGATTGTAGATGCGCGTAGTCTGTATGAGTCTATTTTCGATCGCGTTCCGCTTTCTTTGCTCGAAGAGGGATGGTTTTTGGAGAATATATCTGGTCGCTCGAAGTTTGCATACGACTTCCTGAAGCGTCTCATGGATTGTACCATCGCGGGTGTTCTTTGGCTTCTGTCGCTCCCGCTTATGCCGCTGGTTGCTCTTGCTATCGTGGCAGAGTCGGGGAGGCCAGTGTTTATCACGCAAACGCGAGTCGGCCGCAATAACAAGCCGATCAAAATCATTAAGTATCGGTCTATGACTGCGAGCGATTCAGGTAGCGCGGTGCTTGCAAGCACTGCTCGGATCACGCGAGTCGGCGCGTTCCTGCGAAGGACACGCATCGACGAATTTCCGCAGTTGTGGAATGTGCTTCGCGGTGATGTTTCGCTTATAGGCCCGCGGCCAGAACTGCCCGCGCTCGCGGATCTATATCGTCGTGAAATCCCTTTCTATGATGTGCGGCATTTGATTAAGCCCGGGCTTTCCGGTTGGGCGCAGATATATCACGAAGACCACCCGCACCATGGTTCAGCCGTTATGCAAACGAAGGACAAACTTTCATATGACTTATATTATGTCAAGAACCGCTCGTTCGTGCTCGATTTTAAGATAGCTCTGAAGACAATAAAAACGCTCCTTTCCGCCGCAGGCGCGTAATGCTATGAAGGATATCGAGGTGCAAAACTATATTGACAGCGAGAAGCTTCGCCAAGGATCAGTCGTTAATCTGATCGCTTCCGAAAATTATGTTTCGGATGATGTGCGCGAGGCGCTCGGTTCGATATTCACGAACAAATATGCGGAGGGTTATCCGGGCGGGCGTTATTATGGGGGAAATAAAGTTGCAGACATGCTGGAGCGACTTGCGCAGGCTCGGGCTCTTACGCTTTTTGGCCTGCATTCAGAAGACTGGAGCGTGAATGTACAACCTCTCTCCGGTTCACCGGCCAATCTTGCAGTATACGCGGCTCTTGTTCCAGTAGGCGGGAAGATAATGGGTATGGAGCTTTCGCACGGGGGTCACTTGACTCACGGGCATGGAGCGTCGCTTTCGGGGAAAATATGGAAACAGATTCGATACGGAGTTTCGGCAGAAGACGAGCGGATTGATTACGATGCCGTAGAGAAGCTCGCCTCTGTGGAGAGGCCATCAATTATCGTGGCCGGCTTTACGGCATATCCCCGAATTATTGATTGGGTGCGATTTAGAGAAATAGCGGACAAATCAGGAGCTGTTCTTATGGCGGATATATCGCACATCGCAGGCCTCATTGCTGGCGGCGCGCATCCAAGCCCGTTCTCCAATGTCGACATCGTAACGACAACTACGCATAAAACATTACGAGGCCCAAGGGCGGCCATGATTTTTTCGCGCCGTTCGTTTTCAGAAAGGATAGACAAGGCCGTTTTTCCTGGTTTGCAGGGTGGCCCGCATTTGAACCAAATTGCCGCGGTCGCAGTCGCGCTTCGCGAAGCCTCTCAGATGTCATTTAAGGAATACATTGCGCGTGTTGTCGAAAACGCCCGTTCGCTTGCGGACGAACTCTCGCGCCGCGGCTGGCGTCTTGTCTCTGGCGGCACCGATACGCATCTCATTCTCGTCGATACCTGGATGCGGGGCACGGGCATCGGCGGCAAAGAAGCAAGTGAACGACTCGAACGCGAAGGGATTATTGTGAACAAAAACACAATACCTTTCGATACGCGAAAACCCGTGGACCCGTCAGGGATCCGTCTTGGAACGGCGGCAGAAACGACCCGCGGGAAAACCCCTGCAGACTTTGTCGAGATTGCTCGTCGAATTGACAAGACTCTCCGTGCGTGAACCCAGTCATTCGGATGATCTCGCTCAAGTAGCGATGGTAATATCCGTGTAGATATTTCCGGGTATCTGGAGGAGTATCTTTGCCGGAATTTCCGCGATGTTTTCGCCCGCCTGGAGCGCTTTTTGCAAAGCGCTCTTTTTGTTGTCTCCCGTAATATAGCCGAATGCGCGCGTAATGCGGCGCATAAAAGATAGTGTCGTTGTAATGCGAAGCGGTATCGGATTTTTTCCGCTTGCATCATATGCCACTAGCATTTCCTCACTTTCAAAAAGTTTTGAAAAGAGCTCTGGGTTTTCGGGGAATGGCATGATGCCGGCGATGTGGCCGTCTGGTCCCATACCAAGGGTGGCGACGACCGAACCGGTCGGATTTTTTTTAAGCCACGCCGTGAGCTCGCGGAGCCAGCGGCATTTGAGGCCTTCCTGCGTTTCGTTTTCTTGCGCGCGCGTGTCTATCGCATCCGCTCCCGCACTGCGTGCTCGGGCGAAAAAATCGCTCTCCACAAGCTTCTCAAAATTGCTCTCTTTCCCTGTCGGGTCATAGCGTTCGTCGATCGGCATGATAGTAAGATGTGAGCCAAAGGATTTGTTGGTCACACCGTCAAGAAATCCAAGCGATGAACCGCCCGAGAGAGCGAGCAGTACGGGTTTGTTTTTCGCCGCGTATTCCTCAAGCAAAAACGAAAGGTCTGCGGCAATAGCCAATTCTGCTTCAAGTGCGTTCGCGAAGGATTTCAATTCCATGGTACCATCCTACCATGCCGAACTTGCCACAAAAAATCGATGGCGCGGCGCTTGCCGCCGAGATCGCCGAGCGACTTGCCTCCGAAGTCGCGGCGCGGCATTCTCCGCCGCGGCTTATTGTTTTTCGTGTCGGTGATGATGCGGTCTCGGAGCGCTTTACGCGCGTGAAGCAGAAATTCGCTCGATCTGTTGGGGCTCACTTCGAAGAAGCGCATTTGTCAATGGATACGAGCACAGAAACGCTTCGAGGCATGGTTGCTGAAGTCAATACTCCCTGTGTCGTGCAACTGCCTCTTCCAAAACATATCGACACTACGCTAGTGCTCAATTCGATACCGACCGAACGAGATGTTGATGTGCTTTCGAACGAGAGCTATGCGCGTTTTGTTCTCCGAAAGAATCCAATGACACCACCCGTTGCTGGAGCGGTGCGTTCGATACTTCAGCACATTGGTTGGGAATTGTCCGGAAAGAGCGCGGTTGTTGTGGGGCGCGGGCGCCTCGTCGGTATGCCGGTTGCAGAATGGTTGCGACAAAAAGGCGCCAAAGTGGAAGTCGCTGACATTCTGACAGCGGATATTGGCGCTCTCACCCGGACGGCCCAACTAATTGTGTCTGGCGCCGGAACTCCCCATCTTATTACGCCAGATATGGTCACTGACGGGACAGTGCTTATCGATGCCGGCACGAGCGCTGGCGCAGGGCATGGGGGAGCGCTCTCGGGCGATATTGAACCGGATTGTTATGCAAAATCATCCTACTATACGCCTGTGCCTGGAGGAGTTGGGCCGCTCACTGTGGCGTGTTTATTTGAAAATGTTTTTCTTGCAGAGTAGAATGCAGACCACATGAATGTAAGCACCGCAACTGTTCGCGCCATGGCAATACTCGTTCTGCTTTGCGCGGTTGGAGTTGGTTTTTTCTTGTACCGTTCAGAATCGTCTCCGGAAGGAGCTTTGGGGCGATTTGCATTCTCGTTCGGTCTCGATTTGCAAGGTGGAACCCAGCTCCTGTATCGGGCAGATATATCGGGAATAGCCACAGGAGAAATTAAAGGATCAATAGATGCGCTCCGCGATGTCATTGAGCGGCGAGTGAATCTGTTCGGCGTTAGTGAGCCGGTTGTGCAGTCGGAAAAATCAGGTTTTGGCGATGACAAGGAGTATCGTCTCATTGTCGAATTGCCCGGGATAACAAATGTTGGCGAGGCGATACGACTCATTGGCGAAACGCCCTTCCTTGAGTTTAGGATACCCGCGCCGGAAGGGTCTTCAGAGCAATTCGTGCCGACAGCGCTTAACGGACGATTTTTAAAACGCGCCTCTGTTCAATTCAGTCAGCAAAGTGGTATAGGGCAATCGACGCCGGTTGTTGTTCTCAATTTTGATACCGAGGGCGCACGGCTCTTTTCTGAAATTACTAATACCCATATCGGCAAACAGGTCGCGATCTTTTTGGATGGCCAGCCGATCTCTGTACCAATCGTTCAGGATGTTATTACAAGCGGCGAGGCGGTCATAAGCGGAAACTTCGATGCTCGGTCGGCGCGCGAACTTGCTGGACGCTTGAATTCAGGCGCCCTGCCAGTACCGATCGAGTTGCTCTCGACACAGCATGTTGGCGCTACGCTTGGTGCTCCGGCTCTTCTGAAAGGCGTTCGGGCTGGTGTGTACGGCCTTCTTGCCGTTGCGCTCTTTCTGTTGGTTTGGTATCGGATACCGGGAATAGTTGCCTCCGCATCCCTCACGATTTATATCCTTATCATGCTTGCGGTTTTCAAACTCGTGCCTGTTACGCTCACATCGGCGGGCATCGCGGGATTCATCCTGTCTATCGGGCTTGCCGTTGACGCGAATGTTCTCATCTTTGAACGCATGAAAGAAGAACTTCGTCGCGGCAAAACACTCGATGACGCAATAACAGACGGATTCCGACGGGCCTGGCTGTCGATTCGCGACAGCAACATATCAAGCATTATCACGGCCGTTATTTTGTTCTGGTTCGGAAGCAGCTTAATCGAAGGCTTTGCGCTCGTGTTTGGTGTGGGAGTAATCGTCAGCATGTTTACGGGACTCGTTTTAACACGAACTTTTTTGCGCGCGATGGTCGCCACAGGCGTGTTCGCACCCCGCCATTTTATTCCGATTTTGTAATACCATGTTTGTCATTAGAAATTCAAAAGTTTTCCTCGGCCTGTCATTTCTATTCATGGCGCTTGCCGCGTTCTCTATAGGTTACTATGGCCTCAATCTGGGAATAGACTTTACCGGGGGAACTCTTTATGAAGTCGAGTTTTCCGTAGAGCGTCCAGGTAAGGCGCTTATGTCTGATGAACTTGGTTTTTACGGATTTTCAGACGCAACCATCATACCGACCGACGACAGAGGAATAATTATTAAGACACATTCGCTTACCGAAGATGAACGGGGGCGATTGGCTGGAACTATTCGAAATCTCGGCGAGTATACGGAGGTGCGCTACACTTCGATCGGCCCCGTCATCGGAGAGGAATTGCGGCGCAAGGGGACATATGCGATCCTCGGCGTTGTAACGCTCATTATCGTATACATCGCGTTCGTATTTAGAAAAGTGTCTCGCCCTGTCTCCTCGTGGAAATATGGTGTTGCCGCAGTTATTGCGCTTGCGCATGATGTTCTCATTCCAACCGGTATTTTTGCCGCCGCCGGATTCGAGATCGATAGTCTGTACCTTACGGCGCTTCTCGCTATCCTTGGCCTCTCTGTGAGCGATACTATAGTAGTATTCGATAGGATTCGTGAAAATCTTCGTGAGCGGTCGTCTCGAGACTTCGCCGAGCTTGTCGGCACGAGCATCTCGCAAACTTATAACCGCTCATTTAACACATCCTTTACGACCATATTGGTTCTCTCTGCACTCCTTGTTTTCGGCAGTGAAGCAACGCGCCTCTTTGCGCTCGCGCTTGTTCTCGGCATGGTTGCGGGGACATACTCATCCATCTTTTTTGCCAGCCCACTGCTCGTCATGTGGCACATCCTTTGGCCGCAGTCGCGTTCCTTGACTTAAATCAATCGGGGCATATAATGGTCAGCGTCCTTTGAAAATAAAATATATCCACTTCTCGGGGGACTCTAGCAATTGCCCCCGAGATTCAGTGCGCTTTCTTTTGTTTCGTTCTGAAACATTGAGAGTTTGATCCTAGCTCAGGATGAACGCTGGCGGCGTGGATAAGGCATGCAAGTCGAGTGGGTTTAGACCCACGGCGAACGAGGTAGTAATACGTAGGAACGTCCCCTCAAGTCGGGCATAACCGGTCGAAAGATCGGATAATTCCCGATGGTCTCGCAAGAGTAAAGATTTATCGCTTGAGGAACGGCCTGCGGGGTATCAGCTAGTTGGTAGGGTAATGGCCTACCAAGGCGACGACGCCTAGGGGAGGTGAGAGCCTGACCCCCACCGATGGTACTGCGACACGGACCATACACCTACGGGTGGCTGCAGTCGAGAATCTTCCGCAATGGGCGAAAGCCTGACGGAGCGACGCCGCGTGATGGATGAAGGCCTTCGGGTTGTAAACATCTTTTATGAGGGAGAAATCCGGTTTTTCCGGCGTGATGGTACCTCATGAATAAGGGGTTGCTAAACTCGTGCCAGCAGCAGCGGTAATACGAGTGCCCCAAGCGTTATCCGGAATTATTGGGCGTAAAGGGTGTGTAGGCGGTCCGGTTAGTCTCTCGTTAAAACCCTCGGCTCAACCGAGGAGGTGCGGGAGAAACGGCCGGACTTGAGAGCGTGAGAGGTCTGCGGAACTCATGGTGTAGGGGTGAAATCCGTTAATATCATGGGGAACACCAAAGGCGAAGGCAGCAGACTGGCGCGTTTCTGACGCTGAAACACGAAAGCATGGGTAGCGAATGGGATTAGATACCCCAGTAGTCCATGCCCTAAACGTTGTCCGCTCGCTTTTCGGAGTATCGACCCTCTGAGAGGCAAAGCTAACGCGTTAAGCGGACCGCCTGGGAATTACGGCCGCAAGGCTAAAACTCAAAGGAATAGACGGGGGCTCGCACAAGCGGTGGATCATGCGGTTTAATTCGATGGTAAACGAAGAACCTTACCAAGGCTAGAAACCCAAACGACGGGTATGAGAAATCATACCTTTCTCACAAGGACGGTTGGGCAGGTGTTGCATGGCTGTCGTCAGTTCGTGGTTTGAATTGTACCCTTCAGTGGGGTAACGAACGCAACCCTTGCTGCCTGTTTTACATGTCAGGCGGGACTGCTCTGCTTGCCAGAGAGGAAGTGAGGATGACGCCAAGTCAGCATGACCCTTGATGTCTTGGGCTACACGCATGATACAATGGCCGTTACAGAGAGTTGCAATGGGGCGACCCGGAGCTAATCTCAAAAGACGGCCTCAGTTCGGATTGGAGGCTGCAACTCGACTCCATGAAGCCGGAATCGCTAGTAATCGCAGGTCAGCTATACTGCGGTGAATACGTTCCCGAGCCTTGTACTCAAAATGAAATGCGCCTGGCAGTTTGTCAAGCTAGATCGTTAGAATCGATCCCACTATTCATCACAGTTAGGAATAGTGTGTAGTTAACGGATAGGCCCCCTGTCGTGAGACGAGGGCTGAAGGATCCTAGTAGCAAAAAGCAGCCTGATCACCACAGTGATGGTGCGACCCGTGCGGTGAGTCACGGGGAAGTATCAATGAAAAATCACGATCAGGATGTTCGGAACAGTTTGGCAAATGACCCAGGGAGATCTCGTGTGTTAGTGGAAAGTTATGCACACGAGAAGTCAGCTGAGTCGTAGTACCATGCGGTAATCTATCTGATATAATTACTTAATGGGAAGGACGAAACCACAGTCGGTATCCTCCGACTATGTCGTTGGTTTAACTGATGGACAACTTTTAGAATACTGAAAGCACAAATGAACCAACGAATAATAAGTGGGCTCGCGTAGTGCGGAAAATCCGCTCGCTACGTGGGGATTCACAACATTCCAGAAAGTGAAATCCGCCCGTCAAACCAGGGAAGCTGGGAATACCCGAAGTCTCGCCTCGATGCGGGCCTAAGGTAAGCTCGGTGACAAGGGTTAAGTCGTAACAAGGCATGGCTAGCGGAAGCTGGTCATGGAACAATTCAATTGAAAAGACGTTTTCCCGCGCGTTTCGCGCAGGAAGACTGATATGTCGATCGTTTGTCTTGTATAAACGCAGGTTATGGTGCCGATACCTTGAAATGCACCAGAAATCCTCATCTCGATCGGTGAATCGAACAGAGGTAGAACGAAACAAAAGAAAGCGCGCACTCGTGGATATTTCAGAGGTAAACCACCTTGAATGTAAGGCGGTTGTTTGGTATATTCGTGATGCTCTGCGCGCGTAGCTCAGCTGGTAGAGCATTCGACTGATACTCGAAAGGTCCTAGGTTCGACCCCTAGCGCGCGCACCATGTTGGAAAAAGTCACTATTGATGATTTCAAGAAGCTTCACATTTGTTCAGGCATAATTCTTGAAGCAAAGAAGGTGACTGGGGCGGACAAGCTCCTCTGTCTTCGTGTTGATCTCAATGAAAAAGAGCCTAGACAGATATTGTCAGGCATCGCCGAGTGGCACGAACCCGACCAGCTCATTGGCAAGCATGTTTTTGTGCTCGCAAATCTTTTGCCTCGCACGATTCGCGGACTCACGAGCGACGGCATGATACTCGCGGCCGGAGATGGAAAGCCGGTCCTTCTAGTTCCTGAAGAAGTTATTCCCGCAGGTTCGATAGTCAGGTGACCCTATGGTATTATCGACGCAATAGAAAATAGTAATTTCTGGGCGTGTCGAGGTAATTTCGTTCTTCCGCGATGGAAAATCCGGCCGTTCTCAGCGACCTCCGAATACGGGAAAGCGGGAAGCCCCTGACGCCTATTTCCCAGTAGTGACCCTTGTCAACGACAGGTCCGCCGCCGCGATGCATTTTTACCATGACGTGTCTTTGTTTAAGAAAAGGAAGTTTGAGGGAAAGACCGAGCAGTAAACGGCGGCTGTCCGGTTCGGACAGGAGAACGCTGTCGCGGGACACACGGCGCAGTTCAGCGAGCGCTTTCGGAAAATCTTCGTATGGCAAGTGCTCGAGGACTTCGCAGGCAATCACCATATCAAAGGACTTATCGGCGAATGGCATATCGAGCACGCTTCCGAGGACATCGGGCGAGTACTCCTTTTTATTATCGAGTGTCGTAACATCTACTCCGAACTTCCGGAGATAGCCTGTCACCTGACCATGCGAAGGACCGACCTCAAGCGCCTTGAAGCCAATAAGACCACCTTTCCGTCCTGCGATCTCGCGAGCTACGAATCGTATCTGATTGAAATAATGCATCCACCGAGCTCGGTGATCATAAAATCCTTTCGCATAAAATGGGATATCATACGCGCTTGGCATATGAGCGGCAGTATATCATTCCGCGCGTTAATTTCCAGCATATGTATAATGCCACCCCTTTTTGCACTCCGCTAGTAATTGTTCGTAGTGCAGCAGATATATAAAATGAAGGCTCCTGACCCCTTCACCCCATCGAGAGGGACCATGAATTGCGAATGGGACGCCTTTCCTATACTCTGTATCTGTGTTATGAACGCACACGACTATTTTAATGGAAAACGAGTAACGGTAATGGGGCTCGGCACTCTTGGCAGGGCAATTTCCGATGTGGATTTTTTAGCGCGTATGGGCGCACTAGTAACGGTAACCGACCTAAAAAGCGCCGATACACTACGAGATTCCATCAATAAACTTGCCGCGCACCGAAATATCACATATCATCTCGGCGGTCACAGAGAATATGATTTTGTTAATACCGACATGGTGCTTCGCGCTCCCGATGCGCCTCTCGATTCGCCGTATATCGTGACTGCAATAAAACATGGCGTACCGGTGAAGGTGAGCGCGGCGCTTTTTTCTGAACTCGCGGGGGATTCGATAATGGTCATTGGCATTACTGGTACGCGCGGAAAATCCACCACGGCTACGCTCATATATCATATACTCTCTGCGCGGCGTGCTGGTCGCGTACTGCTTGGCGGAAATGTGCGGGGCGGGGAGGGGCTCGCACTACTTGGAAAAGTCCGCGATGGGGACACTGTCGTACTAGAGCTTGATTCTTGGCAACTGCAGGGGTTTGGGGACTCAAGGTTGAGTCCGCATATAGCTATTTTTACGACATTCATGCAAGACCACATGAACTATTACCGCGGGGATATGAAGCGGTACTTTTCGGACAAAGCAAATATCTTTCGATATCAGAATGAGCGAGATGTTCTTATTGTCGGTCCCAGCGCAGAAGTTGCTATCGAAAAATATTACGGCGCCGATATTCGAAGTCGGGTCGTCTCGGCGGATGCGCGAGACCTTCCCAAGGACTGGAACCTGCGCATTCTTGGCACGCACAATCGCGACAATGCCGCGCTCGCGATGCGTGCGTGCGAGTTGCTTGGAGTTATGGAGCCGCAGTTGCGCTCGGGTATCGAAAGCTTCACCGGCATAGAAGGAAGGTTGCAATTCGTTGGCGAACAGTGCGGCGTGAAAATCTACAATGACAATAATGCGACGACCCCGGATGCAACCGTTGCAGGGCTTCGGGCACTCGGGTTAGCATCGAGGAATATCATTCTCATTATGGGCGGAACAGACAAAGGGCTTCATATGGACGGTTTGCTTGCAGAAATTCCCAGATACTGTAGGGCGGTAGTCGCGTATGCGGGGACAGGAACGGATACTATACGCGCCGCACTCGGCGCAATCGGGAACGGCCTGGTCGTCCGCGATGCGCGCTCGCTCGGCGAAGCTGTGTCCATCGCCAGAGAGATTGGCAATAGTGGTGATAGTATTCTATTCAGCCCGGCATTCGCCTCGTTCGGAACGGAATTCAAGAACGAATACGATCGCAACGACCAATTTATGGCGCTCGTCAAAACAACATGATCGATCTGGAAAAGATACAAAACATACATTTTGTGGGCATTGCAGGAATTGGCATTTCTGCGATGGCTCGCATGATGCATTCGCGCGGCAAACGGGTCACTGGGAATGACATTGGTGATTTCGACATGAATCACGCGCTCGAAAAGCTCGGTATTCCTATCGAGGTCGGAAAAACGGAGGAAAGTATTCCTGAAGATGCGGAGCTGGTCGTATACAGTGTTGCGTGGAATGACCTCTGTCCGGAATTGCTAAAGGCAGTACGAATGAGGCGCGTCCCGATTCTCTCGTATCCAGAGATGCTGAAAATCGTGTCCGAAGACATGTACACCATTGCCGTGTCGGGGACACACGGCAAGACGACCACGACCGCCATGATTGCAAAAGTTCTTCGGGACGGTGGTTTGGACCCGACCGTGATCGTGGGGTCGCTTTTAAAGCCCGAAGACCTCGGCCAACCTGAATTTGTTGGCGCGCGAGTTTTGCGCGGCACCAATTTTATCGCGGGAGAGAGCGACTACCTCGTTGTGGAAGCGGACGAATATCGCAAGTCGTTCTTGAGCTTGTCTCCGCAGATATTGGTCATAACCAATATTGATGAAGACCACCTCGACTTTTTCAAGGACTTGTCTGGCATCCAAGAAGCATTCGCAGAATTGGTTAGGAAAATCCCCGCTGACGGCGCGCTTGTATGCAACCCTGATGACCCGCACGTTGCTCCAATTCTAGGAGAGGCGAAATGTCATGTGCTGTCATATGCCGAACTTGCCCCATTTTCCTATAAGCTTCGTGTTCCGGGAAGACATAATGTAAGCAATGCGCAGGCCGCCGATGTTGTCGGCGATTTTCTCGGCATACCGCGAGATGTTCGAGCCAGATCGCTAGAAAGTTTTTCTGGCACATGGCGTAGGTTTGATTTTGTGGGCGAAACTTCGGCGGGTGTTTTGGTGTATGACGACTATGCGCACAATCCACACAAGGTTCGGGCGGCGCTATCGGGTGCGCGCGAGATGTATCCCGATCGGGAAATTACGGTCGTTTTCCAACCGCACCTCTATTCTCGCACCAAGGCTTTGTTTGCAGAATTTGGCAAGAGTTTTCATGATGCGAACCATGTAATAATTGCTCCTATCTATGCCGCACGCGAGCAATATGACCCATCCATCACGGGCGATATGCTTGCGGCTGAAATAAGTAAACGCCATGCAGACGCGGCATTTCTCGACAATTTCGATAAAATAGAAACGCGTTTGCTCACGCGCGCGAAGACGGGGAGCGTTGTAATTACGATGGGAGCGGGAGATATTTGCAAACTTGCTGAGAGTTTCGTGCAAAAATAACAGAGAAATATGGCCGGAAAACTTTCCATCGTAAGCACCCCGATTGGAAACCTCGAAGACATAACGCTCCGGGCGCTCCGCGTGTTGCGCGAAGCGGATTTCGTTTTGTGCGAAGACACGCGCATTACGAAGCGGCTCTTCTCGAAATACGACATTAGTACACATGTGCTGTCATACAACGAGCATAGCCCCGCCTCAAGAAGTCAGGAGATACTCGCATTGCTCGAGGACGGAAAGAGTATCGCGCTTGTTTCGGATGCAGGAACGCCTGGTATCTCGGACCCAGGAGGCGCACTCGTATCGCTCGTGCGGGGTCACTTTGGCGATAGCGTCCTCATCGAGGCGATCCCGGGCCCTTCGGCGCTATCAGCGGCGTTGTCCGTTGCGGGCGTTCCGACCTCGTCGTTTGTTTTTCATGGATTCCTGCCGCATAAAAAAGGACGGGACACGATTTTCAGAGAAATTGCTTCAAGCGCTCGTTCGCATGTATTCTATGAATCGACGCATCGTCTCGTGAAGACCCTACAGAAGTTAGCCGAAATGCTTGAACCGGAGCGAAAAGTTGTCGTTGTCAAAGAACTTACAAAGATTCATGAGCGTGTCATCGTTGGGCCCGCGAAAGTAGTCTTGCGTCAGTTCTTAGAGCATCCCGATCTTGTTCGCGGCGAGTTCGTTGTAGTTATAGGAGAGCGCTAGATCGGCATTGTTTTTTGGACCTGTGGCTGTATACTGTACGCATGAATAGCGAACGGTGGAAATATGTACTGCTGGTATTTCTCGGTTTTTGGACGAGCGCATTGCCATTCCTTGGTTTCCCGCGCGGTTTAAAGAACGGACTTTTCGTGCTAACTGGCTTTGTCGTTGTCGTCCTTTCTTTTCTCGCCGAGAAAGCGTGCCACAGTATCCAACCCCCGTCACTCTTTGAAAGCCGTGAGAGAGACAGTGTTTGACCGCATCGACAGAGCGGCGCCGATCCTCATTGTGGCGCTCATTTCTATTTTCGGTGTTGGCTTTTCGTCGGCGCAGCTTTCTTCGCCGCTCCTGTATTCTGGCGCCGCGCTCGCTTCGAGTGAGATATACGGCCGAGCTCTGCCCGGGGAGGCGCGTCACCTGCAGATGCCTGAATCAGTTCGGGCGATATATATGACGAGCTGTGTCGCAGGCACGCCGAGCTTTCGAAACAAATTGGTCAGTCTCATCGACGAAACGGAGCTGAATGCCGTAGTCATTGATGTGAAGGATTTTTCGGGAACGCTTTCCTTTCGGCCAGAAAATCCTGTTCTATTGCACGCATGGGAGGCGTCAAGATGTGGGGCGCGCGATATGCGCGAGTTCGTTTCATCGCTCCACGAAAAGGGCATTTATGTAATCGCGCGGATAAGTGTATTCCAAGATCCACATCTAGTAGTTCGCCGCCCTGACCTAGCAGTACTGCGCGCAAGCGATAATGGCATTTGGCGCGATCGAAAAGGCATAGCATGGTTGGATGCCGGATCGAAAGAAGCATGGACATATGCTGTTGCGATTGCGCGTGATGCATACGGCGCGGGATTTGATGAACTAAATTTCGACTATGTGCGCTTCCCGTCCGATGGAAATATGAAAGATATTTTCTTCCCGCACAGTAAGGCGAGCCCGCCGCGCGACGTGCTTGGTGAATTTTTTGCGTATCTGCACGCAGAGCTTGGCGATAGTGGCGCCATTCTGTCTGCGGACCTTTTTGGGATGACAATGACGAGCTACGATGACCTTAATATCGGGCAGGTTCTCGAGGTTGCTCTGCCTTATTTCGACTACATCGCTCCAATGGTCTACCCATCGCACTATCCGAGCGGATTTCTTGGACTTTCGCGACCGGCTACTGAACCGTATACGGTTGTCAAACATGCGATGGAACAGGGAGTTGCGCGATCGATTGCGGCGAGTACCTCGCCCTACAAGCTCCGCCCCTGGCTGCAGGATTTTGATCTGGGGGCAGATTATACCGCACCCATGATTCGAGCACAAATGCAAGCTACCTATGATGCAGGCCTTTCTTCCTGGATGCTCTGGGACCCGTCAAACATATATACCCGCGGAGCGTTGTTGCCATAAAAGCCCCCGCAGACACGGATGAAGGATTCCCAATTTAATAAATACTGACGGGAACTCTCAGTCGGACGATGATCGGCGTATCCTAGCGGATGGCCGAATTTTTTGATATACTGAAGCGCAATTATGAGTGCGTCGGATCGCGAAAAGATCATTTACTTCGGCGAGACTGATTTCCGCAATCAGAAGCGCAAGTTCGGAATTAAAAACGACGATAGAACCCGTCATGTTTATGTCATCGGCAAAACCGGCATGGGCAAGTCCACGCTCCTTGAAAACATGGCGATACAAGATATCCAACTTGGGCACGGAATGGGATTTATTGACCCGCACGGCAAAACGGCCGAGCTTATGCTAGATTATATTCCCGCCGAACGAGTGAAGGATGTAATCTACTTTGACCCCGACGACCTCGACCGCCCGCTCTCATTCAATGTAATGGAGGACGTAGAGCCAGAACGGCGTCATTTGGTCGTGTCCGGTCTCATGTCTTCATTCAAGAAAATATGGCCGGATGTCTGGTCTGCGCGCATGGAGTACATTCTGACGAACATACTGCTCGCGCTAATTGAATATCCGGGCGCTACGCTCCTTGGGGTCAACCGTATGCTCGCAGACAAAGACTTCCGCAAGCGAGTGGTGGAAAATATATCAGATGTTTCTGTGCGGGCGTTCTGGGTGGATGAGTTCGCGAAATATACAGACCGATATATGCAGGAGGCAGGCGCCGCGATACAGAATAAGATTGGTCAATTTGTTTCGAATCCTGTTGTGCGCAATATCATCGGACAGCCGAAGTCGTCATTCGACATTCGAGAAATAATGGATGACGGCAAGATTCTAATAATGAATCTCTCTAAGGGCAAGATAGGCGAAACGAACGCGCAGTTGTTGGGGAGCATGCTTATCACCAAGATATACCTTGCCGCCATGAGCCGCGCTAGAGTTTCCGCGGCGGAGCTTCGCGCTCTCCCGGAATATTACTTGTTCGTTGATGAGTTTCAGTCATTTGTGAGCGATAGTTTTGCCGACATTCTCTCGGAGGCCCGAAAATACAAACTATCTCTTACTATCGCGCATCAGTATATCGAGCAGATGCCCGAAACTGTTCGCAATGCCGTATTCGGAAATGTCGGCACCACGATCTCTTTCCGCGTCGGTCCATTTGACGCTGAAGTGCTCGAGAAAATATTCATGCCGCAATTCACCGCTGAAGACCTCATCGGACTTGGTTTTGCGCAAGTATATATGACGCTCATGATAGACGGTGTGGGGTCTCCGCCATTTTCCGCAACTACCATGGCGCCTATAGCGCCCGATGAGATTTCTCACAAGGCGGCAGTGATTCGGCAATCCCGCACCAGATTCGGTCAACCGCGTCAGGGTGTTGAAGAGGAGATACGGAAGTGGCACGAGCCCATTCAGCCTGCGACCGTGCGTCCAGCGAAGGAAAAAAACGAAAATGCAGACAAACGAGAATTGCGTTCGACTCCTGTACAGATAAGCACTGCTCGAGTAGAACGGCCTGGCCGTGACCCGTTGCAGAACGATGATGTTGCATCGGCATCGCGCAGGACGGCGTCGCAGGTCCCTTTAAGAACAAAAAGCAAACAACATTCCGCCAGCGCGCAATTCTCTCGCACAGGCGCGCCGCCGCTTGCTGGTCATAGTTCGCTCAAGGCCGCGATCGCAAGCGCGATCGGTAAGCCAGTCGTTGTTTCTCCTCGGGTGTCGAAGGATATTCCGCAGTCAGCGCCGAGACCCAGTGAATCCGCGAGTGAAAAAACCACGGGAGAGGTTCCCGAAGAAGTATTACGAAAGGTGTTGCATGGCAATGATGGCAGACCCGGAGGAAACTAAACAAAGGCGTGTTCTCGTATTCTCTCTCGCATATCTGCCACATATCGGTGGAGCAGAGATCGCTGTGCGCGAGATAACCGCTCGCATGCAAGGCCTTTCCTTCGATGTCGTTACGCTCGCGCTTGACCCCAACTCGCCTCGTATCGAAGACATTGGCAATGTGCGGATTCATCGCGTCGGGAAAAGAATTCCAAGAGCGTTCAAGCTACATAAAACTCTATTTCCTTTTATCGCCGCACGGTATGCGCGCCGATTACATCGCGCGAAGCCGTTTTCTCTCGTTTGGTCGATTATGGCAAATCGCGCAGGGTTCGCCGCGCTCTTTTTTAAGAAACGCTATCCCGATGCCCCGTTTGTGTTAACTCTACAAGAGGGGGACCCACTCGAGTATATTTTGAGAAAAACACGATTTGTATCGAAATGGTTTCGTGAGATTTTCTTACGCGCGGATATTATCACAGCGATCTCCGAGTTTCTCGCGGATTTCGCGCGCAGTATGGGAGCAGTCAATCCTGTACTTGTCATTCCGAACGGGGTTGATTATGGGCGTTTTCACGGGAAGGGGGACCCTGCGCTTGTACAATCACTCCGAGAGCGATTTACGGATAACGGCGGCCAGTCACTTCTTGTGACGGTATCGCGTTTAGTCCACAAAAACGCAGTAGATACGATTATCCGTTCGCTCCTCGAACTGCCCGAGAATGTTAAGCTGCTTGTGATTGGCACGGGACCTCTGCAACCCTATCTTATAGCTCTCGCGGCGGAGCTTGGAGTATCGGCGCGCGTGCTTTTCCTCGGTGATATTCCACATTCAAAACTTCCGTCCTATCTGTCGATAGCAGATATTTTCGTGCGACCATCGCGCACTGAAGGTATGGGCAATGTGTTCATTGAAGCGATGGCCGCAGGGATTCCGGTTATCGCAACGACCGTTGGAGGAATTCGCGACTTTTTGCGTGATGGGGAAAACGCGCTCGCGGTTGACGTTGATGACCCTCATGGTCTCGCCGAGAAAGTAAAGAACATTCTCAATAATTCAGGTCTCGCGGAGCGTCTCGCAGAGGGCGGCGACAAAACAGCCCTCCTATATGACTGGAACGGAATCGCGGAGGAAATGCGGAAAGTTTTTCATACACTGTGGGCATGAATCGTATGGCACTGGCATTTCTTATTGTGCTGTCATTGCTCACGGTTCCTCGAGCTGTGAGCGCAAATGTATTCGTGAACGAGATCGCATGGATGGGCACGGCTGTTTCTGCCTCTGATGAATGGATAGAGCTTCGCAATGATTCAGCGAGCGCAGTAAGCCTCGCGGGTTGGACGCTTTCGTGGGACATTGAGACCGCGAATCCGAGGCGTGTCGAGCTCGCGGGGACTATCGCCGGGAATGGTTATTTTCTGCTAGAGCGAACTGATGACGGGACACTGCCGCAGATTGTCGCAGACCAAGTGTACGCGGGCGCGCTTGATAACGGCGGTGAAGATATAGTGCTCAAAGATTCTGGAGGCGCAGAAGTAGAGAGAGTATCTTTCCTGGTCGATGGTTGGCCGGCAGGAGACAATACGACTAAAGATACGATGCAGAAAAGCGCCAGCGCATGGATAACCGCGTCTGGAACGCCGCGCGCGATGAACGCGCTTTCTTCGCCGCCCTCATCCACTGAAGAGGTAAGCAATACGGGGGGACCTTCTGCTGTCGTCGCCGTATCGGCGCATTCGTCGCCAGCCAATGTGGTTGCGGTGCGACCGAAAGAAGATTTTGCCATCAGTGCGGGAAGAAACCGAATTGCAAGCGTTGGAGAGCATGTGCGTTTCGCGGCGCGTGGAATTGGAGCGAGTGAGCGCTTTGAGTATTTTTGGTCATTCGGCGACGGGTCATTCGCTCGCGGGAGAGAGACAGATCACGCCTACGCATATCCCGGAACATACAATGTTGTAATAAATGCCGAGCGCGGGGAGGATATTTCAGTTGCGCGCAATACCGTAACTGTTTTCGCGCCCGCAATAACCATTGCTATCGCCAGCAATGGAATGGCGGATCGCTCCTTAGAACTTCATAATACTGGACCGTACGAACAAAATCTAGCCGATTGGGCGATCACTGTCGGCGGCACACGATTTCAGTTTCCGAGAGACACGATAATTAGCGCGGGGATGCGCATAATATTGCCGTGGCGTGTTCATGGGCTTCACTTTGAGGAGGATTCAGAGATATTGCTTTCTCGTCCCGATGGTGTTCGCGCAGACATATATCGCAAAGGCTCCTCGAATGTTTCTGTCGCCGAACCAACAAGCGAGGATAGAGATAGCGCAGAGATTCGAGAAGCGTATGCCGACCTTCAAACGGCGCATGCGCTTATCCTACAACTGTCCGAACATGTTACTCGACTGGGAGCAGGGAACCTAGATTCTCGAACGAGCACTGTTCCTCTAACGGATGTTCGTCCCGTGGCGGTGTCGACTGCGGCCGTCGAGGAAGCCGTTCTGAAACGAGACGCTCCCGAACTGGGAGCGGTAACCAAAACTCCCTCGCGGACAGTTATCCCAAAGCGGGACTCGGGCATTATTGGTATCATAGGCCGCATTGGAAGCTTTTTGCGCGCGCTGATTCCGGGTCAATGAACATAGTTATCGCCACTTCAATATATCCACCTTCTGTGGGTGGACAAGCGACCCACGCGAAGAAATATGCGGAGGGTTTTTCGGAGCGCGGCATTCAAACTCGCGTTTTGTCATATGGTAGAGGGCGGGAAGGGAAAAAGGACGAGGTTGTCTATTTCATATCAATGCGGATGCCATACGGGATCCGCCACATTGCATACTTTTTTCGTCTCCTCGTGATCGCGCGCGGCGCGTCGGTCATCTATGCGCTTGACGCCCTCGGCTCTGGGTTGCCTGCTCTCCTTGCGAGTAGGATTCTTCATGTTCCGCTCATTGTTCGTATTGGCGGTGATGTTGCATGGGAGCGTTTTGCAGAAAATCGCGCCGCCGATATTCCTCTCTCCAGGTATTATGCGGATGGTCTCTTTCGTCGTTCGCTTACCTATCGTATAAGTGCATTCGTTTTGCGGAGGGCTAGGAAGATCATAGTTGTTGCTCCAATGCTTCGCTCCATATACCTGCAATATTATGGGATACCGTCAAGTCGTATAACGATAATACACAATCCGATGCCGGATATATCTCATCGTAGCGGCACTTCCGGCGTAAGACGCCCCGCGAAAAAGATAATCCTCTATGCTAGCAGATTTGTTGGGTATAAAAATCTCGAACGACTCATTGCGGCTTTCCGCGAAGTGCACCGTCACGATACCGCAACGATTCTATTGCTTATCGGAGAGGGTCCTTTCTTGAAGCGGTTAAGCGAGACCGTGCGGTTATCGGGCCTGTCGGGAGCAGTTCGGATCGTGAGGCCTCTGCCGCAAGAGAAGCTACTGCTGTTCATGAAAAAGGCGCGTGTCTGCGTCGCACCCGCAATTACCGAGTTCCACCCAAATTACATAATGGAGTGCCTCTCGGTCGGAACCTCAATTGCTGTGAGTCGAGAGAATGGACTGCCGCTCCAGGCTGGAGATGCAGAACTCTTTGACCCACTCTCGGTGTCAGATATGGCGCGCGCCCTGCTTCTCTCTCTCGGGAAAAAACCATCCCGTCTTCCTCCTGCCGCCGCGATATTGACATGGGATGGCGTAATAAGCGAGAATCTGCGGGTCATCAGAGAAGCACATGGCTTATGAATGTCCTCATGTTGAGCTCCGATCAAAGAATATGCGAGCGTGGAAGCGCGGCATTCCTCCGTATGAAAGCATACGGAGCCTTAGTCGACCGCCTCGACATTGTGGTGCTTTCAGTCGGAGGCGCGGGAGAGAGAGTTGTAATTTCGGATAAAGTATCTGCATATAAGACGGCATCGTGGAATAGTCTCTTGCGCGCGCGCGATGCATATCGCATTGGCAGGGGCCTACCGAGGCCGGACATAGTGACTTCGCAGGATCCGTTTGAGACGGGAATTTCTGCCGCGCGCCTCTCAAAATATTTCGGTGCGGCGCTTGAACTGCAGGTACATACAGATTTGTTCAGCCCCTACTTTAGGAGCGAATCTTTAAAAAACCGGGCGCGTGTCTGGCTGGCGAGGCGTGCGCTTAACAAAGCAGAATGCATACGAGTAGTTTCTCCGCGCATTAGGGATTCGATTGTTCGGGAGCTCAATGTGCCGGCTCGGCGCATAGCCGTGTTGCCAATCGCATCTCCTCGTGGCGCCGCCCCAGAAAGAGAAGAGATTCAGCGCGTAAAAACCATACTTGCAAGATTCGAGCATGTCGTGCTTACGGTTTCTCGACTGGCTCCAGAGAAGAATTTATTGTTTGCGCTTCGCGCATTTGCGGTTTTCCACGCAAAGTATCCTCGAGTTGGTTATTGCATTGTCGGCGATGGTATCTGTAAAGATGTCTTGCGGCGCGAAGCAGTGAAGCTTGGCATCGATAATGCTGTCGAATTCGTCGGCTGGGAGCAAAACCTTCAACCTTATTACGCGCTTTCAAATACATATTTCTCATCCTCGCGATACGAAGGGTACGGAATGTCGCTCATTGATGCGGCGCGTGCTGGTCTTGCGATCGCGACCACCGATGTCGGTTGTGTTGGAACATCGCTTTTTGGTGCCGGCGTCTGCGTGTATCCGCAAGATGACCTTACTGGCGCAGTTCTATGTCTCACAAAATTTCTCGAGAATCCGGAAAAGCCAGTAGTCAGAGAGGCTCTTTCATCGGTCGACTATGAACGCCGAATTACTGAACATTGGCGCACATGCCGAGGCGCATAAATCTCAAAAAGTTTATCGTCAAATATTAATATGTCACCTGATATGCTTTCGCGTGCGTTACAAATACGAGAGAAGGTTGTGCCGGTCACCTTAAAAAAGACACGGCTGGTTGCGGAATTAGAGAAGTGCAAGCGATTCGAAGGCGGGGAGGCGATAAACAGTTGCCGATTGCTATATGTCAAGCAGTAAGATGAAGCTCTGTTATGTCCTCCCGGAGTATCGCGCCGACACCGATACGCACTTTTTTCATTTGTACGAATTTGTGCGCACACTCTCGCGTGCGGCCGATGTGTATCTTGTCGTTGAAAAGGGCGGTGTGCCAAAGGACGCGTTCCCGAACTGTACGGTTGTTGTTGCATTAGGCGGAGGATTGTTGCCGTTCCGATTCCTGCGCATGCTTGCCGTTCTTTTTCGCGCATGCACCGCGGGATATCGAGTTTTCTATACGCACTATTCATATAGCGGCGGGTTGGCAAGCGGGATCGTTGCCCGCATATGCAAAGGCGTATCCTATTACTGGAATTGCGGCATGCCGTGGCTTTTTGGGAATCAATTTGGACTTCGCGTAGTTCTATTCGCCACGCACTATCTGGTGACAGGCACAGAAACGATGGCTTCATTATATTCCCGTCACTTCGGCATTTCGCCGGGAAAGATCCGTATTATTCCGAACTGGATCGATGCCGAGCGGTTTCGTATTGACGCGAATACTCGCAGAGAGTCGCAGAAAGTGCTTTTCGTGCACCATCTTTCAGCAAGAAAAGGCGCTGACCTCATTCCAGATATCGCGCTCCGTATCATTAGACAGTTGCCGTCAAACAGCACACTATCTTTCCATGTTGCCGGATCTGGCCCGCTTGAAGAGTCGCTGCGTCGCGAACTTGAGCGGGGAGGTATTTCCGATCGCGTCACACTGCATGGAGCAGTACCGCAATACAGGATACCGCAATTATTTAGAGAGGCGTCTCTTTTTATCATGCCCTCCCGGGAGGAAGGCTTTTCGCATGTATTGCTTGAATCAATGGCGGCGGGTGTGCCATTCGTCGCTACAGATTTAGGCGGTGTTCGAGACATCATCCCCGTTGCGGCAAAAGACTGTCTTGTCAAAAGCGAAGATACTGCGGCGTTCGCCGAAGCCTGCGTAAGAATACTCACCGATCGTTCGTTCGCAAAAAAATTAAGAGCAGAGGGGCTTCGTCACATTGTTCGCTATAACAAGGAAGAAGTCCTGCGGCGATTTCTTGGAGTGATGCGAGGTGAATGATTCTGGAGTATGAAAATGTATTATATCGCAAATGCCAGGATGCCGAGCGAGCGCGCGCACGGCATACAAATAGCCAAAATGTGCGAAGCCTTCGTTGAGGCAGGTATCGACCTCACGCTCGTTACGCCACAGCGCGCCGGAAGCGCCGACTCCCTGAAAGAGTTTTATGGTCTTCGTCCAACTGTTTCGGTACGGCGCCTGCCGGTTATCGACTTGTACCATAACGGAAAGATGGGGTACCGGATCGCTTCCGTTTCGTTCGCATTATCGGCGCTCATCTTTCTTCTGTGGAAGCGAATTCTTCGCGAGAGATCGTTCGCGTACACCATCGACATGGATCAATTTTCATTTTTGCCGCTTTCTCTCTCTGGAGTGCCTTACTTTTTCGAGAGCCATGGCATAAAAAAACCACGTACTTTAACACGATTTTTTGTGCACCGCGCCCGCGGGATTATTGTCATCAATGAATACATTCGTAAGCGATTTTTGGATTCATTTCGGATCGAGGAATCGAAGATAATTGCGCGTCCCAATGGCATCGACACCGATGCGCTTGGAGCGGTGTCGTCGAGGCCCGTTGCACGCCGCAACTTGTCCATTTCTCCGAACGCGCATGTCGTTGTGTATGTCGGGAAATTCTACGCATGGAAGGGCTTGGATATATTGGCAGAGGCGGCTCGCCAATTAGGGCGAGAAACGATAGTGTATGCTGTTGGTGGCGATATTGCAGAGTTTCGCCGTATTACCGGAATAAGCGATGTCCCCGAAAATCTTGTTTGTGCGGGCGAGCGGCCCTATAGGGAAATCGTAGAGTGGCTTGGCGCGGCAGATGTTTTGCTTCTTCTTGGCACTGCGGCTAATGATTACTCGTTTCGTCAAACTTCTCCCATGAAGCTTTTTGAGTATCTCGTCTCGCATCGTCCGATCGTGGCGAGCGAGACGCCCGCAATTGCAGAATTGGTAAGTACCAGCGAAGTGTACTATTATGAGCCCGACAATCCGAACGACCTTGTGCGGGCCTTGAAAGAAGCCATGTTCGACGGCGAGTCGGCCCAAAAAGAGAGGATGTCTCGCGCGCTTCAGCTCGGGTTGCGCCATACCTGGCGCAATCGCGCCGCGGGAATTCTCGCGTTCATCGAGTCGCGTGGGGTTATGATACGACAATGAATCAACGACTATTTACGCTCGATATTTATACCTGCGGCGGGTTTACTAAAAACCCCCTGACGGGCAACCCTTCTGCGCTCGATGTTGGTTGCGGCAGTAGGAAACTCCCTGGTTCAATAGGTATGGATATTGTTCGAGGTTCACATGCCGATGTCGTGCACGACATGAATATTGCGCCGTGGCCTTTTGCAGACAATGCTTTCGATGTTGTGCTCATGAATCATGTTCTTGAACACTCGGATAATGTGCTTGCCGTTCTCGGGGAAGCCCATCGCGTTCTTGTGCCAGGCGGTAGGTTGGTCATTCAAGTTCCATACTTCAGAAGCACCGATGCGCATACTGATCCGACTCACCGACACTATTTTACCTCCGGTTCGTTCGAGTATTTTTTGGACGGCACACATCTGTCGGAATATCAGTATGTGCCGTATTCGTTTAAAAAGAGCGGTTTTTGGTATGGTTGGCCATCTCGTACAAGCAATCCGATTCGGCGAGCGGCGAAAGCGCTAATTCATCGTTTCCCGAATTTCTATGACCAGTATTTCTCGCTATTGTATCCCGTTCGATGTCTTTCGTGGGAGCTTGAAGCGATAAAATAACACACATGCGCATCGGCATCGTTTTGCATCCATACGGCGAGTCGGCTCCGGCTGGCCTTGCGCGGATTATAGTAGATCTTGCCGATGCACTGACGAGGCTGGACAATGAGAACGAGTACATAATTTATCTTAAAGACGAGCCGATTGAGCGGCCACGATTTCATGGCAACCGCTGGCGCATTGAGGTGTTAGGGGGCGGGATGTTGTGGCTTGAGCGGGGACTCCGATGCAGTGAGAAGTCGGATGTGTACCTCTTCAACACGCCAGTTCTTCCACTATCGTGGCGGCCTGCTCATTCAGTGGTGCTTGCGCTTGATTTTGCCTATATTCATTTTCCCGCGCGAGGGATTTTCGGGAGAATGCGCTCGCGGTTTCTGATGGAACGCCACCGTCGGGGGCTTTCTCGCGCTGATGCGATAATCGCTATATCTCGGGAAAGCGCTCGCGAAGTTCTCCGTTATGGGGCAGTCGAGGAAAGAAAACTGCATGTTGTATATCCAGGGTTCAAAAATTTATGCGGTGGTTCGGAAGGGCGAGCGAATTTGCTGGACCTGCCGCAACACTATATTCTGTCAGTCGGAGTTATCAAGGAGCGCAAAAACCTTATGAATACGCTCCGCGCATTCCGCATTCTTTCAGAACTGCCGAAGTTCGCGAACCATAAACTAGTCGTTGTGGGTAGACGAACAGGCGAATATGCCAAACGCGCCGAGGCTCTTGCGCAAGAGCCTGGACTTGAAGGACGCGTGATATGGCTTGACCACATATCCGACGATAAACTCGGCGAGGCATACAGTCGAGCCGGAGCGCTTTCGTTTCCAAGTCTCCTTGAGGGTTTCGGTTTTCCTGTCCTCGAAGCATTCGCATGCGGGACACCGGTGGTCACTTCAGACCGGTCATCGCTTGTCGAAATTGCGGGAGATGCGGCGCTAACTGTCGACCCGTTCGATCCTAGGGCAATTGCGAACGCCCTGCAGAAAGTCGCCCTGGAAGGTCCCGCGCGCACGGAGCTTGTGCGCCGTGGAACGCGGCGCGCGAAAGAGTTCAGCTGGAGAAAGACTGCCGAAGCCGTGGACCATATCCTCAGGTCGGTGGTCGCCGAATAATTATGTTTCCATACAGCAGTCAAGTCTTTTCATTTCTTGCATATTCGCTGCCGCGGCTTCCCTGGTGGCTGTATTCTGCGAGAAGACGACGCACGGCTATGCGCCGCAACAATCCCCGAGTCCTCTTTATTCCGCAGTTAACTCGCATCGGCGACATTGTCTGTTCGACGCCGGCTATTCACGCGGTTAGACAACGCTACCCATCCGCGTATATCGCCGTATTAACAACGACGAAAGTGCGTGGAGTTCTCGAGTATAATCCAGACATAAATAAGCTCATTGTGTTCAGCGCGCGCGGCATTCGCGATGTCATCAGAGAGATCGCGAGTGAAAGATTTACGCACGCGTTCAGCTTCTCCGGCACATGGCTTTCTACGTTCCTAATGGCGTCAGGGAAAATACCGCACCGAGTGAAGTTGGTGCGAGAGGGACGACCGCTTGCGGAAGCGCTCACCGATATGGTGAATACCGAATGTTGTCTATATCGCGACCATCGGTCGGCGCCAAGACACTATCTGTCAATGCTATCTTCGCTTGGCATTGCGGATGCCTCTTTGCGTGAAGTCGTCGGTATAACAGCCGACCAGCGCGCGCGCGTATCTCAATTTATGCGCGACAATGGGGTTGCGAACGGAGACAGATTGGTCGGTATAAGTCTCACAGCGGGTAATAAGATAAAGGAGTGGGGCGACAACAGGTTCATCGAATTGGCGCGAGCTCTTCTCAAAAATGAGGCCGTTCGGATAGTGTGGATTGGGACTGCGGCAGACAGAGAAAGAATTACTAAAGCGGCGCAGGCGGCGTCGGGCACTCCCCGAAACATCGAGGCGGTCGGATGGCCGCTTGAGTATTTGGGCGTGCTCATTGAATCGCTCAATGTATACATTGCGGTCGATACGGGTCCTATTTATATCGCCCATGCGGTTGGAACACCGCTTATTGACATTACGGGTCCTGTAGATCCATGGGAACAGCCGCCGCATGATGCGCGTAGCGCCTGCGTAACGCCGCCTGCGCCTTTTTATCCATCAAGTTTTGTTTTTAAGGATCGTGGAAGTCCAGAAGACCATGCGATGTCGCTTTCGCGCATTACGGTCCCGATGGTGCTCTACGCCGTATCAGAAATCGAGAAACGGGAAAGATGCCTCATATGAAATACTTAATAAAAATACGAAGAATCCTTGTTGAACCGAGACAATCCTTCCGTCGCGTGTTTGATGCAGTCCGCGAGCGCATGCTAGTTCGATGGGTGAATCTAGGCGGAGAATGGTTTCGGCAATACAAGGGGGAGCTCTATCCCGAACATCTATTCCACAAAAAAGCGATGACATATGTGTATCCGCTTGCCGCAAAATACTGCACAGGAGATGGCCTCGATATCGGCGCAGGAGCCTGGCCACTGCCAGGCGCCGTGCCAATAGAGAACGCTTCGAACGAGAATGCGTATTGTCTTGACCGTTTTGCCGACGGTTCGCTTGATTACGTATTCAGCTCACACTGTTTGGAGCATCTTGACCATTGGCAGGAAGCTCTGCGGCTTTGGATGAGAAAGCTAAAAACGGGTGGAGCGCTCTTCCTATATCTACCGCATCGAGACATGGTCATGTGGCGTCCTAATGAAGTTTATGGCCGCCAGCATAAATGGTCTCCATCATTTGATGTAGTGAGCGAATTTCTCAAAAAATGCGGCGCCGAGAGCATCGACGGCAGAAAAGAGCATGATGAGTATTACAGCTTCCACGTTGTTGCCAGAAAGAAATGAACTATGAAGATAGCCATTCTTATCCGAAGGTTGAATGTCAGGGGCGGCGCACAACGCCAGGCGTTGTGGCTTGCGCGCTGTCTCATAGAGCGGGGCCATGCCGTAACCCTATATACATTTATTTACGATAAAGCTAATTGTTATGAGGAGCTTCTCTACGGAATGCGGGTTATTGAACAATACGGCGAGAGAGAGCTTGCGTCCCGCATCGAAAATGGAACTGAGGTTGTCAATCCGCATGGAGAAGAAGTGTACCGAACTGCGGCATTATACAAAAAGGCGCATCCTCATGTACGAAGCATTTGGATGATGAATGATATGGCGACGAGGTACCCGTCGTATTTACGCGCAAGAGAAGTTGACCAAAGCATCATGGCATCGCGCGTGAAGGTCTTTGCATATCGTCTGCTTGACTGGCGCGAACGCGCTCTCTTCATAGCGCCGCAGGACGATATCGTGGTGCTCGATGAACGAGACCGTGCGTGGGTGATGCAGTATTATAGGAAAGAAGCGGAAGTCGTGAGAAGCGGCATCTGTGTCACGGAGTTCCCATTTACTCTGCGCGCTCTGCGCAGGGAGCGTCCGTTGAAGGCGCTTGCGGTTGGCATTTTGTTTGCGCATCGCAGGTTTGAGGACCTCATCGTGGCAGTGAATATACTGAAGAGCAAGGGGTATGATATGACCCTCTCGATCGTTGGCGGCGATGCGGATCTTCGATATAAGGAGCGACTTGTTTCACTCATCGCATCGCTTCATTTAGAGAATACGGTGACATTGCTTGGAGCAGTGTCTGGCAAAGAACTGCTTGGTGCATATGCGGGTCATGATGTGTTCGTCTTTCCTTCGCACCTGCAGAGTTGGGGCATTGCCGTTTTTGAAGCTATGGCATCGGGAATGCCGGTTATAGTGTCGAGAACGGCGGGGGCGAGCGAGGTGCTAACGGATGGCGAAAACGCACTGCTTGTCTCGCCAAAGTCTCCGTCTGAAATAGCCGCCGCCATCGAACAGCTCTTCAACAAACCCGAGCTTACTCCGACTCTCTCGAAGGCCGGGCGGAAATTCGTGGAAGAGAATATCTCTTGGGGGCAATATACGGAGCGCATGCTGGATATATTCAGGCGATAAATCTATACTGGCTCTGCGATGAAAAACAAGGCATTTACGGCAAGCGTTATAGCCACAATTTCGGCCTTTCTTGTGGAGGTCGTGATACTCATTCTCTTTCGAGAGACATGGTTTGATGAGTTGCTGTACTCGTTCAAAGGGTATCTCATTGCGAGCGGAACATATGTGCCTTTCACGGATATTGTGGTCGAATACCCGCCGCTTTTTATTCCGATATACGGGATACCGCAGATCTTGGCTGGACCGAGTCTCTATCTAGCTCGAATCGTGTCGACAGTAATTCTTGGGCTCATGCTTACCTCTGTTTACATAGTCGGAAAGAAACTTGGCAATAGCAGATGGTGGGGTATCGGCGCCGTATGGCTTCTCATGTCGAATGTATTTCTGATGGGAAACTATGTATCGGGAACGCTCTATTCGCTTACGGCACTGCTCCTCACGCTTGCCTTTTGGGTCGAAACTCTCTCTACGAGTCGCTCAAAAAAGGCGCTCTATTCCGGTGTGGTATTGGGTCTTTTGCTCCTCGCGCGTATAAACATGCTTCCCGCGATCTTGGTATATGGCGGGTATCTTCTGTATCGGCGTGTAGGTATGCGAGACGGCGCGATCTTCCTCGCGTCGCTTGCTGTGACGGTTATCATCGGATATGCGCCCCTTGTATATCAGAATCCATCGCTTGCGTTTTCGCACATCCTCGCCCCGTTCGTGAAAGTTGGACCTCTTGCAACGCTCCCCGCAACGGCTGTTGTTGGCGGACAGGCCATTGTCGAATATGTGCAGGTGTTCGTCGATCTCGTGCGAGAATTCTTTGCGTTTTTTGTCCTCTTTTTCACCGTGCTTGCATTCATCGTTCGGCAACAGTGGGGCAGAATCATAGAATTCATACAGGAAGAACATGTGTATGCGCTCCTTGTTGCGCTATCGACAGGTTTGTTTGCGGCGCACTATCTCTATTGGGGTGCGATCGGACAGGTGGGATATGCGGCGTATTTTATGCCTCTTGTAGCGCTTACGACGATGGTCGGATGCGCTCGTTATGTAGGCGAGTATCGACCGTTTGCGGCAATAGTGGTCGGTGTAGCCATAGCGCTTGGCGCCGTTGGCAATCTGTATCGGTCGGATGTGCTCTCGAGTCCTCGAGAGGAGTCGGATATTCTGCGAGTATCGCGGGGCGCGGAGCTGATACGAGCTCACACCGAAGCGGACGCGAGGGTTTTATCCTTCGATAATTCGTTTTTTCATGTGTTCCTTGCGGGAAAGACTATACTCGCGCCGCTCGTGAACAGAGACTTTTTCTATGTGCACTTCTTGGATACAGAGCGTGCTCGGCAGTTGCGTTTTTATAATTACGAACTCCTGAAAGAATGGATTCTTTCTGGCGCCGACTACATCGCTCTGAATAAGGAATTTTGGAATCTCCAATTCGTGCGTGGTTCATTCTGGGGATCGCTCGACCCTGATGGGCGCCGCAAGGCTGATGAGATCCGAGGCATTCTTGACGAAGAGTTCGAACTCATCGCAAGCGTGAACAATGTATACCCTCGTAAGTATACTAAAGGAGAAGACGGCGGGACGCTCGAATTGTACAAGAGATTAAAACAATGAAGATACTGGTAATAGCCCCGACTCCTTTTTTCTACGACAGAGGATGTCATGTGAGGATATTTGAGCAGGCAAAATTTCTGTCGGAGCACGGACACGAAGTGAAGATCGTTACCTATCACATCGGCTCGGATGTTATGGGTCTTTCGGTCATCCGAACACCGAACTTTTTCTGGTATCAAAAGATGGAGCCAGGCCCAAGCTGGCATAAGATATACCTCGATTTTTTTCTCCTGTTTCGTTCGCTCCAGACTGCTCGCGCTTTCAGGCCGGATATTATACACGCGCATGCGCACGAAGGGGCGCTCATTGCGTTCCCAGTGCGAAGTATTTTTGGTGGCGCGGTAGTGCTTGATAGTCAGGGAAGTCTTACCGACCAATTGGTCTCCATGGGACATGTTCATCCAAAGTCGCTCTCGTTTCGCATTCTTTTCGGACTCGAGAGGTTTATTTATCGTCTGTCTAACGCGATTATAGTAAGCAATCAAAATAATCAAAGCGTGCTAGCTTTGCAATTCGGTCTAGATCCATCAAAGATATCGCTCATTCCAGACGGGATACGAACAGAAATGCTCCGCGTGGATAATGCCGCCGTCCAGGAATTGCGCCAGAGGTACGGAATACTGGAGGATAAAAAAGTTATCGTTTATTTGGGGACGCTTAGCGTACTCGAGGGGACGGACAAACTACTCAATCTGGTCGCGGGTCTGCGAGTGTTGCGCAATGATTTCATACTGCTTCTCATGGGTTATCCGCATGCAGATGCGTATAGGCGCATGGCCGATTCGCTCGGCATCGCCGAATGCGTAGTCGTAACTGGAAGGGTGGATTATGAGTGCATCTACAACTATCTCGCTTTGGGAGATGTTGCCGTGTCACTGAAAGCGGACACATCGGAGGGAAACGGAAAATTGTTCAATTATGCCGCCGCGGGATTGCCGGTCATTTGTTATGACCATGCCTCAAACAGATCTATTCTCGGCGAGGATGCTTTCTACCTCGATAAAAGCGCGAGTCTTCCCGCACAAGCGAGGCTCGTGAGCGGCGTTTTGGATGCAGAACCGAAAAAAATCATTGAAATGACGGAACGACAAAAAAAGAATATCGGATCTCGATATTCGTGGGATTTGATTGGGGATTCGCTCGTCTCCGTTTACCTGCGTTTTTTGGCGAAGAAGTAAATATGACTTGCGGCCTCATGGGAGTCCTCCAGTGGAATATAGAAGAAGTCGAATACTTTGAGTGGAGCAAGGGCCACCATGCAGATCTGAAGCAGGAGGGAGTATGCTCTTTTAGAGCCGAGCGAAAGCAAAAGCGACAGAGCGTACATTGCCTGAATTATGAGCGCAGAAAACGGGCCCGAACGGGCGCCAGCCGCCACTATTTCAAAAGAATCACCGAGTTCCTCGGAAAGTCCCTCTATGGTGAATCGCGTGAAGTCTTTCGGAGAGGCGTGGTATGGATACATGAAGGGCAGTTCAAGATAAAGGTAACCACCCGGCTTAATGATCCTTCGCATTTCAGCGATGGCGCGTTCTGGCAGTGGGACATGTTCTAGCATCGACTCCGAAATGACCATATCTACCGAGGCGTCTTTGAATGGTAGGCGGGTTGCGTCTGCGACGATGTTCACTGATGGATAGGGGAATGCGTCAACGTTTATCACTCCGCCTGCAAAATCACTTGTCCCCGAACCGAGATTCACGATAATCTTTCTGTCCCGTATGTCGCCATACGCTTTTCTCATGGCTTCTTCGGCGCTCATGCCATAAAAAAAGATGGTGGTCGTTACATAAATGAGCGTTTCGTAGATGCGAGGGAATTTCTTCAAGAAAACCTTTACGGAGTCGATATCTCCTACGGGTTTAATGAAAAAGAGTTTGCCGTCCATCTCGGAATACTTACGATCCCCCAATAATATCGATGCAATGCGGCGATCCATGTTTTCAAGCATTAAACTGTTCGTTCCAGAGCTGAAATACAAGAAGCGACCACAGCTTCTTTCGATGGTCTGCCTTGCCATCTCGGTGCTCTCTCACGAGCTTCTGGACATACGCCGCATTAAAGAGACCTTGTTGCTCCAACCGATCCTCGCCAAGGTGTTGTTCCATAAGCGGGAGAAGTTCGTATTTGAGCCACCTGGCGATCGGCGGTTGGAAGCCTTGTTTTTTTCGATAAGCGAGATCCGAACCAATCCTCGGGGCCATCAGTTTTTTGAGGACATGTTTTGTGCGAAAACCCCGCAACTTCTCTCTCCGCGGGAGCGAAAATACAAAAGACGCCAAGATATGGTCCAGGAACGGCGCGCGAACTTCTAGCGAATTATACATGCTTGCGCGGTCGGATTTTACAAGGATATCGTCCTGCATATAGTGAGTCAGGTAGAGATAACTCAAGCGTTCGAAATTATCAAGCGAATGGAGTGCCGGCAATTCTCTTCGAATATCCTGGAAAAGCATTTCCTCATCGATTGGGTTCTTGAGGAGTTTTCCGATCTCTTGTCCGCTGAAAGCCCCGATCCAGAGTTGGTTGCGTATCTCGAACGGATAGTCGGCAAAGCTGGTGAATTTCTTGAGCTTGAAATCAAGGCTCATATATCGCAGTGATGTTGGGAGTTTTCCTGCACTTCTTTGTATCATTGCGCGGATTGAACGCGGAATGTTCGCGTACGATTGAGCTAGGCGCTCCGCTTGGAATGTCGGGTATCCCATAAAAAGTTCATCTCCTCCATCGCCGCCAAGAACCACCGTTACGGATTCGCGCGAAAATTGAGCGAGCAAGAATGTTGGCAGGAGCGACGGGTCTGCCAGAGGCTCGTCCAGTTTTGAGTATATCGTGGGGATCGCCGCCAGTAATTCGTTGGCGGCGAATATTTTTTTTGAATGAAGGGTGCCAAGTTTCTCCGCTGCACGCTCGGCGTATTTCGATTCATCGAACGAAGATTCCTTAAAGCCGATGGAGAAAGTTCTGATCTGCTGTGTGGAGTTCTTCTTGGTATAATATGCAACGGTGCTTGAATCAAGACCGCCCGAAAGCCACACTCCGAGCGGCACATCCGCGACAAGCATCTTTTTTACAGAGGCATCGAGCTTTTCGTCGAGCTCCGCCGGATTTGTGGACTGTTCGGCGCCGAAGTTTTCGAGAACAGTAAAGTAACGCGAGATGCTTGTTATACCCGCCATATGGGTCAGAATGTGCGCGGCGGGGAGTTTGAATAATCCCTGGAAAATAGTTTGCGGCGAGGGGACATACTCGTATAAGAAGTATTTTGCGAGGGCGTTTGTGTCGAGCGAGCGCGCCTTTCGGATCTCGGGATGCGCGAGAAGCGCTTTCAATTCAGAACCGAAAACGAGGGCCCCGTTCACTTCGCCGTAGTACAGGGGTTTTTCACCGAATCGGTCGCGTGCGAGCACGAGCATCTTTTTCGATTCGTCCCAGAGCGCTATCGCAAACATTCCCTCGAGATCTTCTACAAAACGGATACCCTTTTCTTCATACAGATGTACGAGAATTTCCGTATCGGTATTTGTATAGAATGAATGTCCCCCCTCGAGTCTTTTTCGGAGGGCACGAAAGTTGTAGATCTCACCATTGAACACCACGGCCACTGTTCTGTCTTCATTGAAGATGGGCTGGGACCCAGTTGAAAGGTCTATGATAGACAAGCGGCGATGTCCGAGCGAAATTCCTCCCCCGACAAAATATCCTTCTTCATCGGGTCCTCGGTAGCGGAGCGAACGGGTCATTTCCGTTAGCGTCTCACGAGTTCCTTTTCCAGTAAATCCAGCGATACCGCACATATCTATCCGCGCGAGGCCTCGTCCTTAATATATTCGCGGATTGCGATCGGTCGGTCATGCTTTGAGAAGCGATATACCAGTTCGGCAATGAGACCCATGAGAACGAACTGCGCCGCGATCATTGCAAAGAACACCGCCAAAATCGGGAGTGGGGTTTGAATGAAGGTTAGACCGCCATAGAAACGGAGAACGAGCATCAGAATAAATACGAGGATAGAAAGGGAAAATGAAATGAAGCCCGCGGCGCCGAAAAAGTATAGCGGTCGATTGTGGTATTTTTCAAAAAAATAGTAGGCGAGCATATCAATCGGAACCTCGAGTATGCGCTTCGCCCCGTAGTGAGAGGTTCCATGTTTCCGCGGTGTGAAGTTTACCGGAATTTCGATTATCTTCGCGCCTTGTCTCGCGACATATGCGAGCAGTAGGCGGTGCATGTTCCCAGAGAACGGTATGTTTTTCAGAAACTCCGCTCGGTATGCTTTCAGCGTGCATCCAAAATCGTGGATCGCGAGCCCGCTCAAGCGAGCGATCGCGTAATTGGCGACAAGAGAAGGAAGGCGTCGCCTGAACGCCGCATTTTCCCAACGCCTCTGTCGCCAACCCGACACTACATCATACCCCTCATCCATTTTTTTAAGCAGTCTAGGTATGTCGTCCGGGTCATTCTCGAGATCTCCGTCTATCACTATTATCGTATCGCCGCGGGCCGATTCTATGCCAGTCGCCAGGGCGATGGTTTGGCCGTAGTTCCTTTTCAGATGTATGGCTCGAAGCGGGGTCAGAGTGGAGAGCGTCTGCCGCGTATCGTCAGTGGAACCGTCATCCACAAACACTAACTCGAATGGGGTGTGAAGTGGGCGCAAAACGCCCGTCAATCGTCGGTGCAATTCGGGAAGAGACGGCGCTTCATTGAAGATTGGGACCACCACCGATATGAGATTTCTCATGATATAGTAGTCTGTAATCTATATGAAAACAGTCGTTATTTCAAGTTTTCACCCACATATTTCGAGAAATATCCTCCTCACTCCATTTCTTGCGCGCATAGTGGATGCGGGGGTGCGGGTCGTTATTGTGACGGCCGATTACAAGGTTCCGTATTTTCAAAAAACATTCAGCGCCAAGAATATTGTTATTGAGGGCGTTCCTCTCTATGGCGCATCGCGCACACGCCGTGGAATTTTCTTCAAGCGACTCTCTTTTTATTTGTTCAATACGGAGACAGCCCGTACGCGAAAGAAATATGAATATTACTGTCGTGGAAAGTACATCCATTACGCAATAAGTCGCTTTTTCGGCTTCGTCGGACGGTCAAACATCGCTCGACGGATGTTGCGCGCGCTCGATCACGCATTATCACCGCGCGACTTTTTTCGGCATATCCTGGATGTGCATAAACCAGACGCCGTATTTTCGACAGACATTCAGAACGAGAACGATGTCAGTCTGATGCAGGACGCGAGGCGCCGAGGCGTGCTCGTCGTAGGTATGGTGCGGTCATGGGACAACCCGACCCAGAGAATACTACGGGTGATGCCGGACCGTCTCATTGTCGGCTCGCAATTGCTCGCCGACGAGGTTGCAGAGCTCTATCAGTATCCGAGAGCGCGGATTTTTATAACAGGTGATCCTCGTTATGACAAGTATCTTTCTGGGCCGTCCACGACAAGGGAAGAGTTTTGTAGACGGTTTAACTTGGACCCAGAGAAGAAACTTCTTCTGTACGCACCCATAAGCGATATGCTTATTCGTCAAAACGATGTCGACCAGCCCATTATCGAATTTCTGGGTACTCTATGCGCAAGCATACTCGTAAGATTTCCTCCGTCGGTTGGTGTCTGTATAGGGGAAAGTTTTAAGAAACCTCCCAATGTTGCGTTTGACCAACCCGGGGTTGGTTTCAAAAAAGATAGAGTGACGGATCAGGAGATCAGCCGCGAAGACGACCAGTGTCTTGTTGATTCACTCTATCACGCAGATATTGTAATAAGCGGTCCGACAAGCATCCCCGTCGATGCCGTACTCATAGATAAACCTTCGATAATGGTTGAGATATATCATCGCCCGTACGATTTCTGCGAATCGATTTTTAATTTTAAATTTGCCCATATTCAAAAAGTGCTAGCCACAGGCGGCATACGGCATGTGAGAAGTATCGAAGAGCTTCGGCTAGCCATCAGTGACTATTTCACTAGTCCAGAGTTAGATAGTGATGGGCGCGCGCGGATTCGCGGCAGATGGCATTCGCATTCGGATGGCAGAGCGAGCGAACGCCTTGCGGGAGCGCTCATTGCGGCCACTGCTGGAGTCGCGTCATGAAAAAACAGACGACCTTTTTAATCCCCATTGGGAATAATTTTTTTGCTCGGAACTTTCTTCGTACCGAGGCATTTCGAATTCTCTCTTCGCGGACAGATGTTCGTCTCGTATTGCTCGCGCACCGACAGAAGCTCGATTATTACAAGGCGCACTTTAACATGCCCAATGTGGTCTTTGACATTTGTCCCGATATTCGCGGACTTTATTCGGAGCAGTTCTTTCAAACGATCGAGCAGGCGAGTATTGTCACAAGCCGTTCGCATATGGACCAGATGACTGGTTTGTTTCGCGGAGGCGAAAAAAATTCGCCGCTGCAGTTCATTAGGCGTCTCGGTGTCTTTTCCTTCAAGCGATTCTTTCGGATAGTTGGCAGGATCGGGCGACCGTATCGGATGTTTTTCAGAGCCTTTTATTTTGCATATCCGAGCAATACATTTGCGGGGATCTTAAAGAAATATGCCCCCGATGTTGTTTTTTGTCCCACGATGGTGTGGGGAGAGGATTATCGTCTCATGCGAGAGGCAAAAAAAGCCGGTATTGCCACAGCAGGAATGATCTTTAGCTGGGATACTTTTTATAGCAAGACCCTGCTCCGTCTGCACCCCGACCATCTATTAGTTCAGACCGACATGATTCGGCATCAGGCAATCCACCTTGGTGATTACCCCGAAGATAAAATAATCGTTACCGGTATTTTACAATATGACCTTTATTTTAAGCATCCTCCGATATGTTCTCGGGAGGATTTTATGCGTGAAATTGGCGGTGACCCGTCCAAGAAACTCATTCTATACGCATTTTCAGGAAAGGCAGGTCTGCATATCGATGTAGATATCGTCGATATTTTGCACTGCGCCATCTCGGAAAATCTCCTCGGGGAAGATGTTCAAGTGTTATTGCGTCCCTATCCACGATTTGATTTTGGCCAAGAAAAATTGGAAAAGATGCGCGCGCGTTACGGATTTTTGGCGCATGCCTCGACCACTTCCATCGGGACGGGACGAGCTGACTGGGAAATGGACGAGGAGGCAGTAGCCTTCCTTGCGAATAGCCTATTCCATGCTGATATTGTCATAACCATATACTCGACATTCTTCATTGAGGCGGCAATATTCGATAAGCCGCTCGTCGGCATTGCATTTGACGGGTACCGTACCTATAATTACTGGAATTCTGCGCGGCGTTTTTTTGACTGGGACCACTTGCGTGACATTAAATCAACGAATGCAATTTGGCTCGCCACAGATAAGGAAGAGTTCGTGCGCGCACTCTGCGCATACTTGAAAGACCCTGCTCGCTTGAGGTCTGAACGCAAACAGTTGGTTCTCCAACAGGCGCAGTTTGTTGACGGACGGTCGGGTATGCGCACCGCGCACGCCCTACTTTCCATAGCTGGCTTGAAACCATGACGATATTCATAAGTCTCTCCACTGTAGCGGTATATCGAAACTTATTCTTTTGGCCAAAAGGGGTTTTCTCTGAACTCAAAAAACTCTCTGATTGCGGGGACAAATTCAACATGGTCCTACTCATCCCTCCGAAAGACGCCGCGAAGTACTCCGAGGCGATCGATGAGGGTCTCGGTAGGACGCATGTGAAGGAAGTGATAAATGTCTCGAACGCGCGGGGTATTTTTCAGCAATTATTTTATTTCTTCTATTCTCATCTCATATATACTGGCACGACGCGTCTCCTTGCGACCATAGCGCTTCGCGCAGATGAGCCTCCGGCTGGTGGCAGAGTATATCTTGCGCCGATCAAATGGTGCATCGCTAATATTTTCGGCCGCATACCGTTCATGAAGTCGCGCATAGTCCCATGGACTTTTCTGCACGCATATCCCGATCGGCCATTCAAAGATAGTTTTGAAAAATACAAACCCGATCTTGTGTTCGCCTCCCATCTTTATGGATGGTTTGACCAGCATCTTCTCGCCGAAGCTAGACGGCGCGGCACTCGGACAATGGGCATGCCTGCAGGCTGGGACCATCTCGATAAATACTATCTGCCGTTCCATGTGGATACCCTCCTTGTCCAGAGCGAGGAGATGCGCGAGCAGGCAACCCTGCATCAAGGCTATGAACCTCGCGTGATTCATACAATCGGATACCCGCATTTCAGCTTTATGCAAGACAAGGACCTCGTTATGAGCCGGAACGAGACACTTTCGATGCTTGGCTTCCCGATGGACGCGCGTTATGTATTGTATGTTTCAGGAAGCTCGTATTGCCCTGACGAACCGGAGATAATCGAACGCATGCTTGCATGGGGAGAACAGGGCGCGTTTGGGAAATCATTCCGAGTCGTTATTCGTCCCTATCCGGGCGGCCGTAGCAAGGACCGCGAGTTCGATGAAAAGAAATACAATCAGTTCAAAAACCACCCACTTGCAGGAGTGTTCGTTCAACAATTATGGGTCGATGTGCCATCCAGCGCATCGTTCGTCAATGTCATGCGCCATGCCGATGCCGTTGTCTCCGTCTACACGACAGTCGCGCTTGAAGCAGTGGCGCTCGATGTCCCGGTCATCGCCGCGGGATTTGACGGAGACTCCAAACGGCCCTTTGCTCGTTCGGTTAGGCGCTTCGAGATCATGGAGCATTTCCAGCGTGTTTTCAAAATAGGCGCGATGAGCGTTTCTCGCAGTTTTGACGACCTCAAGCGGGATATAGAGACGTACTTGCGAAACAGGAACCATTTGTCCGCAGAGCGTGAGCGCATGCGAGAATATATGTGCGGACCGATTGGTTCCGATATGCCAAAGAAAGTCGCTAAACTCATAACTCGTTATATTATTGAAGCACCATGCAATTAGAGAGACTAACGGCCTGCCCTATATGTTCCAGCCATCAATACGAGCTCATGGCTCGAATGGCTGATCGGGATACGAGAACGGGTGAAATATTCGAGTACTCGGTGTGTACGAACTGCGGCGTAATTTTTCAATCACTGCGTCCGCAGAAAGAAAACATTGGGAAGTATTACCTCGATTCTTATGAACCATTTCTTGGACGACGAAACATGATTGTTGATATGTTCGTTGCATGGAGAACCGGCCGCGAGGCGCGAATGATCCGGAAGTATCTGCCTGGCGCCCGCGATGCGCTTGAGGTGGGGGCATCGTGGGGGAGATACATTTTACAGTTGCGCGATTTTTTTGGATTCAGGATACAAGGCGTTGAGTTGAATAAGAAAATGTGCGAGCTGGGAAGAAGCAAGGGAATTCAAATGCATGAGGGAACTCTCGAGGATGCACATTTGCCTGACGAGTCGCTCGATGTGATTATAATGAGTCATGTTATAGAGCACCTCTATGATCCTCGCGGCACAATGCGCGAAGTATTCCGTATCTTACGACCGGGCGGCATCGTCATCATCAAGACTCCAAATTCCGATACGCTCGAACGGAGGGCGTTCGGCGCTAACTGGCACCCATACGAAGCGCCCCGACACACCGTTATCTTTTCGGGAAGAAATTTGGGAGCGCTTCTTGTTGAGACAGGGTTTGCGGTTAAGCGAGTTTCATTTGACGCAACTCCGAATAATATAATTCTCTCGCTTCGAAATAGGTTCGAGGCAAAGTTTTTCCGTCTCGACAATTATCTTACCCTAGCCCTGTTAACCCCAATCTCGTTTTTGCTTAGTGTTTTCAAAACGAGCGGCAGGGTGAATATTATCGGGCAGAAGCCATGAAAAAGGCTGTCTCGGTTGCGGTAAAAGTCCTCGTGAGCGCCTTGCTTATTCGTTTTATTTTTACGCGCATTGACATAGGCGATGTCGCAGAGACGCTCGCGCACATGCATGCAGGATATTTTGCCCTCGCGGTCGGGCTTTCTTTCGGAGCGCACTTTCTAAGCACCTTGAAATGGCATGTGTTACTTAAGCCTGTTGCGCCACCGGTTTCAATTGGCGCGCTTTTTCGGCTCAACCTGGCGAGCGCTTTTTATACGATGTTTCTTCCGGGTGGCCAGTTAGCAGGTCAAGCGGCGAAAGCCTATCGCGCTCTCGACATCCCCGGCGATGGGGCACAACTTGTAAGTTCCGTTATAGTTGACCGCATGACGGGCCTGCTACCCACGCTCATGCTTGGTCTTTTTGCGATTATGGTGACGCCGACCCCGATTGAGATCTATGAGCAAGTAGTATTGCTCTTTGTCGTAATGACGGCTGGGACGCTTGCCTCTTTCCTTACATTTCATTCACGCATTTATGCTTGGCTTTCGGCGTTGTTTGAGCGTTGGTCACTTGGTATTAAAAGTGGGATTGTAGACAAATTTGTCCGCCTTGTTCATGCGGGGAGTGTGCCGTATATGGACAGATTCGACCTCCTTGCCCATTCGAGCCTTTGGGGAGTCCTTTTCCAGCTCGTGAATACGCTGACGCTCCTTATGCTTGCCCGCGCGCTCTCGATCGATATTCTCCTCATCAATCTTCTTTGGGTTTTTGCGCTCGTTTCGATAATTCTTCTTGTGCCTACAAGTATAATGGGACTTGGACAGCGAGAAATTAGCTTTGTATTCCTGCTCGGACTCATCGCCGTTACCCCCGCGGCCTCGACCAGTCTGTCCTTTGCTTTCTTTATCGCAAGCCTCGTAGCCGCGCTTGCGGGAGGCGTTATTGAGGCACGCTTTCTTTTAGGGCGGTAACTATCGAATGCATGGTCATCATCGCGATATCTTCGTATATCTGCATATTCGATGTTTTGGCATGTACGGCGCGTTCAGCCGTCGTAAGGAGTTTTCCTCCATCAAATCCAACAATGACAAATGTTCGTGTGCCGATACCTCTGGCGTACTCGATCGCTTTCACAACATTCATGCTGTTGCCTGAACCGCTGATCCCGATGACGAGGTCATTTTTTTCGCAAAAATTCATGAGCTGTTGAACAAAAATATCCTCATAGTTCATATCATTGGCGTACGCCATGAGAACGGGAGTATTATCGTTAAGACAGATTGTTTTGTACCTGCCTGATCGAGAGCCGAAATCCCTAATGGGACACTTCAAAAGATCCTGCGCGAAATGAGACGCATTTGCTCCAGAACCGCCATTGCCGAATACATAGACCGTTCCGCCGCGCGCTTGCGTTTCCCGAATTGCTGAAATGAGCGACTCGACATTCGAATAATCAAGAGTATCAAGCGTCTTGCAAAGCTGTACAAAATATTCCTTTGGTGTCATTTCATTACTCTACTATGGCGCATATCGGGCCGCAACGGCGGTGAAGGGGTCAGGAGCCTTCATTTTATATATCTTCTATACTATGGAAATTAATAGCAGAGTGAAAAGTACCTACAGGAATACAGCAACTTGCAATTCTATTCGACAATCGTCACAATAGGCCGCATGAAAGAGATGCAAACTATTGCGTCTTGCCGCTCGTGCGGTGCCGGATGCCTGGTCGCATTTTTTGATCTCGGGAAACAGCCACTCGCGAACTCACTATTGAAGAAAAGAGACGCAAGAGAGAAGGCCTACCCTCTCTCACTCTCGTTCTGCAGGGCTTGTTCACTGGTGCAGTTGAACGAAACCATCGACCCACGCCTCATGTTTTTGGACTACCCGTGGGTTACGGGCACATCCGGTGCGGCGCGTGAGTTCGCGGAAGTATTTGCAAAGAATGTCTTGAGAAGGAGCGGCACAAAAGACCCCTTCGTGCTTGAAGTTGCGAGTAATGACGGTACTTTTCTGCTTCCTTTCGTTAAAAAAGGCTTAAAGGCGCTTGGCGTAGATCCTGCTCGAAATATCGCTCCAATCGCAAAAAAATCCGGAGTGCGAACAGTAGTCGACTTTTTTGGAGAGAAAGCAGCGAAAAAAATAGTCCGCGAGCATGGAACAGCGGATATCGTTATCGCCCGCAATGTTCTCTACCATCTTGCGGATCTTGGCGGCGCCATGCGTGGCATCGAACGGGCGCTCGCCGCGAGCGGCATTCTCGCGGCCGAATTTCACTACGGTGGAAAGATGCTTCGGGAGCTTCACTATGACACGATCTATCACGAACATGTGTGTTACTACACGCTGAAGAGTTTTGAAAAATTGCTGAACCGATATGGCATGTATGGATTTGATATTGCGCGGAGTCCGATAAATAGCGGCGGGCTCATTGTATATGCGAGCAAAGAAAAGCGTAATAAAAGTCAGGCGTATAAGCGGCTTGCGGAGCGCGAATCTAAACTTCGCGTGAATACGCTCGCGAGTTGGAAAGCGTTTGCGAAGAAGGCGACAGCGCATCGCGATCATCTGAAAAACATGCTTCTCTCACTGCGGCGCGAAGGAAAATGCGCTATCGGATACGGAGCTTCTGCAAGAAGTTCGACCTTGCTCAATTATTGCGGCATAAGTGGTAATGATATTGCAGTCATAGCCGACGCGAATCAATTAAAACACGGTCTATATACGGCAGGAAGCCACATACCAATTACAGACCCACAAAGGGCGTTTTTGGAAAAGCCGGATGTGGTTTTCCTGCTCGCATGGAATTTTGCCAAAGAAATAGTAGAGATTGCGAGATCCAGGTATGGATTCAAGGGAGAATTTCTCGTGCCGCTTCCGCAAAGACCCAGGATTATATAAAATTGCGTATACATGAAAAAGAAAACAGGTGTGCCTTCTGCCATTTCAGGAGGCATCGACGGGGTCGTTATTTTGCCACTTAGAAGAATACCGGATGTGCGCGGAACTATAATGCATGGCGTTCGTTGCGATACTGCGCTAGGGCCGATCGGGGAAGTTTATTTTAAGAAACTCTATCGCGGTATAATTAACGGCTGGCATGTCCACGATACGCTCGAACTGAATTATATTTGTCTTCAGGGCATGATGCGCCTCGTTCTCTATGATATGCGCAAGAAATCATCGACATACAAGAAATGTCAGGAAATATGTTATGGCGATGACAACTATGTGCTGGTCCACATTCCGCCAGGCATTGCGAATGCATCGGAAACGCTATCGCGCTCACAGGCTCTTATGTGCAATATTGCCTCCGAGCCGCACGACCCTAATGCGAAATATCGCCGAATCGACCCTCTCTCGAATGAAATACCATTTGATTGGAGCAAGCGAAATTTTTAACTCACTATGATTATTACTAAAACCCCCTTGCGAATGAGCTTTGCGGGCGGGGGTTCCGACCTTGCAGAATATTACAAAGTGCGCCCTGGCATGGTGGTCAGCACGGCAATCGATAAGTACATCTATCTCACCGTAAACCCAAGATTTGATGGGATTATCCGTGTGAGTTATTCAAGAACCGAATTGGTCGACCGCATTGATGCCATCAAGCATAATATAATTCGAGAGGCATTGCGATTTCTTGACATCAAAGTAAATGGCGGTATCGATATTGTGTATATGAGTGATTTGCCGCCCGCATCGGTGGGAACGGGACTCGGCGCGTCAAGCGCGATTGCCGTTGGCATTCTTCAGGCGCTCCATGCGTATCGCGGCGAACATATATCTCCAGAACGGTTAGCACAGGAGGCCTGCAGACTCGAGATAGGGGTGCTAAAGTGCCCGATTGGAAAACAAGACCAGTACGCAGTTTCCCACGGCGGTTTCAATAGGATACTTTTCCACCAAGACGATAGTGTGCGCATCGACCCTCTTGTATTGACGCAGGAGAAGCTGAATGAGTTCTGCGGTAAACTTCTGCTTTTTTACACCGGACTGCCGTCGCGTTCGGAAATGGTTCTGAAAGAGCAAAAGAAAAAGACCAAAGCAAATATGGCCGTGCTTGACAAAATGGTCGCGCTCGCGCAAGAGCTCGAGTCGGCATTACATGAAGGCAGGATAGGTCGCGTAGGCGAGATACTCCATGAAAACTGGGTATACAAAAAACAGCTCTCAAGCGGCGTGAGCAACGATTTTATTGATTCCTATTATGAAAAAGGGATTCGCGCCGGCGCTACGGGAGGAAAGATTCTTGGGTCGGGAGGCGGTGGATTTTTACTTTTTTACTGTGAGGAGAATAAACAGCAGAAATTGCGGCGCGCGATCCGCGATTTGCGTGAAATGAAATTCGATTTCGAACCGAATGGCAGCCGTATTTTATATTTCAGCCACTAACCATGAAGCAGAAGGTACTCATTACGGGGAATCTAGGATATATCGGCACGGTTCTTGTTGATGAATTGCGCGCCAGAGGATATGAGCCGGTCGGATACGACATGGGATACTACCGAGGCATGGAGCTTGCCGAGGCTAGAGACCCGCGTGCACAGATCATGAAAGATACGCGAGATGCGGTAGCGCGTGATTTTGCTGGTATTGATGCGGTCATTCATCTTGCGGCTCTTTCGAATGACCCGCTTGGCGAGTTGACTCCGAATATAACGGAGGATATCAACTTCACTGGCACGATGACGGTTGCGCGAGCGGCGCGAGCCGCTGGGGTGAAGCGATTCATATATGCTTCATCTCAAAGCATGTATGGCGTTGCTGATACGAGTCATGAGCTTACCGAAGATGAGGCGGGGCCTTACGGCGTTACTGCATATGCGCGAACAAAGTGGGATGCGGAAGTCGAACTCAAAAAAATGAACAGAGATGATTTCATAGTTGCATGTTTCCGCCCTTCCACCGTATTCGGCGCGAGTCCGCGCCTTCGTTGCGACATTGTATACAACAGCTTGGTTGGCAGTGCGTATTTGGGAGGGAAGGTCGAGGTGAAAAGCGATGGCACTCCGTGGCGACCGGTCGTACATGTGAGAGATGTGTCGCGAGCTTTTATCGCGGGGCTTGAGGCGCCGCGTGAATTAGTTGCTGGCGAATCGTTTAATGTCGGAATATCAAACGGTAATTTTACCGTCCGCGATCTTGCCGAAGCGACACAGCGCGCTGTTCCCGGAAGCACACTCGTTTTTACCGGTGAGCATGGAAAGGATTCTCGCACATACCGCGTATCATTTCAGAAAATATTGACGAAACTTAAGGATTACTATAAGCCGACCGAAGACCTTGATTCAGGAGGGTCGGAACTTGTTGATTTCTTTAAGAAAGTCCATATCAGTGAGGACCAATTTAGAGGGCCTGCATGCAATCGCCTCAAGCAGATCCAGCGCTTGCTGGTAGAGGGCAGGCTCGATGATGGTTTGCGATGGGTTGAACAAGACGCATCCACTTGAATGTATGTCTTCTGAACATAATATTCGGCAGGCGGTTATTCTTGCTGGCGGCAGGGGGAGTCGTCTTCGTCCTATAACCGATACGATACCGAAGCCCATGGTCCTCGTCTGCGAGAAACCATTTCTTCTGCATCTCGTGGAGTACCTCAAGGAGCAGGGTGTTGGTGAGATTGTCCTTCTGCTTGGGTATCTTGGCGAGTTGGTCAAAGACTTTTTTGGCGATGGTTCGCGTTTTGGCATCCGAATAGTCTATTCGGTAATGCCGCCCGAGTTCGATACCGGCGCACGCATCGTTGCGGCGCGCGATATTCTCGACGACCGTTTCTTGCTCATGTATTGCGATAATTATTGTCCCGTTCAACTTGAACGACTCGCCGAATTTCATGCGGAGCAGGGCGTTTCGGCGGCTATTACGCTGTATTCGAACAAATATGGAGTCACTAAAAACAATACGCAAGTCGACGATTTTGGGCGCGTGCGGCAGTACGACAAGAAACGGGAAGCAGTCGGACTGAATGCACTCGATATCGGCTTCTTTATTTTGAACAAGGAAGTCATCGATCTCCTCCCCGAAGGAAATGTTTCATTTGAACGAGAGGCAATCCCGCGTCTTATTGAAAAAAATGACCTCGCCGGATTCGTAACGCATCATGCATACTACAGCGTAGGCAGTTTGGAGCGGCTCCCAATCGCCGAGAAATACTTGTCGCCGCGGAAAGTGCTCTTTCTAGATCGTGACGGCGTGATAAATCGAAAGCCTAAACGAGCCGAGTACATTACCAGTTGGGAGCAATTCGAATTTCTGCCGGAAGCGGTTAGCTCGCTCAAATCTTTACGCGATTGTGGATACGAGATGTATATCATATCCAATCAAGCAGGCATCGCGCGCGGAGCAATGAGCGAGGGCGAGCTTGACACCATCCATCATGCCATGGCAATGACATTGGAGAAGGATGGTGTGGCGTTCGGGGGAGTATATTATTGTCCGCACGGGTGGGATGATGGATGCGAATGCAGAAAACCTCGCCCAGGCATGTTCTTCCGCGCCGCGCGCGAACACCACATTAACTTGACCCGCGCCATATTTGTTGGGGATGATGAACGAGACAAAGCGGCTGGTGTTGCGGCGGGATGTCGCACCATCTTGGTAGATGCCGAGAAGGGCATTCAAGCCGCGCTTAAGGAACTTTTATGAAGATATTTATTGCAGGTGGAACTGGATTTATAGGGAAACCAACCGTGAACGAGCTGAAGCGGAGAGGTCATTCGGTGTTTATTCTCTCTCGCGCGGTTCACGGCGGTTTATCCGAAATTTCCGATTGGGGAGATGCGGTAGGCGATTTTTCGCCAGATGTCGCGCTCAATTTGGTGTGGGAAGGAATACCGGCGTTTGATATCAAGACTACTGCAACAAATGTTGCCAACACGCTAAATTTGTTCAACTTTCTTGCGAAAATTCGATGTCCAAAAGTAATTACGGTGAGTTCGTGTGTTGAATATGAAGATCCTGCGCGCGAGAAGCACGGCTTTTTGCGCGAGGGCAAATTATTTCTCGCGAGGTGCGCAGAACGCTATAGCGCGGAAACAGACACGAAGTTCATTCGTGCTCTGCCATTTTTTGTATATGGCCCCGGGCAACGCGAGGAGTCGCTTCTACCAAGTGTGATAAAAAAACTGCTCAATGGACAGGACCCAGAAGTGCATAGACCGACCATGGCGCACGATTTCGTATTTGTGGACGATGTTGCCGGCGCGCTTGTCGGCCTCGCTGAAAGCGAGGTTGTTCACGGAGTTTATGATGTGGGAACAGGCTCTCTGAAGAGTGTGGGAGAGATGGTAAACACTGCGCTTGCGGCGTTCGGCAGAGAGCCGATGTATGACACAAGCCCGGAATCAGGTGATCCGGTTGCGCGCACTGCTCTCATAAAGAATGCCATTGGATGGGAACCGAGCACTTCAGTACCACAGGGTATCAGCAGGATGATAGAGTATTACAAAACGCGCTGATTTTTTCAGGCGTTAGCCCGTGGCGATCTTCGAAATATCCCGCATCACCGATCTCGCCGATATATTCCTCCCTAGGAGAGAGCGAGTGCAGGCGTGGAGTCAGGCCATGCAGGGCCGCGAATTCACAAAGCGAGTTGAAAAGCCCTGACTTGAAGTTGTCTTCAACAACAACAATGTGTGAATACTTCGAAAGCAAGTTCTTTGTCGTCTGCTCGTCTAGGGGTTTCAGCTTGTCCATCGCGAAAACACAAACATCGGCGATTTTCGCGGCATCGCGGCTTGCGTGCGCCATTTTTCCGTGAGAAATGATGAGAATGGGAGATGTGTTGCGTATCAGGAATCTGTTAATGTGAGTTACGGGTTTGCCTTCCGCGAACTCGCTTTTTGTAAATCGAATGAATGACGCCTCGCTGGAATCGAGCGCAGTTTCAATAACAGCCGCCATAGATTCGTTGCTCGAGGGAGAAAATATCGAAATGTGGGGCAGGCTCTTTAGAACCCCAATATCATCGAGCGCATGGTGGGTTGCCCCGAGACCCGCATTGTCAAAGCCCGTAGTGGTGCCGAGGAGAATCGGCGCGTATCGATGCAGACAGATATCATTGCGTATCTGCTCAAGCGCCCGTTCGGCGAGAAAATTAGTATATGAATAGCATATGACTTTAAAGCCGACATTCGACAATCCGGCGGCGATACCGACAAGATTCTGTTCCGCTATGCCGACATTCTGCGTGCGTGTTGGAAATTCAGCGAACATCGGTTCGACAAGATTGAATCCAACACCGGCCGTCAGGAAGAAGATGTTTTTGCGCTCGCGCATAGCCTTATGGATTTTTTCAAATAGTATGGTTCTCATGATAGCTCGGTTAGGGCTGTTTCGTAATCTGCGTCGCGCGGAGTTCGGTAATGCCACACCGCCTCTCCTTCCATAAAAGAAACCCCCTTGCCCTTCACAGTGTTGCAAATGATAGCGAGTGGTTTACCGCGCCGCTTGTTGTCGGATATGGTTTTTGAAATAGCCGTTTCGTCATGGCCGTTGAGGCGCACGGCGTTCCAACCGAAACTCTTGAATTTTTCGACAAGCGGTTCAATGCCGCAACAAGCATTCAGTTTGCCCATCTGGTCAAGTCCATTGTTGTCGACAAGAGCCGTGAGATTTTCCATTCCCAAATGTCCCGCGAGCATGATTGCTTCCCAGTTTGACCCTTCGTGAAGTTCTCCGTCTCCCAATAGAACGAATACTCGTCCTTGGCATTCGATAGACCGCAAGCCCAAGGCGGCTCCGAGTGCGACAGAAAGGCCATGACCGAGCGCACCGGTTGAGTGCTCTATGAATGGCACGAAGTGGCTCGCGTGTCCCGCAAGGAGAGATCCGTTTGAGTGGAATGTAGCAAGCGCTTCGGGTGAAATGAGTCCATGCCGAGCCATTACGGCATAGAGCGCGGCGACACCATGCCCCTTGCTTTGAATAAAGCGGTCTCTGTCTGGCGCGCGGTGCTTTATCTTTTCAATATCCATGCTCGAGAAGACAGCAGAAATCATCTCGACCATAGAGAGCGCGCTTCCAATGTGAGGGGAACCACCCTTGTGGATGAGTTCGACAATTTGCTTTCGCAATTTCTTATTTGGAATCTCCATTGCATTAGGAAGTGTATCAAATTCCCTTCTAAAAAGAAGATCCGAGGCAGATGCCCCGGATAAGCGTTGCGGCCGCGCCTTATGCATATTCTTTGCGCGCGTCGCTGTAGGCGATCGTGCAACCCGCGCACATCGCGATGGTATTTTTGAGCCCCGTATTGTGTATTTCGCGGAACTCGCTGAACTTTGGGGAATTAAAGATATCTATGGCCGATTCCTCCTTGGTAGTGCCGAATGTGTGTCGTCCGCACAGCCAATCCTGACTGCAAGGCACGACGCATCCATCAGCAAGAATGTAGAGCGTTGATTGGATGAGTGGACACGATTCTAGTTCGAGCTTCTCATCCATTTCATTGTCAGAAGCCTTGAGGGCATCTTTCTTGCTGATCGCGGGGCCTTGTGCGTGGACATCATATACACCGATCGTGTCCTTCCGCGTTCGATCGATATACTTGTCCCAGAATTTTTTGAATGCGGGCCACTCGTCCCGATTCAAATCCTGGCGGATGAATCGCACGATGATTTTCATTGCAAGACCCATCTGCGAGCGCGCATCAATGAGCGCAATCGTATTAGATACCGTCCGATCGAATCGCGAGCCGCGGCGTATCGCTTCGTGCGTCTCCTTTGTGGCGCCATCGATCGAGATGATGACTGTGTCGACGCCAGACCGCAACAAGCGCAGGCGTCGATAATCATTCAGTATGTCTGCGTTTGTGGAAATGCCGACATTCTTAAACCCGGCTTCCTTCGCTAGGCGGATTCGCCCACAGATCTTCGGATCGAGCAACGGTTCCCCGAGCCCGAAGAGGTCAAGTACTTCGATTGTCTCGCGATACGGCGCAAGATCGCGTAGGATCTTTTCGAAGAGCTCCATTTCCATGACGCTCTTCTTGCGGGTGGTTGGGGCGTCAATGTCACACATTGTGCAACTCAAATTGCACCCAAAAATGGTCTCAATGCTCACCTTTCGCGGAATGATCACAATTCCACCTCCGAGTGCAGTCTACTTGAGCGGCCGCATTCGTCAAACTCGATCCGTCATGTATGTATCCAGTATCGAACGGATGTACTCGATATCCTTTGTAAATTTGTTGTTGCCGCCAGAGCCATAGTAGCCAGCTTTGGTGCCGCGTAGATGGATGGCAAATGGAGCGTCTTTCCAAACATATTCTTCAAATTTATCATCGGCGACGCCGCGCGCCCCATACTCATTGAATGACTTGCGTGAGTATTCACTGCGCCGCTTGGGAAGAAAGCATAATCGCTCGGGAAGAAAGAATTCGATGAGCGCGTTCGGCATCCAGAGAATATTCTTCAGGGGATCCCAGTCCTTCCATGGTCGGAATACCGGCTTGAACGAGTCGCGGCGAGTGTCCGTTCTATTGAAAAATTTCTGATACATCCGAAAACCGCTGTCTCGTGATTTACCGATATATTGTCGGTCAGTAATGAGAGCGCGCGCGAGCGCCGGTATTTTTTTGTTCACCGGCAACTCCTTGATATTGCCGGGCAGAAAGTTAATCTCCGATACGGGCACGCGCAAAAGGTCGATGCAAAAAAAGTGCGTAGAGAGAAAGTAGCGCGGCTTCGCGTAGTCGCGCGGATGCCAGGGACTTCCGAAGAAAGCAAGACCATTCGTGCTCATATGTTGAACGACTTCGCGTATCCAATGTGGACGGACAACATAGAAATCGGGATCTAAAATGAGAAGAAAGCGGGTCCTGACATGCGGGAACAGTTTATTCAGCGATCCTGCGTGCTGAACGCTTCGCCAGCCGATATTCTTTTCGATATCGCGCGTGCGCAAGCCTTCGTAAACCAAAAACTTTTTTGGATCTATCTGTTCAGTTTCTCCGATATCGGATGCTTCGGCGACTAACCAACGGAGACGAACTCCCGGATTCATTTTTTGTACGAATGCGTGGTTTATCTCCAACTCTTTTTTTGTGTCGTTTGAGCTGTACGCAGAGCAAATAGTAATCTCGCTTTCGCTCTTTTGCATATTCGAATTGGTGGCCGCGTGCGCGTCAGTGTCTCGTTGCATGAAGCTATTCGTTGCTATACCATACCAAGATAAGTCTCAAAATACAAAAACAAATTACCCAAAAGAACATGGACGAGCTGTCGAAATGGGAACGGCTTTACGAAGAAGAATTCGCTCTTCAGATAGACACGCGCGCCCTGCGTTGTCCCCTGCGACATGGCCACTTTTCGAGCAGTATCGTGGTCGCACGCGATGTCACGCCCGATCAAGTATATGCCGCGTGCAAAAAGCATTTCCCAGTGAGTCGAACATATCGAAATCTAGACAGCGATGTTGTTTTACACGAACGGAGGCCCGATTCCACCTATGTCATGTTAGTTAGCGAGAGCGAGGAGTCCCAAGTTCCCTTTGAACAGGCAGATGGCACATGTATTACATTGCTCGAGCATCTCCTGTTCAATCTGGCGCATTTTAAGGAAACTGGCAGGCTTCTCGACAATAAAGATATCACGGCGTGTTTGGGGTCGCGGTATATTGATGGCCGCGTGCCGACTACCTTGAGCCACAGGGGAGAGCTTCGGATCCACTGGTGTTCCGAACACGACAAGTATTCGAGGCTTCGCACACGCCTCGGCCTTCTATGAATGACTTATTTGACCTACACGGCGAAATAGCGGTTGTAATCGGCGCGACAGGCCTGCTCGGCGGCGCTATTGCGCGTGGACTAGGCGCATCCGGCGCGGTTGTTGCCGTGCTCGGCCGCAATGTTGAACACGGAGAGGCCTGCGCAGAGACAATTTTGAAGCGGGGAGGCGCCGCGGCGTTTTTTGAGGTGGATGCGGCCGATCCCGCAAGTCTGCGGCGAGCGCACGAGAGAGTCGCACAGGAACTCGGTGCGCCAACCGTGCTGGTGAATGCGGCAGGCGGGAACGACCCGAGTGTCAACGCCACAAAGGAGCATCCATTCGAATCGATACGGTATGATGATTGGGAACGGCATTTCAAAATGAATGTTGGAGCAGGGGCGCTCCTGCCACTGCAGGAGTTTGGGCCTGCCATGTGTGCGCGCGGGAAGGGGAGCATCATTAATTTGGCGAGCCTTTCGGGACATATCCCCCTGCCGCGCATGGTTGCGTATTCGGCATCGAAAGCAGTCATCATCAACATGAGCCGCTATCTTGCACGCGAATGGGCATCGCGAGGAGTCCGCGTGAACACGATAACTCCCGGCTTTATCCCAGCCGAACAGAATCGGCGCATGCTTATTGACGAGGGCGGCACGCCGGGTCCGCGCGCCGATGCGATATTCAGGCACACGCCGATGGGGCGTTTTGGGGAACCAGAAGAATTGATAGGCGCTGTCGTGTTTCTAGCAAGTCATAAAGCGAGCGGCTTCATTACTGGAATTGATATTCCGGTGGATGGCGGTTTTTTGGCGCAGACGATATAATGGGCGACCATGAAAGATGATAGGAAACAATTTGAACGAGAGAAAATAAAACGAATCCGCGTTCAAGGCAAGAGTAAAAAGCTGGCCGAACTCGCCGATGCGTTCCTTGTCGGTGCGGCGCAGGCGCAATACACCTACAATTTTAGCTGGCTTGGCGCGCCAATTTTTCATCATCCCGAAGATATTATCGCAACCCAAGAAATCATCTGGCGGGTGCGTCCGAAAGTGATAGTCGATATTGGCGTGGCGCGTGGCGGCTCGTCAATCTTTTATGCTTCGATGTTGCATTTGATTGGGGGCGGAAAGGTCATTGGGGTCGACATAGATGTGCGCGCCCATAATCGCAAAACGATCGAGGAGCATCGCTTTGGCGGCGGCATTGAACTCATCGAAGGCTCGTCGGTCGACAAGAAAATATACGAAAAAGTTAGGGTTGCGGTTGGTTCAAGCCAACCCGTTTTGGTCTCGCTCGATTCGCTTCACACAGGAGACCATGTATACAAAGAGCTCATGCTCTACTCTACGCTTGTTACAAAGAACAGCTATTTGCTCGTTGGCGATACGGTGCTCAAGAAACTTCCCATTAACACATACCCGAAGGCCCATGCCAATAGGCCGTGGAGTCAGGAGAACAATCCAGCGACCGCAATAACAAAGTTCCTCGAGCACGACAAAAATTTCGCTATCGACATCGATATAGATTCACAGCTTTTGATAAGCGACACACCGGGTGGGTATCTGAAACGGATTCGATAATGGATAATCGTATCGTATCTCACCATGTTGGAGGTCGGTTCGGAAACAGGCCATTTCCTGTGCTTGAGAAGTTCGAAAAAGATTTTGTGAATGTTCTGTACGATGCCGATCTGGATTGCATACCCCAGATAAAGCGCGCGAACGAGGGGCTCGAGTCGGAGTTGCATGTCTTGCCGTATTGCGTTGGCGGACGGGACAGACAGAGCGCAAATTTCTACATCAATATGGACCCCTTCACGAGCTCGCTCCGCCGCTTTGATCCAAAGTACAAGAGCTGGAGCTATCATTCGGGGAGATATTCCGACGGAGTAAACAATTACGATTACATTGTTGGCGAGACATTTGCTCCGATAGAACGGCGGCGCGTGCGCGTGTGTACCCTTGATACGATTCTCAAGCGAGAACGGGATCTTCCTCCTCCCGATATATTGACGCTCGATACGCAGGGCACAGAGTATGATATTCTGATTGGAGCTTCCCGCGCTCTGCGGGACAGCGTGCTTGCTATCATTGCGGAAGTTGAATTCCACGCACTCTATCGCGGACAGAAACTTTTTGGGGACGTTGCGCGATATGTAGACCGTAAGGGGTTTGTGTTCGCGCGATTTACAAAATATATTCTTGAATATGCGCCGTTGCGGGCGCCGCTTGGCCTACGGGGCAGGGGTTTCCAAAATGCGTCGGACGGACTATTTCTTCGCCGCATCGAAAGTATCGAAAAGTTTCGCGATCCAAAAAAGAAAGACGCCATGTTCGAAAAGCTTGCATTTATTGCCATCGTGTTCGAGCACTTTGAATATGCGCTCGCTTGTCTTCAACGGGTTGGCAGGCTGACAGGGTCTCGCGAGTACGGAACATTTCTGATAGAATTTAAGCAAGCTGCAGATTCCCTCCCTAAAAAGTATCCACAGACCTTTGCTGATAGATATTCTCCGGAAGAGAGCATTGGCCGTTTTTCTGAAAATGCGTTTGTTCCTCCGATATCGGCAAAAACGAAGGGCGCTCGCGTTACTAGGCCTCCGGAGATTGGGAAGGCCACCGATTCTCCCGTCGAGCGGGTACTTCGCGCATACAGTCTTGATGGTCAGGCCGATACGCTAAAGAGTATTCGAATAGAACAAGAGCAATATGTCTAAACATGTCCTCATAACCGGAGGTCTCGGATATCTTGGTAGCGTTGTGGCTCCATACCTCATTGAGAATGGTTTTGCCGTGACGGTGCTCGATACTGGATATTTCAAAGATTCGCTCCTCTATCCGCCGACAACAGAAATACCCACAGTATACAAAGACGCCCGCGATGTTACAGCAGGGGATCTTGACGCTATTGACGCCGTGGTGCATTTCGCGGGCATTTCAAATGACCCATTCGGGAATCTGGACGCCGCTTTAATATATGACCCAACTCGCGCGTACGCGAAGAAGATTGCGGAAATGTGCAAGGAACATAAAGTGCGGTTCGTGTTCGCCTCAAGCTGTTCCGTATATGGCAAGAGCGACCCGCGCATGGCATCGAACGAAGAATCCGCAACCAATCCGGAGACCGCATATTCGAGGAACAAGCTCGAGGTCGAGGAAGACCTGAAAAGTCTGGCAGATGAGAATTTCTCGCCGATCGCGCTTCGATTCGCAACGGTGTTTGGGCTTTCTCCTCGCATCCGTTTTGACATTGTGATAAATATGTTCGTCGGCATGGCTCTTACGACGGGACGCATTAGGCTAAATTCTGATGGTTCGTCGTGGCGCCCCAATGTGCATATTTTGGATGTTGCGGAAGCGGTTCAGGCGGCTCTCGAATCTGATTGGGATGGCGGGCGACTTCTTATCCTTAATGTTGGGGATGATTCGAGCAATCTGCCCGTGATCCGCATCGCGGAGCAGGTGGCTTCTGTTGTCGGGACATGTCCGATTGAATTTGTGCGCGCGTTCGACAGTGGTGCGGATGACAAACTCATCGCGAGTGCGGCAGTAAAAGACGGAAAGGATACGCGCAGCTACCGTGTGTCATTTGATAGAATACGAGAGCGCTTTTCCTCATTTTCTTGCAAACGTTCGATAGAGGAAGGAGTTCGAGAAATGGCGGATGGTTTGCGAACAATGGGGCTAACGAAGGAGCTATTTAAGGACCCGAAATTCTATCGCCTGCAAACGCTTGAGCGACATCTTCACGAGGGGCGCATTACCAGTGACCTTCGCTGGAGTCGGCGATAGTAGCGCTTCGTATGGAATACAGAACACTCGGAAAAACAGGCCTTCGCGTTTCGGTCGTAGGGATCGAGACCCATCAATGGAGTGGCATGGGTGGCAAGACATTTTCTCAAGACGACATCGGTCGATACATAGGACGCGCGGAAGAATTGGGATTTAATTTTGTCGACACCGGAGAGTGTTACCGGAACCACGCATCGGAGCGGCTCATTGGAGGCGCGCTTCAAGGCAAGCGAGAACGGTTTGTTGTCGCGACCAAATTCGGACACATCGGAAATATTGAAGATCGTGTTGCCGACTGGTCGTTTGCATCGATCATGGCATCGCTCGATGCGTCTCTTGCGGCGCTTCGAACGGACTACATCGATATTTTTCAGGCGCACCTGTTTGATTCTCGCGACAGTGCTGATTTTTTAGAAAACAGAAATGGAATATGTCGCGCACTTGCCGCCGCGCGCGCGGCGGGCAAAATACGCGCAGCGGGCATCTCTCTTGGAGATAATGAACTCATTGAAGGCGCTGTCGAAATACTTAAGCTCGCTATCGAAGTATTTGGCGTGGAGACAGCACAAGTTGCTTATAGCCGTTTGCACAATGAGGCCGAAGAGAGTGTCATACCCTTGGCTCGGGTTTCCAATCTTGGGCTTATTGCAAGGGCTCCACTTGCGAAAGGGTACCTTTCGACAAGGTTCAAGCCGGCGAAAGACTACGATGCGGAGTTGCTCCAGCGAGCGCGCGGAATAATTAGAGCGGAAGTGCCGGCGGGTGTTGATTCTGCGGAATGGGCGATTGCATGGTGCGTGCGAGACCCCGCTATCGGTGTTGTAGTACCCGGCTGTTCGGCAATAGAACAGCTTGATTCCACCGTGCGCGCCGCGGAGGTTGTGCGTTTTCTATGATACGAGGACCCCTTGTTTCAATTGGCTTGCCAACGAGGAATAGGGCGCATCTTCTGAAAAATGCGCTCATTTCGCTCACTGGACAGACATACCGAAACATCGAATTGATCATTTCGGACAATGCTTCCACAGACGACACGGAACAGGTTGTACAAAGGTTTGCCGCGCGCGACGAACGTATAGCGTATACTCGGCAGAAAAGGGACATAAACGGCATGGAGAATCATGAGTTTGTTCTGCGGCGTGCGCACGGAGCGTATTTCATGTGGGCCTCGGATGACGACTTGTGGGACAAGACATTTGTCGAAAAGCTCGTGTGCGTTTTGGAAAAGAATCCTGAATATGGTGTCGCCATGTCCCATTATTACAAAAAAACAATTTATGATGGAGCTGACCGCACAGAGACCATGACGCACGATTTTACGCGCCTTAGCCATCAGGAACTTTATACAAGATATCTGCGCGGCCGTATTGTGCCCATATTCTTTTTCGGCCTGTATCGGCGCGAACTTCTCAACAAGATTTTTCGTCGCAAGACTCCATCGGGATTGAACGGCCTAAATCTTACGCTCGGCGAGATAGCTCTTGCGACTCGTTGCTACTCGCTTCCGGAGATACTGCACACTCAACTTCAAGATGCGCGTCCATATACCGTCCGCCACCCCACGAACCCATATACCATTGGTATCCTTGATCCGTTTGCGGTCAATCGTTATGTGTTTAAAATACCGTGGTGGTTGATGACTTCGGCGGCAATCCCGTTCTGGCGCAAGCGTCTCATCCTTGTTCCGTGGCTGAAGCGCGCATGGCAGTATAAGCGGAAAGCGGCACATGAGTGGGCACGTTTTCTAAAGTACTTATTATATCCGCTTGTGTCGCTAGATGCCGATGCCGGGAAATTGCTCGCAACATGGTTGTCCTCTGGGAACTATCGCGAGCTTGGCGAGGCACTGTTCGTGCTAAAAAAGATGGCGCGACACGATAGAAAAAGTATTGATGCACTCATTTCAATTAGGCGCGATGAACTGTCTCACGCGGGGGAGATTGACAATATCGCAAAACTCGATTTTCTAGAAGCGCGACTTACTTGACAATCATATAGTTATAGGGGATTGTTGGCGCACAATGTAGCCATGAAGAATGTTCTGCGTTATTACGCCAGGGTAGTCAAATTATTCAAGACGCTTTATTCGGGGCACCACACCCGCCTCATTGGGCTTTCGCTGACGGGAGTGTTCGCGGGCTTTATTGAAGGACTCGGCATCAGTCTTGTAGTACCTCTTTTCGGGTCGCTCCTTGGCGATGGAGACAGCGCCCTCGGAGACAATTTTGCGACCCGTTTTCTTGATAGCGCGCTTTCTATTTTGGATATTCGGTTAAGTTTTCAAATTCTGCTTGCCGCGGTTGCTCTGCTTTTTATAGGGAAGGCGATACTACTCGCGTACTATGGCATGAAAAAAACGCGTATCGTGAGCGCGTACAAAGTTTCGACTCGCGGAAAATTGTTAAAGAATTTGCTCGGCGCATCTGTTCCATTCTTACGCAAGCAAAAACTTGGCCACATCGACTATGTCATATTGACTGATGTTGAGGCGAGCGCACGGATGCTCGATACGGCGATCTCGGCGATACTCCACATTACTACGCTCATTACTTATGTTGTTGTGTCAGTGGCGTTATCGCCTTCGATCGCTCTGCTCACGCTCACGGTAGGGATTATTGCGCTCATCGCGCTCCGTCCGGTCGGTAGAAAACTGCGGGTTGTCTCAAAAACGCTGGTGACGACCTCGAAGGAAATAGCACGAACCATAAGCGAGGTTATTATTGGCATTAAATCAATTAAGGCATTCGGAGCGGAACAAACCGTTTTGCGACGAACAGCCGCCTTGTTCGACGAGAACGAGCGCGCCGAAGTGCGAAAACTCGACCTGAAAACATTCATCAAGGTTTCAGTTGAGCCGATCACGGTACTTTTCGTGCTGGCTATTTTCGCCATATCGTACAAATTTCTCACCTTCGACCTCGGCGCATTCGTACCTATCATATATTTGACCCAGCAGATTTTCTTGCGCATTGAGAAGGTGCAAACCTCCATTAATCTCTTGAACGGCGTGTTTCCTCACGCCCGTTCGCTTGAGTGTATTATCGAGAGCTTGCAGGCAAATGCGGAACCGCAGAGTGGCACAGGAACGCCCATGTTCGATCGCGATATTGCGCTTGAGAAGATTTCGTTCGGCCATGGCGGAGCGGAGGTGATACATGATATCCATATTGCAATTAAGCGCGGAGAAACGATCGGCATACTGGGACCCTCGGGGTCGGGAAAGACTACGCTCGCAGACCTTATGCTCCGGTTCGTCGACCCGACTTCGGGGACGATACTTCTGGACGGCAAGAATCTTAGTGGTATGAGTATTCGCGAATGGAGAACGATGGCGGCATATGTGTCGCAAGAGGTATTTCTTAAGAATGCAAGCATTGCCGAAAATATCCGCTTCTATGACAGCGCGATAACGGACGAACAAATCATGGAAGCGGCCCAACATGCGAATGTGTACGATTTCGTGTCAGCCCTCCCGGATGGATTTCACACGATCGTTGGAGAACGCGGTTCTCGGCTTTCGGGAGGCGAACGCCAGCGCATTGCACTCGCGCGCGCGCTGGTGCGCAAGCCATCCATATTAATATTGGACGAGGCAACGAGCTCGCTTGACAATGAATCGGAGCGGGCAATACGGGAAACTTTGCGACAGCTCAAGGGTTCCATGACTATGATAGTTATCGCGCACCGTCTCTCCACAGTAACGGATGCCGACCGTATCTATGTGGTTGACAAAGGTATGGTCCGCGAAAGCGGAGCTCCGCACGAGCTCCTACGAGATACAGATTCATATTTCTACAAAATGTCGCGTCTCGGCAATGTGACGATATAGATATGAATGAATCGAAACAATTTTCATTTTCGCGCTCATTTCTCCATGGCGAGTTGACCATTGGCGCGTGGACTCTTATACAGAAGAGTATCGGCGTAGTGAGCATTTATTTCATACTCGACGCTCTTACGCTATATCAGTACGGCGTGTATCAGCTTCTTCTCGCGGGTTATGCGCTTGTCGCGGGCCTATTTCTGACGCTTTTTCAAGATTCGGTTACCAATGATATCGCTCGTTCGATCGCGCGAGCGGAAGAAGGCAAGAGCAAGCGTCTCTTTTTTGAATACGCGCTCTTTCGCACGGGTATGGGCGCTATCCCTTTTTTGATTACCTTCGCCATAGCACCGTACCTGTCGAGTTCGTTTGGGCCTGACGCAATCCTCTGGATCCGCATCCTCTCCATTCTTTTCATCATTGAGACTCTCGAGACTCTGTCATTGACGCTCCTCAAGTTGCGGCTTGATTTCAGGACCGCCGCGAAAGCGCCGGCGATAGAGAAGTTCTCGCAAGCTTTGATACTTGCGGCGTTCGCTGTTGTCGGACGATTGAGCATTGCTGAAGTGGTGGCGGCACAGGTCGCGGCTTCGATAGTCGCACTCTTATTTCTTTTGCGTCCAACCGTGGCGCAGTTGCGGTCTTGGAATAAAATAAGAGCTGCGTCAGGGTCACTATTGCCTGATATCATCCGAACTTTCGGGAAATGGGAAATCCCGCAAACGCTCGTGCGCGATGCGGGTGTTCGCATCCGGCCATGGCTTCTGAAGTTCTTTCTTGGCACGGAAGCTGTGGGTGTGTTCGGTGTGGCAAACACGGCGGTTGACCTTTTGAAAAATTTCATCCCGCGGCAAACGCTTGCGACATTGATACCGAGAACGATCGAGAATAGAGAATATACAAAAATGCTCTCGCGCGTGCTCGGAAAGTATTACTTGCTTGCCGGCGGCGCGCTTGCATTTCTCGGAGCTGGCGTGTTTCCGCTCACGGTATATTTTCTGTTCCCTAAGTTTGGCGAATCTGTCTCGCTCTTTCTTCTACTTGCGCTATCAATTCCCGCATATACATACGGGAAGCTTATCGGAGCGTTCCTTATAGCATGGCGGCGTCAGCGATTTATCTTCATTTCGAGAGCTGTGCAATCTATTGCGAGCCTTGTTTTCTTGATTGCCTTCATTCCGTTGTTTGGCATTTTGGGGACTGCTGTTGCTGAAATACTTGCTCTTACGGGTACGACCATGCTTGTCTATCGGCATTTGGTTCAAGGAGGTTTCCTGATGCCTCTTGCTTGGGGCGAGCTCGTGTCATATACGGCCGACGACAAGAAATTGATCGCGCTTTTAACAAGACGGTTCCGCAGGTTTGCTCACACTCGCCAAGCAGTTGGGTGACGCCATCCATTCTATGAAAAAAAGTGCAAAAAAACAGAATCGACCACGCACGCTGTGCGTGTTTTCCGGCAAGCGCGGCGGGTTGGGCGCATATGTCAAACTCATGAGACTCATTGAGGACGATTCGGAATTGAGACTCCAGATACTTCTTTCCGATATGCATGCATCGGCGACATTCGGAAGGACAGCGGATGAGGCGCGGAAGCTCTTTCCAAAAGCGAGGATCGAGGTTCTGGATATGGGGACGGGAGTTTGCGACGAACCTGCGGCGCGAGCCGAGAATCTGGGGAAGTGTCTCTCTCTTGCGGCGCGAGCTCTCGAGCGACTTGCGCCAGATATCGTGATTGTGCACGCCGACCGCGCCGAACACCTGATGGTCGCGCTCGCTGCGATCGCGCAGAACATTCCAGTCGCGCATACGCAAGGAGGAGAAATATCGGGGAATATAGACGACACACAGCGACATGCAATTTCCAAGCTTGCGCACATTCATTTTCCGGAAACAAGAAAAGCGGCAAAAATTCTTCGTGCGCTCGGTGAAGAACCGTGGCGTATCCACGAGACAGGATCGGTGTATGTTGATCGTATTGTTGCCAAGAATTATCGTGACCCGAGAGATGCTTGTCGGAAGTATCGTATGCCCGAGACGGGGTCTTTTGCGATCGTGATATATCACCCCGAGACATTAAAGTCCCGTGAAGAAAATTATCGCGATATGCGGCTCATTCTGGACGAGCTCGAATATGCCAGACTGCCGGCAATTATCATGTATCCTTGTTCCGACCCCGGATATGATGGAATCATTCGCGCGATCGAAGAAAAGAAAGGTTCGCCGCTCCTTCATGTCCATAAAAATATCGAAGCATTCGACTTTCATGGCCTTCTTGCCAATGCCTCCTTCATTGTCGGGAATTCTTCAAGCGCGCTCGTTGAGGCGCCATACTTCAAGTTACCGGCTATCAATATCGGGATTCGACAGATCGGGCGAACAAGAAATATCAATGTTCTCGACATTACTGCGGGCAAAAAAGCGATTCGAGCCGCGATCAATAAATGCATCAATGATGGCGCATTTCGCGAACGGATAGCTCGTGCCCGACCGCATCTTGGCGATGGTCACGCTTCCGAAAAAATCATTCAAATACTAAAAAAACTATCTCTCGACGAGAGGCTCTTGGAAAAGAAAGTGGCTTGACTCGACGCGGGTAACTTTGACTGATTGTGTATTGTTTTCCAATATGTAAAATGCGAATGTATCAATCAACATGAACAGATCAGTGCGTATATTCAACAAAAAAATTGGCCCGAACGAGCCGGTATATATCATTGCCGAAGCCGGAGTGACGAACTATGGCGACGTTGAGATAGCGAAACGCCAAGCAAATGCGGCCATTGCGGCCCGCGCCGACGCAATTAAGTATCAGTTTACAAAAACAGAACTGATAGTATCTCGATTCGCGGCAAAAAAGCATGAGAAGGAACTCGGGTATGATTGGTATCGACGGATGAAGTACAAGGAGCTGTCAAATGAAGACATCTCTCATCTCAAGGAATATGTTTCGCTTCGCGGTGGTGGAGCTATTGACTGGTTCGCATCGCCGCATGATGAGGTTGCGCTTGAATATTTGGCATATGAGCTTGAATGTCCAGTGATAAAGATCGGGTCGGGCGAGTCGCATAATATCGACTTCCTTAAGAAGGTTGCGAAAACGGGAAAGACAGTCATAGTTTCTTTTGGTTTGCAGACGGATAAGGAAGCGATTAAGGCGGTAAAAACGCTCCAGGACGGGGGCGCTGATGGAGTTATCGCCATGCATTGCACGACCCTCTACCCGACCCCATATGAGTTGGTAGACCTCCATCGCATGAAGCATCTCGAAAAGATACTTTCCATACCTGTCGGTTTTTCCGACCACTCGGTTGGCGACCATGTGTTGCTCGCGGCAGTTGCGCTTGGCGCCCCGATAATCGAAAAACATCTGACCTTCGATAAGAATGACCCGCGATCGCTCGACAATCCAGGCGCTCTTACGCCGGCGGAATGGAATGATTTCGTTCGAAAGGTGAGAGAATTGGAAAAATCCAGCGCCGTCATTCCAGAGAAACGGCGCCAAGAAATGCTGGTATCGGGCAGGAATTGGGCGGGACAGAGCATTGTTGCCGCAACTGCGCTTGAAAAAGGGATGACGCTCTCGAGGGACATGTTGCTCCTGAAAAGGCCGTTTAAGGGCGGCATTGGACCCGAGTATATCTCGAAAATAGTCGGGAAGAAGCTGAAGCGTGCGCTTGAAGAAGATGAGCAGGTCCAGCTTGAGGATGTTGCGTAGACCTTGGCAATACAAAAAACAATTTTCATATCGATTTTGGTTGGCGTAGAAGCGAAAAGCATTCTGCGCACCAATATCCTCGGCGCTCTCCTCGATTCAGGTGCGCGTGTTGTGCTGTTTGTAAAAAGCAAAGAACGCGCTGATTTTTATCGAGCTGAATATGACCACCAGAATCTGTATTACGAAGTAGTGGAAAAGCCACGGCTGTCGCGTTTGAATGGGATTTTTGAATTCGTACGACAGTACCTTATACAGACGAAAACGATGCGGTTATACAAGCGACTTGTCTACGAAGAAAGCCGAAACCGCCTTCGTTATATGGCTAGTTCGCTTGCCACCATGCTCCTTGCCCGGCCTGCGGTGCGGCAATTTGTTCGGTTCCTTGATTATCGTCTCTGTTGGGAATCGTCATTTGATGATGTTTTTCATCGCTATGAACCAGACTGCGTCTTTCTATCTAATCTCTTCAGTGACATAGAGACAAGCATGCTTCGGGCGGCGCGAGCGCGCGGCATTCGCACTATTGGCTTCATTAACTCATGGGATAAAACAACATCGCGCGGGTCGGTGCGTTTGCATCCCGACACACTGATAGTTCCAAGTGATTTCGTTCTGGAGGACGCCTTGCGGTTTGTGGATATTCAGCCGGAGCGAATCGTTGTATCGGGTCCTCCTCAATACGATGACTATACAAATACCGATGGAATTATTTCGAGAGAGGATTTTTTTAAGAAAATTAAAATGGATTCTCGCCTGCCGCTTGTCGTATTCAGCCCAATGGGAAGCACATGGAGCGATTCTGATTGGGATATGATAGATCTGTTCCATAACGAGATGGAGAAACGGGCGCAAAGACCATATAATTTCTTCGTGCGCTTTCTCCCGAACGACTCGTTCGATGCTCGGCACGCGGAACGGCCATGGCTCCGTTACGATATTCCCGGCGTGCGATTTGGCGCTCTGCGGGGAATGGATTGGGACATGCGGTTTGATGAGTTGCGCCATCTGAAGAATACGCTCTATCATGCTTCGCTTTTTGTTTCGTATGCATCGAGTCTTGCGATAGATGCCGCGCTCTTTGACAAGCCAATTATCAATATTGGATTTGAAGTGCGAAACGGGCAAGGTCCGTTCCAAACGCCAACGCGCCGCTACGAGACCGAGCACTACTCCCGCGGACTCCTCGCGGGAGGGATACACATGGCGAAGTCAAAGGAAGAGCTTGTGGAGTGGATCGACCGTTACCTCGAAGACCCATCGATCGATCGCTCCGGAAGAGAACGCCTGGTGCGAGAGCAGTGCTCTAAAGTGGACGGCACAGCGGGCGCGCGGATTGCCGCGGCAATACTCGGCGAGAGATGAAGGGGTCAGGAGCCTTCATTTTCTCTGCCCACCACGGTTGCGTAGTGTCGAACGCAGGTTGAACTGTTCAACGCAGCGCTCGAGCCATTTGTCACTTCCGAACGGTCGACCACGATTGACAGCAAGCCGTAGTGCGGCAAGCTCCTCATCTGATTGCGGTTCGTTCAGCGCATTTGCGCGGTTGATTACGTGATAGACCGTATCAGCAACATCGGTGCGCGGTGAACGAGGCATTAATTGGGTATATCATGCATGAAGGCTCCTGACCCCTTCGACCCTCCTGCAAGGGGCGCCGTATTTACTTCCGCACGGATTACGCACCCTGTCTATATTGTGGATGTAACTTTAGGGATGGTATAACTGTTGTAGTCGACAAATGCTTGCGCGATGCGCGGCTACATTATTAATTGGCAGGAGATAAAACACATATGAATCTCACCCAAAAAGTTGAGTTGTCCAAGATTATTATCGATAATGCGATTCGGAGGCATCCGAAAAGCTTCGTCGCATGCTCATTTGGCAAGGACTCTCGCGTTCTCGTGGATCTTATCATGGCGATAGATCCTAATTTTCATTTTATTGGCATTGATACCGGTTATGAATTTCCGGAAACGATGCAATTCGGGGAAGATTTGGTAAAAGAAACCGGAATGAACTTCCGCTGGGTAACCGCATCTCCCGAAGAACGCGCACAGATTGACGCCGCCTACGGGGACTCGTTCATCAAGAATGACCAGTACAAATGCTGTGAGATGAAGATACCCGCCATCGAAGCCGCGATGAAGGGTTATGACGCGTGGTTCACGGGCTTGCGCCGCGACGAGACTGAATATCGTCAGAATATCCGCATTTTTGAACCAGGCAAGATAGTCAAAGTGAATCCCATCGCGTTTTGGGACAAGGATGATGTGTGGTCGTACATAAAGGAGAATGGCCTAAGCTATCATCCGCTTTACGACGCGGGGTATGCCTCGCTCGGATGCAAGCCATGCACCACAGAAGGTAAGGTTCGAGCAGGCGGCGGTCGTCAAGGCCAGTTTGAGCGTGCGGGACGATTTGGCGGCACGACAAATGTTGGGGGAGAGTGCGGCTTGCACACGATGTAATTTAGCGTAACGGAACGATTCAGTATGCGCATCATTATTCTGGGCGGAGATGGATATTTGGGATGGCCGACAGCGATGCACTTTGCCCGAAGGGGCCATCAAGTCGCCATCGTTGATAATCTCTCAAAACGCGCGTGGGAGGCAGAGATGGGCGTTACCCCGCTCTTCCATATTCCTACACTCCAGCGGCGCGTTCGCCTATGGAACAATTCAGGCGAAAAGCCGATAAAGCTGTATGTCGGGGATATTGCCGCGAACCATCGCTTTGTGTACACCATCTTTCGCGCATTTCACCCGGATGCGATAGTGCACTACGCGGAACAGCCCTCTGCTCCTTACTCGATGCACTCTCGCCTCAATGCGGTGCATACGCAAGTGAACAACATATCAGGCACATTGAATGTCGTCTTCGCCATGAAGCGGCATTGTCCTGACGCTCATCTAGTTAAATTGGGAACGATGGGAGAATATGGCACGCCGAATATCGACATTGAGGAGGGGTGGATAGAGCTAGAGCACAATGGGCGCAAAGACCGCATGCTTTATCCAAAGCGTCCCGGGTCCTTCTACCATCTATCAAAAGTGCACGACAGCCATAATATAGAGTTTGCATGTCGCATCTGGGGAATGCGCGCCACCGATCTCAATCAAGGGATTGTGTATGGCATTGAGACGGAAGAGACCGATTTCCACCCCGAATTCCTGACGAGCTTCCATTACGATGAAGTGTTTGGCACGGTGCTGAACCGCTTCGCAACGCAAGCTGTTGCCGGAATACCGCTAACAGTTTATGGCAAAGGCGGTCAGAGCCGCGGCTTCCTCAATATCCGCGATACTATTAAGTGCATTGAAATCGCCGTGTCAAATCCAGCCAAAGTCGGCGAGTTTCGTGTCTTTAACCAGTTCACGGAAATGTTCAGCATCATAGACCTCGCAAAAAAAGTTAAGGAGGTTGGCGAGAGTCTTCGAATCAAAGTTTCCGTGGAGCATACTGATAATCCGCGAGTCGAATCTGAAGAACACTACTTCAATGCGAAAAATACATCCCTCATTGACCTTGGTCTTATGCCGCATCTCTTAACAGAACAAGTCATCGAGCGCATGATGAAAAAGATCATGGTGGCGCGCGAACACATCGATCGCGATATAGTGCATCCGCACATCCGTTGGACATTCCAGCGAGGAAAGGTTCCGATGCAAATGAACCAACCGAAGCCCCCCGCAACGGGACAACGAGTGCTCGGAGTCTTGCAACAGACGCCCCTCGTGCCGCCATCAACACGAAAACAATAATCGCGCGCGATGCTTTTATGTCCACATTCGACAAGCTTACAAAGAGGAACCAGTTCTTTGAGGCGCGTGATTCTGAATTAGATGCGCTTATTGACCAGAAGACGGGACGCGTTCATAAAAAGCTTGTCGAGGCAATATCGTGTCGTCTCTGCAACTGGAAGAAGTATACGGAAGTCTTCACAAAGAATGGCTTCAGTTTCGTGCGATGCAATAGATGTTCGCTTGTATATGTTAATCCGCAGATGAAAGAAGACGCCGTTGTCCGTTTTTATAACGAGGACGCGGTTTCTAACAAAAAGGCCCTCGATTTTCTCTCGAGCGGGAAACAACAGGAGGTGGATAAGGAGCTCTATGACGACGTGTTCGGCGCCATCAAATCGTGTATTCCTCGCGGCAAGATACTCGATGTCGGCTGTTCTTTCGGACTCTTTCTTCATGAGGCAAAAAAGCGTGGTTATGAGGTGCAGGGGCTTGAGCTGAACGAGCGTGCGGCAAAGGTCGCTCGTGAAAAAATGGGAGTTCCCGTAGAGGCAAAACTTCTGAATGAGTGCAAATTCCCGAAAGAAAGTTTCGATGTCGTTGCAATGTTTGGCGTAATCGAACATCTCCCGCGGCCTGTTCCGGTCATTAGGGAGGTTTTTCGAATACTGCGTCCAGGCGGCATATTCCTTGGAAGATGTCCCAATATCATGGGTCTTGTCTGCATGATTTTGCACGAACAAGCGCGCACGGTGACGGGTAGGGCGCATGTGTCGTACTTCAGCGAAAAAACCCTCACCTATTTGCTCAAGGACAAAGTCGGTTTTTCAAAGGTAGAGCTTCAGACATTCGTGTCCGGAAAGGATTCTCTCCTCAACTATTTTCAGTTTCTCGACCCATTCGGAAATGAGACAACGGAATTTCTCCCATCCGCATTTCAGGCATTCTTGCGAGATGGCGCGAAAGTGAAGCGACTAGAGAGGACTATCAACGAGCTCGGTCTCGGATACAAATTTAAATTCATCGCGACAAAATAAGCATGGGGAAAATTGCAGACAAGAAATGTATCGCTATTATTCCAGCACGGGGAGGCAGTAAGCGGTTTCCTGGCAAAAATATCCATTCTCTGATGGGCCTCCCTCTTATTGCCCATCCGATCCGCGCCGCGCAGGGCGCGGCGCGGATCGACCGAGTCATCGTTTCTACCGACAGCGAGACGATTGCCGATGCGGCCAGAAAGGCTGGGGCGGAAATTCCGTTCATGAGACCCGCTTCACTCGCGCAAGATACGAGTTCGGTGATCGATGTGGCGGCCTACACTGTGCTTCTGCTTGAAAAGAGAGAGGGCTACACGGCAGATTATACGGTCCTTCTTCAGCCGACCACGCCGCTTGTAACACCCCTGCAAATAGACGCGGGATTATTGCTTGCATTCGAGAAGGATGCAGATTCAGTCGTTTCGGTTGCCGAAGTGGACACCATCAACCATCCATTCAATATACGGAATGTTGCCGAGGACGGCACCATCGCATTTTGGCAGAACGACCTCCACTACGAGTACTATTCGAAAAAGCAGAAACCAAAGTTTTTCCATGCGGCAAATATGTGGATATCGAGCTACCGCACCCTCGTAGATGGGCATCGTCTGGAGGGCGCTCGCAATTATCCGCTCATCGTGGACCCTATCTATTCCTCCGATATTGATTACGAAATAGATCTTATCAAGATAGAGGCATACCTCCTCTATCTTAAGACACACGGCATGGCCTTGCCGTAGCTCGCGCCCTTTCATATACTCTTGAATCTCTATGGCGATAAAAAAGAAAGCACCAAAGCCGAAAACGAACAAAGACCTGAAGGCCTTTTATGATGGCGTATACGCCGGCGGTGAAAGCAAACACTACACGAAACTATTGTTCGCTGACACGAAAGTGACCCTCGAAAAAATCGGCATTTTGGATGAGCTTAACTGGAAAGGAAAAACAGTGCTCGATGTCGGCTGTGGGACGGGCGAGCTCGCCTACCACATTGCAGGCCGCGGCGCGAAGAAGGTTGTTGGCATCGACTTTTCGCCCGAAGCCATCAAGGTCGCCAAGCATTTGTACAACCGGCCGAATCTTTCATTCGACTGCGTGGATGTTCATGCGATGAAGGGCTCATTCGATGTCGTGCTTGCGGTTGGAACGCTAGAACACGCAGACGATCCATTTAGAATGCTTTCGCTCTTCAAGAAGCTCGTGAGAAAAGGCGGCTCAATCATCGTAACCTCTCCAAATTGGCTCAATCCGCGAGGGTATATTTTGATGACATTGCGCTTGCTTTTCGACGCCCCCATCACGCTCGCAGACCTGCATTATCTGACACCCGTCGAATATGAAGCGTGGGCAACACGTCTTGGCATGGAGCTCTCATGGAAGACCATCGACCAGAGCTGGTCACTCGGCAACCGTCTTCTGCAAGATCTTGAACGGCGCATCCCGAATGTTCTATGCGATGCAGGACTTCCGCGCGACCCAGCCCGCATACAGAAGTTTATTCGATGGGTAGAGGAACATATCGTAACAGTCGAACGGGAACAGCCACATACCGGCGCTACCGGTCTGTATCATTTCAAAAAAGCCGCCAGATAGAACCTTTTTGCGTTCCCTGTCGTTACAATGGGAGACTGCCTTGCGTTAATGGGCATCTTTTCATATAGTTGCGCGACAGAGAAGCCGTCAGCAGAACAAACACTACAACACATATGAAGGGCACAGACAATGGGCGCACATTTGACTTCAACGATTTATTCGTATTCGAAATGGCGAACAATCACCAAGGAAAGATCGACCATGGAAAACGCATAATCAGCGAGATGGGGCGTATCGCAAAAGAACGGAATATTCGAGGCGTTATGAAGTTCCAATTTCGCAATCTCGACACATTCGTTCATCCCGACCAGTTGGGCAATAAGGAGAATAAGCATGTCCAGCGCTTCCTCTCGACGCGGCTATCTGACGAACAGTTTGCGGAATTGATAGACGAGACGCACCGCCGTAATCTTTCGGCGATGGTCACGCCGTTTGATGAGGATTCGGTAGACCTTATCGAGAGGCTCGGTGCGGATATCGTGAAGGTCGCAAGTTGCAGCGCGCTCGATTGGCCGCTCCTTGAGCGCATCGCGGAGACGGGGAAGCCTGTTATAGCATCAACGGGAGGTCTCTCGATAGCAGAGATCGATCGCGTGGTCAGTTTTTTCCAACATCGCGGGGTGCACTTCGCGCTTATGCACTGCGTTGCCGTGTATCCGACCCCTTGCGAGAAACTGCATCTAAACCAGATCGAGCTTTTGCGCAATCGTTATCCGGAGCTCGTTGTTGGATTCTCAACGCATGAGAAACCGGATGACCCGAATGTTATCCGCGTTGCATATGCCAAGGGAGCGCGTATTTTTGAAAAGCATGTCGGCATTCCGACTGCAGAGATTGTGCTGAATGCGTATTCGGCAAATCCTAAACAAATTGAAGCGTGGTTAGACTCATACAAAGAGTCAGTGATGTCTTGCGGCATTTCGATCGATGCGGCGATGCACACCGGCCGACCAATTACGACGGAGGAAAAGAAAGACCTGTTTCTGCTGAAGCGTGGTGTATTTGCAAAAACTCCGCTACGCAAGGGTGGCGAAATCCGCCGCAAGGATGTCTTTTTTGCATTCCCGATACAAGATGGCCAGCTTTCGAGCGGAGAATTCAAGGACGGGACGCTGGCGGACAAGGATTACGAAGCAAAGGAAGCTGTGAGCGCCGGCATTATCTCGGGTGGCAGACTGAAGCGCGATATCATATATTCGACGGTGCGCGCTGTTCGTGGAATGTTGAATAATGCCAGGATTCCGGTAGGGCATGAATTTCGTGTTGAGCTCTCCCACCATTACGGTATTTCACGTTTTGGCGAAATCGGATGCGTTATTATTGAGTGTATTAATCAAGAGTACGCAAAAAAACTCATTATCCAGCTTCCAGGACAGTGGAATCCTGTTCATTATCACAAAGGGAAAGACGAAACTTTCCAGATGCTTTTCGGACAACTTGAAGTTGAGATCGAAGGCAGAAAGAAAGTCCTTTTTCCCGGCGACACGCTCTGGGTGCCGCGCGGCGTGTGGCATGGCTTCGGAACAACGATCGGCGCGATCTTTGAGGAAGTATCGACCACAAGCCGCGGCGGCGATTCATTCTATATCGACAGAAAGATAGCGAATATGAATCGCGATGGGCGCAAGACCACGCTTATGAACTGGGGGAGACACCAGTTTGACGATGATAATGAAAGAGTATAATCAAGCGAGAGAGCGAAATGAAAATGTCGGTTTTCATTTCCGAACGAACGCTTATTATATCGAAGATGTAATGTGGAGCATGTTACCCAAATAATCAGACAGTGAAAAATACTATGGCGACAGTGAAAGCAAAAATTTTCGGCGCTGGTTCAATCGGAAATCACTTGACGCAAGCGGCGCGTCGCGCAGGCTGGGAAGTCGTGCTCGTAGACGCCGACAAAAAAGCGCTTGAACGGACGAAAAAAGAGCTGTATCCGAAACGCTATGGCGCATGGGATGAAGGCGTCACGCTCGCGACGCTTAAAGATATGCCGATTGGCGGGTTTGATGTCATCATGGTTGGCACGCCTCCCGATACGCACATGCAACTCGCAACTGAAATTCTGAAAAAAGAGGCACCGAAAGTTTTACAGATTGAGAAACCGCTTTGTACTCCGACACTGAAAGGTCTGAAGGAGTTCATCGCGGAAGCGCTAAAGCATCCAAAGACGAAAATAGTCGTTGGCTATAATCATCTGCTTGCTGAAAACACACTGACCGCCGAAAACATTATTTCTAGGGAGATATTTAAGGACATTCTTTCTATAGACTGCGAGTTCCGCAGTCACTGGGAAAATATTTTCAAGGCGCATCCGTGGCTTGAGGGGCCGCATGATACCTATCTCGGCTTCTGGGAGCGTGGCGGCGGTTCTGGCGCCGAACATTCGCACGGCGTTAACATCTGGCAGCATTTTGCGCATGTGCTCGGTGCAGGCCGCATTGCTCTAGTATCCGCCACAATTGATATCGTGAAAGCGAAGAAGGGAGCCGAATACGATCGCTCATTCTTTGTGCAATTCGTGACTGATAAAGGCGTGGTTGGTCGCCTCGCGCAGGATGTCATTACCCAGCCAAAGAAAAAATTTGTGGAAATGCAATTTGGCAACGGCTCGCTCCTCTGGGATAACGATGTGTCGAAAACTACCGATGAGGTTGTTTCTTTGCTGCGCGGTAAGGAGCCAGAAAAAATCGTTATCACGAAATCGCGTCCAGATGAGTTTTTCCACGAGATCAAGCATCTAGAAAAACTCTTTACAGGAGAAATGAAATACAAAGATTCACCCATTCGCCTCAAGCGCTCGGTGGAAACGATGCTCGTTGTTGCCGCCGCGTTCGAATCGAATAAGAAGAAAAAGGCGGTCAAAGTGAATTACGCGCTCGCCGATAAACTCGGAAAATAGGGAAATGGAAGTACTCGCTCTCATACAAGCGCGCGGTGGTTCGAAAGGGGTGCCCGGAAAGAATATCCGCATGCTTGGGGGCAAACCGCTCATTGCTTGGACGGTCGAAGCGGCGCGGAAGGCGCCATCTGTGAATCGCGTCATCATAAGCACCGATAGCGCTGAAATTGCGGACGCGGCGCGCATCTATGGCGCCGAGGTTCCATTTATTCGGCCCGCGGAATTTGCCACTGACGATGCGAAAAGCATTGGCTTGCTTCGCCACGCACTCCTGTGGCTCGAGGAACATGAGGGATACCGGCCGGATGCGCTGGTGCAGTTAAAGCCGACAAACCCCTTGCGGACATCGGCGCATATCGAGGATGCGATACGACTTTTCAAGGAGTCCTCCGAAACGGATGCGGTCATCACCGTGCGCCCTGTTCGCGAGCATCCGTATAAGACATGGAAACGCACAGAAGACGGTCGTATCGAACCGTTTATTCAAGAAGACTATCACCACATTAAGGAAGCGGTGAAATCGCCCCGACAGAAATTGCCGGAGGCATTCATTCAAAACTCCTGCGTACATGTCATTCGACCGAGCACCATACTCGAACAGAATTCCTCGATTGGAACGAACGTGCGAGTTGTCGTAATGTCAGAAGAAGATTCACTTAATATAGACACGCCGAATGATTTTGCCCTCGCAGAGCTTTTATTCGCACAAAGAAATGCGGTCTGACAACGACACTCGATTTATTCTTATTCGCCACGCCCAAAGCGTCGCTAATGACCTCGGCATTGTGCAAGGGGTCGGTCTCGATGTGCCGCTTACAGAAAAGGGGAGACACCAAGCTGAATTGCTCGCCCGATATCTGGCAAATACCAGACTTGACCGCCTCTATGCCAGCAAGGCGCGGCGTGCGATAGATACCGCCGCCGCCATTCTGAAATATGCGCCAAAAATTCCCTACGCAGAACTTTCGGAATTAAACGAACGCAGCAAGGGCGGCACTGAAGGTATGAGCAAGGACGATTTTGCACTCCGGTACCCTGAAATTATTGCGGCATGGGGCAATGAAGAAGACATGCGCCCTCCGCTTGGAGGAGAAAATTTTGAAGATGTTTCCCGCCGCGTAATGCCCGTTCTTGAGTCGCACGCTCGCGAATATCCGGGAGGTAATCTAGCGTATGTTATCCATGGAAATGTCATACGCGCCATCATTGGCACTATTCTCGGGGCTCCATATGGGCGTCACCCGCGTATCGGGCAAGACTATTGCTCGATAAACAGCGTTCGACACGACCCCAAAGTCCGAAGATGGGTTATTGAATATGCAAATCATTCCTGCAAGCCTCAATTTGAATAATAGAATCTATCGAGAATTAACACATGCTGACGAAAACAGAACCGGTTTCACTTGGACCAATTGAATTGCATGAAGCCAAGAATATTACGGCTATTCTTTCTGACCAGTACGGCCTTTTTGTTCGTACTGGTTCAATCACGCGCTTTCTAGAGAAGACATTGTCGAGTCGCGTGTACCGCGCAGTGCTCGCAGACGGCAGGGCGGTCGTTGTGAAGGAATCGTTCTGGTATAACGATCCGGGCGCCAAGAGCGCGACTGCAGGAACCGCGCTTCAGGAAGCGTTTGAGGTGAGCGAACTGCTCGCCAAGCGCGGCGTGCCGTTGCCTCGCGTATATCCCAAGGCGAGAGCCCTAGAATATCCGCAGTTCGTTTTTAAAGACGAGGCAACCGATAGCTACTTCTCTGTGCTTGATTTCTGTTCTGGGGAGCACTTCAGTGGACGCATGGAAGAGTTCGGATCTTCCGGTGCGGCGCTTGGGAAATTCCACAGAGAAGGACGGCTTCTAGGTCACGGGCGTCGAGAGACAATACTGGAGCACATCCCATTCGAAAAACCCTATGAAGAGTCAAGGACGCTCTGGGATAATGGTCTTCGGGAAACGCTTCTGGCGGATCACCCGTGCGCGTTCCCAGAAGTGTGCGCTAGCTTCAGAGAGAACATTTCGCTTATCGAGCGAATCATGGCGCTTGTCGATACATCGGAAGTAAATGCATCGGACAGAGTTTCGGGAATCGTGCACAACGACTTCCATGTCAACAACGGCCTCTATCGCGCGGACGGAAGTTTCTCCTGCTTCCTAGACATAGACCAGATGTCGCACGCTCCTCTCGTGTGGGATATTGGGAACACGCTCGTATCTCTCGTATCCAATTTCATCACAGAGCGAAGTGAATCTGGCGACATTGAGTTAGTAGTGCGAGAGTTTTTGGTGGGGTATCGAGGCGAGTTTGCGATATCACGAGAGGAATTGCTCCTCATCACGGCGGCCGGCCTGCGATGGGATCTCCTACGAATACTCCGCTCGCTTCGCAGACACCGATTCGAAGACGATCGCCTGTCGGGTCTATATGGCAAGCTGAAGATTCGTTTGATACCGCGATTCGAGCGCATCCCCGAGATTTTTGCATTCATTACGCCGGAGTGGCTTGAGAAGAACTGCTGACAGAGTGCTATACTTCCCATAGCATGAGTGCGGAAACGGAAAGCAGTAGGGGAGTTGTCCTTGTAACAGGTTCCGCCGGATTTATCGGTTACCACACCGCCAGCTCGCTTCTTGGAAAAGGATATGAAGTGGTGGGTGTGGATAACTTAAATGACTATTATGATGTTCGCTTGAAAGAGAAGCGGAACGAATTGCTATCTCACTTCCCTCTCTATAATTTTTACAAATTGGACATCACTCGGCACGAAACGCTAAAGGACATTTGTAAAAGACATTCTATAGGACATATTGTGCATCTTGCGGCGCAGGCCGGTGTCCGATATTCTATCGACAATCCATGGGCATATGCGCATTCAAATTATCTCGGTACCCTATCTGTATTTGAGCTCGCTCGGGCTTTAAAAATCGCTAAGGTTGTATATGCATCCTCCAGTTCGGTATACGGAAATGCCGAGAGGACACCGTTCACCGAAAATGACCGGGTAGATTCCCCTAGCTCTTTTTACGGCGCAACCAAAATTGCCAATGAGGCGCTTGCAGAGAGCTATTACAATCTTTATGGAATTACTGGTATTGGACTCCGATTCTTTACCGTCTATGGGCCCTCGGGTCGCCCGGATATGGCGCCCATTATATTTGCGCGGGCTATCTGTCTCGGCGAGCCTATTCAACTCTTTAATAAAGGCAACATGATGAGGGATTTTACATATATTTCAGACATTGTGTCCGGAATTGTTGGAGCCCTTGAAACACCAGGTATTGCAACAGGCCCATATAATCTAGGAGCCGGCTCCCCTGTTAATATATTCGAATTTGTTAAGTTATTGGAGGAATATCTTGGGAAAAAGGCGCGCATAGAATTAATGCCGATGCAAACAGGAGACATGCTGAAGACATTTTCTGACTCAAGCAAGGCGCGTAAGAGCTTTGGCTATGTACCACGTGTTTCTTTTCGCGATGGAGTGAAAAGTTTCTGCGATTGGTTTCGTCTCGCCCAAAACGAGCTTTTTGAACAAAGCGCAAACATAGAAGAGCGTCCTATTTCGGTAGTTCACTAGTCAATCCACAGAAGTGTGGATAAGTTTACTGTGCTATTTCTCCTATAGGGGTCTATAATGATTACAATTATAGAAACACAGCAAGTACGCTTTTGTGCGGCGCTCGGTTGTTTGTGTATTTATAGTTTGTCGATTACGGAGAAAATTAATAGCAAGCTAAATACTTTTTTCTAAACCTTGTTGTGTTGATTGCGATGTTATGTTCAATGCAACCACGAACCATATGAAAAAGTTACGAACAGTGAGAGGTATTCTAT
>CAZPGN010000002.1:0-84597 GCA_964586635.1 uncultured Candidatus Saccharibacteria bacterium | reverse complement strand
GAAGTCACAGAGTTTAGAGCTATCGCCAAACTCGGAGAGGAAGCGCCTCGTCTCGCCGCAAGGACGGAGAAATGAACAACGCTAAATAACCACAAATGATATAATGAAAATGTTCATTTTGTAGTCTGAAGCGGCGAAGCAAAACCAAAAATTCCTTTCCATTTTTTGTCGGCTCCCCCCGCACCCAGTATGAGAAAATCTACTGGATTTTGTGTCTCAGCAATGAAGACAGAAACAAGTAGAATGTAGAGGCGAGGTTTAGCATTTCACTCCCACACCCTGTCGGCCTTCGGGTAACGACCAACGAGGGATTGCACTAAACCTCTCCTGTGCATGGCAATGAGCAGATAGCGGATGGGATAAACGGGATAAACGATAAACGGGGACAGTCACCATTAACACCATTAAATCATAATTTAGACAGCGTGTTATCCACAAATTTTTTTAGAAATTACAAAACCCCAGCTGGTAGCAGGGGTTTGGTTGCAACAGGAGGAGGTTGGGATTTTAATCTGCCTATAGTTCTAGTTCGTGTATTTTCGGCGAAGCGTTCCTCACTTCTTCGTTTTTTCGAGCAATAGCACGCCAGCCGAATGAATCTTGCCTGGTCGTGCGCCAGGTAAAACAGATGATAGCATCCGGCACTGATTCCGCCTGCAATGTTCGAAGCGCATATGGAAGCCTGTATGGCTTCACGCGCTTCCGAAATCGTCTCCGCCGCCAGCAATCCAACTGATCGTATGTTGACCGTGGCGGCGCGCATGCTCTCTTGCATGCGGTATCCCACCACTTTTGATAGGATGCCTGGTATAGTCGCCCGTTTATGGCAAATATATCCGTGAGCATTGCTATGAGCATGCCCACAGCGCGACGCAACTCGCCGACCCCTCCTTCCCCATCTTTTTCTACGGCGAGCACATAGCCAGGAACGCCCCAGCTATAGATGCAGACAGCATGTCGTCTGCATTCGCAACAGGTGAACCATTCCTGCCGCAATCCTTCACGGCAGTTCGCTCCCATTTCTTCCGGTTCCAGAAACTGCCAGCTATTATCCGTTTTACACAGACACGCTGGCATGTTAATGGTGCCCGGACCGATCGTGGGCATATGGTCCCCCTTTCAGGCATACCTTCCTTCATCGTTTATATTCAGACATCTCCACATGGGTAGCGCCAATATCTGTATAGCGCCCAGCTACATCTCGAAGAAGGCGTTGTATCTCTTGCAAATAGTGTGCTCTTATCCGCACTGTCGAGACACCTCGCATGGCCTCGCCGAATCGTCTCATTGTCGAGCTGTTCGGCTCGATTAGAAACTGCGCCCCCATGTGCCATACGAGTCGGGGATAGCGCTCCGATATTCTACGCCTTGTGAGGCGCAATATTTCGAGGCAAAACATTGCCTCGCACAATATCCCCCCGCGCTCTGCAGTCTCGAGCTCGCGCTCGTTCGTGCCAAGGGTATTTATGGGAATAGCCGCATTCAAGCAGTAGTCACGAAACCGACGAAGGAGTGGGCGCACGTCCCCGTGGTAACTCCGCTCGCGGATGCTTCGGAGTTCATAGGCGGCACTCTCGCGATACCATTCCCGCATCCTTTGATCGATCTCGCTTTCACTAAGCAACATCGACATCAAGCCCCCTTTCTGTATTGGAAGGAACAATTAGAGAAATCAATCGAACCATACCACAATGCTTCCGTTTCTGCTAGCATGTTGGTTATGAAATTCGCCGATGAACTTCGAGCACTTAGTTTACCTTCGGGAACATACGCTATCACCGGAAGTGGGCCCCTTGCGATAAGGAATTTGATAAGGCTAGGCGATTTGGATGTCATAGTCACTGAAGCCCTCTGGAAAAAACTTTCATTGCAATATCCCGTCGCCGAGAATGGTTGTCATCTCCGCATTGGTAACATAGACATCTGGAAAAATTGCCCGTATATCGAGACTAAAACGGAAGAAATGATACGCACCGCGGAGACGATCGATGGTCTGCCATTCGTTCGGTTATCGTACACACTTGAATGGAAGCGGAAAATGCGCCGCCCTAAGGATATGGAAGACATAGCCATTATCGAGAAATATTTTAAAGAGGAAGGTAATGATATACTACGCGCATGAGGACACGACTAGTACTCTTCACTATTATTGCCATAACGATACTTGGCGCATTCATGTTCGCAAAATATCGTCCTTTCATCTCTGAAGACACGCTGGAAGAAAATATGCCAATTTACCAATATTCCTCCAGAAACTAGTTCACAATGGTCGTATGCCTGCCATCAATCAAGCGCTTTCCAATTTCAGCGTAAAGGAGTCCCACAAGGGCAGGTGGGTCATTCTTGAGTCAAAGGAATTCAAGTTGTGCTCAGCGAATCTGAAGCCCGGGACGGATCTAGTCGGCAAGACCTAATGCGGCCGGACGACCATATTGAAAAAATATTCCGACTTTCGCCTCAGCAGAAAGCTGGGTTGCGCACATTGGGGCTCGTTACCCTGCGAGATCTTCTTTTTCATCTGCCCGCACGGTACACAGACGAGACGAGGATTATTTCCATAGGCGAAGCACGGCAAGGGGAGATGGTAACCGTCTGCGGAACGGTCGTTAAAAACGAGCCGAGAAAATCTTTCCGTTCTCGCGTCCCGATGGCGGAAGCCGTCATCGAAGATGCGGCAGGAGAAAGGATGAAGGTCGTTTGGTTCAATCAAGCGTACATGGCAAAACTCGCCCCCGTCGGAATGACCGTTCTATTAACCGGCGCGGTAGCCATGCGCGACAAGACAAAACAGCTATCCAATCCTACCGTCGTCCAAACCGGCGGGGATGGTGCCGTTTCGCCGGTCGGCCTCTTTACCACAGACCGATGCATAATATATCCCATATACCACGAACGGCGCGGGCTGACCTCAAGCTGGTTCTATCACCGCATTCAGAAAGTCCTCGGCAGTGGGTTCATTCGCGAGCTGAAAGATCCGATCCCCACCGATATCCTTACACGCTACAATTTGCCGGCGCTTCAAACCGCTCTCATTTGGGCACATGGGCCGCAGAAGCAAACGCACGCAGAAAGTGCGCGCAAGCGATTCTCATTCGAGGAAATATTCTTCATTCAGCTGGCGCGTCAGCGCGATAAGCGACTTTACCAATCACATAAATCCTTCGCTGTAAAAAAAGATAGCCGCCGCGCGGAAGATTTCTTGTCGCGCTTCCCTTTCGAAATAACGAAAGCCCAAAAACGCTCAATCGAAACGATTTTGGAAGATATTGGAAAAGACCGACCAATGTGTCGCCTCCTAGAGGGCGATGTTGGTTCTGGAAAAACTGCAGTCGCCGCGACGATTGCGCATGCAATCGTCGCGTCAGAAAAAAAACCAGGCGCGTGGCTTCAAATCGCCTATATGGCGCCGACCGAAATACTCGCCCGTCAGCATTTCGCCTCGTTCACTTCATATTTTCATCACCTTGGCATACCAGTAGGCCTTTTTACGGGTTCGGAATGTCGCAAGTATCCCTCAAAAATAGATCCCGTGAACTCAACACATATTTCAAAAAAGAAACTTATTGACTGGGTTGCGAACGGTGAAATACCTATTGTTATTGGCACGCACGCACTCATTCAAAAACATATCAGATTTAAGAATCTCGCACTTGCCATTATTGACGAACAGCATCGATTCGGAACCGCACAGCGAAATTCTCTCGTCCGAAAAGATTCCCGTGTGCCACACCTCCTATCGATGACCGCTACGCCAATTCCCCGCACGCTCGCGCTCACTATTTTCGGAGACCTCGACCTCACACTTCTCGACGATATGCCGAAAGGCCGCAAGCCGGTAACGACGCGGGTCGTCACTCCATCAGGCCGTGACGAAGTATATCAGCGCATACGGGAAGAATTGGTCCGCGGACGGCAAGCATATGTCATTTGTCCGAGAATCGACGATCCCGACGAGTCAAGAGAGCCCGCCCTTAATCTCCGCTCCGCAACAAGAGAACTGGAGCGGTTGAGAGAGAAAATCTTTCCCGAATTTGCCATCGGACTTGTTCACAGCAAACTCAAGCCAAAAGATAAAGAAGCGGTGATGGCGCGATTCACCGCGGGCGAGTTGCACATTCTCGTTGCGACATCAGTCGTTGAGGTCGGCGTCAATGTGCCAAACGCAACCTGCATCATCATTGAGGGAGCAGAACGATTTGGTCTTGCTCAACTGCATCAACTTCGAGGGCGAGTTCTCCGCAGTTCGCACCAGGCATATTGCTATCTATTCACCGATTCCGGAAACGCAAAAACGAACGCGCGCTTGCGCGCGCTTGTAACCGCAAAGAATGGATTCGAGCTCGCGGAACTCGATTTGACACAGAGAGGAGCCGGGGAACTCTCTGGCCGAAAGCAATGGGGAATTTCCGACATCGGCATGGAAGCGATACGAAATTTGAAATTGGTCGAGGCGGCGCGGTCGGAAGCATCGCGTCTACTTGACGAAGACCCCGACCTTAAAGAACATCCCCTGCAGAAAGAAAGAATATCCTCCCCATCATCAACTGCCCATTTTGAATAGGATGGGCCTTTGATTCGATATGTTTGCAAATGCCTGTCCGTCCGGTAGGACTCGAACCTACAACCAATCGCGTATAAGGCGACTGCTCTACCATTGAGCTACGGACGGATATTCAGAGTATAAGAAATAAAAGAGGACGCATCAAACCAATCCCCCCAGGATCGCACCTTCCTTTTTCCGCTTCGGTTCGATGCCATGAAGGATAAGCTGTTCTTCAAATTCTTTTCGTTCCAGCGTCTCCACTTCTTTCAGCTTCTTCGCGATGGCATCGAGCGCGTCTTTGTGCTTCTCAAGCACGGTGCGCGCGCGGCTGAAACCCTCTTCCATGACCGATTTCACTTCCCCATCGATGCGAGCCGCATATTCCTCGGAGTAATTTTTCTCACTGAATGCCCCTCTGCCGAAATACGGGCTAAAGGTCGTTTCGTCGAATGAAACCGGTCCCACTTTCTCGGACATTCCATATTTCATAACCATATCTCGCGCGATAGCCGTCGCCACGGATATGTCATTGGAGGGGCCGGTCGTAATGTCCCCATATACCATTTTTTCCGCGGCATAGCCGCCCATCAAGCTTGCAATGTCGTCCAAAAATTCATTGTGCGATTTGAGCCTGCGTTCTTCGAGGGGGAGCTTCAGGGTATAGCCGCCCGCCCGCCCGCGCGAGATAATCGTTACTTTATGAACAGGGTCGGCATATTCGAGCACCGAGGCGACGAGCGCGTGCCCTGTCTCGTGGTACGCGACGATTTCCTTTTCACGTTCGCTGAAAATATGGCTTTTGCGCTCGGGGCCAAGCATCACTTTTTCTATGGAACGAATGAGGTCATATTGGCTAACCGAGGAGCGATTCTCGCGCGCCGCAAGAATTGCCGCTTCATTAATGAGATTTGCGAGGTCGGCGCCCGAAAATCCTGGTGTTCTCTCCGCCGTTACGGTGAGATCCACATCCTCCGCAAGTTTCTTGCTTCCGGCATGCACATTGAGTATTGCTTCGCGGTCTTTTAGATCGGGTAAATCAATAACAACACGGCGGTCAAATCGTCCGGGACGAAGCAATGCGGGGTCCAAAACATCCGGGCGGTTTGTCGCAGACAGCACTATGATTTTTTCGTTCGGCTCGAAACCGTCCATCTCAACAAGGATCTGATTGAGCGTCTGCTCTCGTTCATCGTTACCTCCACCCAATCCACTGCCGCGATGCCGCCCAACCGCATCGATCTCGTCAATGAAAATGATCGCGGGGGATGATTTTTTCGCCATCTCAAACAGGCTCCGCACGCGCGATGCCCCAACACCAACAAAGAGCTCGACAAATTCCGAACCCGACAGATAGAGGAATGGCACTCCTGCTTCACCAGCGACGGCTCTCGCAAGAAGTGTTTTTCCAGATCCAGCCGGACCCATAAGAAGAACGCCCTTTGGAATGCGGGCACCGATGTCTAAAAACTTTTTGGGGTTTTTTAAGAAATCAACAATCTCTTTGAGCTCTTCCTTTGCCTCTTCATTGCCAGCGACATCTTTGAATGTAATTTTCTGCTTCTTGTCTCCAGGGTCGACAATGCGCGCCTTAGATTGACCGAAGGTAAACGCCTGCATGCCGGACGACCGAACCTGTCGAGACAAAAACCAAAAAAAGAAAAGCACGACAATAAGAGGAATGATAATGGGGAGGAGGTTGAAAAACCAGAAGGCAAATCCGGACTCATTTTCAACGCGAATTATGACATCGGCAAGCATCTGCGGCGTAATACCATACGCCGCAAGAGTCTCCGAAAATGAGCTTTCGGCCTCCTTCTTGGATCGCTTCGTTAATTCATCAGAGAAAACTATATCGAGCTGATCACCGCGCACCGTAATCTGCCGAACCTGTCCAGAAATGATATCGGCGGCAACTTGAGATAAGGGGATTTCTTCCTTGATTTGCGCGCTTTCGATTAAAAATGAATAGAGACCAGTAATCAACAAAAAAATGAGCAGCGCGGCAACAAGATGATTGCTGAACTGTTTAAGCGAAGATCCAGACTGCTTTGGCTTTTTTGCGGCCATAGAATTGTAGAATTATACTACATAAATCAAAAAGTGGAAAGCTCGCGCGCATTCGTAAGATTAATGAATTTATCGCGAGGCCATGAACGACATGCGGCGCGCCTCTTTTAGGTCGGCGCGCAGACTGCGGAGACTCGCAAGGAACAAACGAAGGAGTTCCAGCTCTTCTTTCGGTGAAAGGCTTTTCCCTGTTGCGAGACGATTCATCGCGAGCTCAACGAGGGGACTCGGCATGGTTTTCAGGATTTAAAATTTCTTCGGCACACGACTGTATGTTCCGCCACACTTCATCCGCTCCCTCTATGCGTGCTACGATATCATTCATCGGCGTGGAAAAAAGACCTTCCTCTCGAAGCGCAATAATGCGCTTCTTCAAAAATTCACGATCTGCTTCCCCTGTCGCCATCTCGTTCTTAAAAGTCGCCAAATCCTCTCGAGCGCGGACAAGCTCGGCGGCAACATCCAGGCGCGTCAACTCAATCTCGGATTCAACGGATTCACTACTTTTCGAAGACTCAATGGGCATATATCAAGATAATTCAATCCCCCCCCACTTTTTTTCATTTCGTTTTTGGCGGATATTTTTTGATATTCCTTAAGTACCGACGAGTAAAGACTTCGTCGATTACAAGTATATCATAAACAAAAAAGACCCACAGGAAGACCGTGTTGATCGTAGTGGGCAGAGAAAATGAAGGCTCCTGACCCCTTCATCCCAAAACCTGAGTTTCGTTGAACGCCCCCTGATTGTCTCCGAGTTTGAGACAGTCGGGGGATTTTTTTGTTACAATATACGCATGAAAAAGTTCTCTCTCATCATCTTTTCATTCGCTGCCAATAGAAGTTTTTTGGTATGAATCGTTACAGCCAAGCGCTAACACAGTCGTACTTCTAAAGGGTATATATGGATTACATAACCCTGATGCGTCCGATTCGTGGGATGTATCACTTATTTCAGCCCGCAAAAGCTCCTATAACTTTATATGCATCAACACTGCTCGATTGGATGGGGCTTTGTCGCTCGACATTCCTGAAGCATTTACGGGTAAAACATTTGAACAAGAGTGCGAAGATATAGAAAGAGGGTTTACTGCGTGCGTGCGAGAAGGGTTCATTTCCGACGAGCACAGGATTATCATTGTTGGCAACTCATTTGGCGGGACACTCCTTCTTGCTTTGCCCGAATTATTACAAAAAGCCGAGTCGGTCATTATGATCGGAAGTGGTTGTGGAAAGAGCTCGACGACCACTAAGCCGCTTCTTTCAACTATGCCGAACGAAAAGAATCTTCTATCGTCGTTACAATCCTACAGCGGAACATTTGTGTTTATTCGAGGCACGGATGATACCATAGTACCCAAGGAGTCTCAAGATAAAATTATTGCCGGCGCCACATCGGCACGAGAACGACTTGTGTGTGAAATAAAAGACGCAACACACAATCTAGCGGGTGGCGCGGTTGATCGTACAGAGTTACTTTCACAAATGATCGCTTATTGCACAGAGCGAAAAGAATAAAATTTTTAATTCACGGATTAAACTCACAAGAAATAAAAACACCATGAAAATCATGGCATTTTTATTCTTCTAGATTGTTCTATGTCTGTGGAGATGGCGGGAATCGAACCCGCGTGCAGGCGGTGTTTGCGAAATGTGTCTACAAGCGTAGTCGGCTTTTGGTTTGAGCAGTATCCGTCGAAAACCGACAAAAATCGTATACTGCCGAGCTCTGTGAATTCGGGGGGCCGCTAGAGCAGAGTAGCTTCCCTATCTCGAATGGGTTACGCCCTATGCGAATTATCGAGAATCATTCGCGTGGACGGCTTACTTATGCGTAAGCAAGGGCGAGTCCGCTCAATGGAGAGAGAACTCGTTTTGATGCGTTTGCACGTATCTTTTTCCAGAAGTTTAGCGAGAATTTCCGGAGTACTCGGCTTGCACATAAAGCGAACAAGATGCCGTCTGTCGAGACCGATCATCCCCCGTGAATGTTCGATTGCTCGAACATTCACGGGGAAGCACGATAAAAAAAGATATTCATCATTCGGAAACGCGCTTTATGGTTCGCGAGATGTCGCGCACAGCGGCACGCTTTTTCAAAACCTCGCGCTTGTCGTATTTCTTTCTGCGCCTAACTATTGCTATTTCAAGCTTCAGTTTCTTTCTTCTATTATACACAGACACTGGCACGATTGTCAAGCCACGAAGATTGCCAACTTGGGCAAGCCGTATAAGTTCCTTCTGGGAAAGCAAGAGCCGTCGTGGACGCGCTTCATCATAACCGTGTGGCATATTTGAAACCTGGTATGGCGGAATGGTTGCGCCCACGAGATATGCCTCTCTGCCTCGAACTATGATGTATGCCCCACGAAGAGAGCCCTGCCCTTTTTTGAGTGACTTTACCTCGTGCCCGAATAGCTCCAAACCGGCCTCGAACGTGTCGAGAAATTCAAAATCTGCATATGCTTTTCTGTTCTGGATATATGCTGACATGCGCCTTGTATTGTAGTCTATCGATCAGTGTTTGACAATAACATTTCCTCGTGATAGCGTTTTACTCGGCACCAGCACTTTCGATACATTGAAAAGAGGGGATTCTGCAATGGACATCGAGCTCGAAAAACCAATTGTCGTAATCGTCGACGACACGATAATGGTCCTTCAAATGTACCAGAACATCGTCAAGGCAACTACATCAACTTCTCGTGTTGATGTAGTTGCTTGCGAGAATGGAGCGCAAGCAATTGAAGAACTTGGGAGGCTGAAATTCGAAGGTAGGCAGCCTTGCCTGCTTTTGACAGACCTCGAGATGGGTAGCGGGCCGAACGGCTTTGCCGTTGCCGCTCTCGGGAGAGACCTCTTTCCCGACATGCTGATAATGATCGCGAGCGGCGACCATGCCACTCTCGAGGATGCGATCCAAGAGGAGAGTGGCAAGAACAAGTACCGATATGGCTTCAAGCCTATCGGTACAGGCCTTTTGAAAGCGCTTGTCAGGGAATCGGTCGAGTCGTGGCGGCGCAATGCGCCATCACGAATGTCGGTAATCCCCCAAAGAACTCTCCTCCTTTAACATAAACCCCCTCCTGTCTACTTTTGGTCCCGTGAACATCTTGCTTTGTCCCTAGGGCAAGCATAGATGTAGCTACGGAGCCGACGGGTGGGGGTTTTCACTTTCCATATTATAGCCTCCCTTCAAGTATCGCCGCGCGTAAACGCGACACGAGCGTATTGAAATGCGTGAGATTGTGGAGTGTTACAAGCCGCAAACCGAGTAATTCGTTCGCACGATAAAGGTGCGCGATGTACCCGCGCGTATAACCCGCGCATGTTATGCAATGACAACGCGGATCAAGCGGCGCCCTGCTCCCAAGGAGCGCCTTTTTTCGCAAATCGATACGCCCGCGAGAAGTAAACGCAACGCCATGCCGTGCATACTGCGTCGGCGCTGTGCAATCGAAAGTGTCTGCTCCGCCTGAAATGATGGCGGGTAGATCGTCTGGGTGCCCAATACCGAGAATATGCCGCGGCCGCAGTGGATCTAGATGCGGGACCGTCCATTCGAGCACATTGCGCGATATCGTTTTACTGGCGCCAAGATCGCCTCCGATGCCATATCCCGCAAAACCAAGCGCGCGTATCACCTTCGCGCTCGTCTCGCGGAGCGACTGAATCGCCGATCCCTGAATTATCCCATAGAGGGCTTGGTCGCTTTGTAAAGAATCACGGCAGATTTTTGCCCATCGATGCGTCCGCGCCACCGAATCAGATAAGTATCCGCGAGTCGCCTGCGCAGGGGGACATTCATCGAAAGCAAAAATAATATCCGCGCCCAATCGCTCCTGAATTCGTATAGATTCTTTCGGCCCGATAAAAAGTTTTGCGCCATCAATAGGCGAACGAAAATATACCCCGTCTTCAGTAATACGAACCTGCTTGGGTATATCTCCTGCGAGTATGGAGTTTTTGTCACGCTTTGCGGACGGCCCTGTCTTTTGAACACCGAGATCATTTCCAAACCCAAAGCTGAATACCTGAAATCCGCCGGAGTCAGTCATGACGGGTCGATCCCATCGCATAAAATTATGAATGCCGCCATGTCTTTTTACGATTGTTTCGCCGGGCTTTAAGTGAAGATGAAAAGTGTTCGCTATCAAAAGCCGCGTGCCGCAGGACTGTACTTCTTCCGGGGTCGCCGTTTTCACCCCCGCTTGAGTTCCCACGGCCACAAAGGCGGGTGTCTCTACGTCGCCATGGGGCGTGCGTAAGACACCCGCGCGTGCCCGCGATTTCTTGGATTGCTTAATTAAGTCAAAAGTAACCATTGTTATACAGCGAACGGCCCCACTTCCGCCGGGGCCGTTCAACCGACATTCTACTCATATCACAACAAAACGCAACATCGCGATTATTGACTTTTTCGGTGCATTTATGTAGTCTTTCAGGTATCACATTGAAGGATGAGATTCGCATAAATGAAACGATTCGCGCTCATGAATTGCGCGTAATCGACGAGGAGGCGGGCAATCTGGGCGTACTCACGCGCGATGATGCGCTCGCCAAGGCGAGAGAGTTTGGCCTTGACCTTATTGAAATCTCTCCGAACGCTGTGCCGCCGGTGGCCAAGATAATGGACTTCGGCAAATATCAGTACCAGCAAAAAAAGAAGAGGCGGGGTTCGCAGGCAAAAACTCATACGACCGAGACAAAGTCGCTTCAAGTAAAGATCGGCACGGGTGAGCACGACCTTGAACTGAAGGCTCAAAAGGCGTCCGAGTTTTTAAAGGAAGGTCATCGCGTGAAGGTCGACCTGTATCTGCGAGGGCGAGCAAAGTACATGCAGGCAGGCTTTCATCAAGAACGCCTCGACCGCATCCTGCGTCTACTTACCGAACCCTACAAAATAGCCGATGGTCCCAAGAAGAGCCCGAAAGGACTTACGGTCATCATTGAGCGAGATCGAGCAAAAAAAGATGAAAACAAACAAGACATACTCCAAAAGAATTAAGCGCACGCGAACCGGCAAGCTTATCGCGCGCCGCGCGGGACAGAATCACTTCAATGCGAAGGCGAGCCGCTCGAAACAACTCGGCCGCAAGCGCACGCAGACGCTTCATATGATCCCGCCGAAAGAATTATCCCGTTATCTCCCCAATTAATCATTATGCCGCGAGTAAAACGAGCAACTATCGCCATAAAGCGCCGTCGGTCAATCCTCAAGGAAGCAAAGGGGTATCGTTTTGGTCGCAGTGCTAAAGAGCGCCTAGCTCGCGAAGCGCTCATGCATGCGGGAAGGCACGCATTCAATGACCGCCGCAAGAAGAAGGGGGACTTTCGCCGTCTTTGGCAAACGAAGATCGGTGCGCTTGCAAAATCACACAACACCTCCTATAGCAAGGTTATCGACCATCTGAAAAAGCGAGGGGTTGGTCTAGACCGAAAATCGCTCGCGCACCTTGCTGAACACGCGCCCGCCTCCTTTGGGCGAATAATCGAGGTTACAAGATAAGACCGTCCTGTCTCGACGACTCAATATTCTCGGGAGTTCTGTATGCTCGCCTCCCTTCCATTTTTTCTCGTTGGACAATTTCGATAAGGCGCGACACGAGCCGCGCGGGTTCCGTGTCAAACAGTACCTTTTCATTCTTGCGATGACTTTTTTCCATCATGTTTTTTATGACTTCATCGGTCTCCCATTCTCCTTCGAGAACGCCGAGCGGTTTCCCGTCTTCGTATGCGACCGTAAATTCATTCACTGTCCCGATGCGTCCGCATCCCACGATTACGGCGTCTGATGCTCGCGTGAGCAACAGATTGCGTCCGGAATAACCAAAGCCGGTGTAGATAATAAGGTCGAGATATTCGAGCGGCAGTTTATACACCATTGAATGTTCACGCTCGCTCGATGCGGGCGATAATCCGAGCGATATGCCACCGGCCTCTTTTGCGCCCATAGCAGCCCAGAGTGGAAAGCCAGTTGTTGCCCCTGTAACAAGAACGGCGCCCTGCAAAACAACCTCCCTGCCGAGAGCTTTTGCATTCGCCAGCGCAGTATCGCCGCAGTGACCAGTCTCCGCGGCACCGGAAACGCAGATTTTTACCTTCAAGTGCTCGTGTCTCTTCGGATCTAAGTGCATATGTGTTATGTAAGAATAATCTCCTTCTCTCGTTCAGGCACGATGGCTTTAATGCCAAGATAATCACGCATGCGCTGTGCCAAATAGCGCGACGACGATGGTTCGCCGAGCGCGACGAACACTTCGCGAACCGTGTCGCCGGCAGTGTGGATGAATTCAAGCAAATTATCGGAATCCCGATGTGCAGAATAGCCGCCTATAGTAACGATCCGAGCACGAACTGGAATAGACTCGCCATGTATAACGACCTCATTCGCGCCTTCTTGTATGCGCCGTCCCATGCTTCGTGGCGACTGATAGCCAGTGAAGAGCAAGGTGCTTTTTGGGTCGGGCAAGTACCGTTTTTCATGGTGCACAATGCGGCCGCCATTCGACATTCCTGAACCCGCGATAATTATCTTAGGGAGCGGTTCATCGTTGATCGCAATCGACTGTTCGGTCGAGAGAGATAGGGTAAGCCGCGCGAACTTGAAAACATCGTCTCCTGCGGCAATAATATCCCTCACATCCTTATTGAAATATTTTTTGAAGCGACCGTAGACGCGCGTTACTTTTATCGCGAGTGGCGAATCCAAAAATACCGGAACCGGAGGGATTCGCCCATGCTCGACCATCTCATTCATTTCAAATAGTAGCTCTTGCGTCTTCTCGACCGAAAATGCCGGCATCATCAGTACGCCACCGCGGCGCACGGTATCCTCTATCGCATCTTCGAGACGGTGCGCCCGCACATCCCTTCCCTCGTGCACTCTATCGCCATAAACGCTTTCGATAATTACATAGTCGGGCTCGTTGTCAAGCGATTCGGCCTCCTCGAGCAGGAGACTATGCGGGTCGCCGAGATCGCCAGTGTATACAAGCTTACGGCGCGTGCCTCCGACCCACGGATAGGTAATTTCAACCATTGCAGAACCGAGAACATGGCCGGCCCGTAAGAGACGCGCGGTTATAGGCCCAACCGATACTTCCTCGTGATATTCGATTGACGACCACCGCGCCATCGTATGTCCAATATCCGTCTCGTCGTACAGGAGCGGTATATTCCGCCTTTTCAGCTCCTTCATCATGACGCCGCGACTATCCACGACCATAAGCTCCCCGATTGCCCTTGTCGGCGGCGTTGAGTAGATAACGCCACGAAACCCTTCCTTCACGAGCTTCGGAATGCGGCCGCTGTGGTCAATATGCCCGTGACTAACAAACAGCGCGTCGATGGAGGTGACATCGTAAGCAAACGGCTGACTGTTGCGCTCATCATAGACTACGGCGCCTTGAATGAGACCGCAATCAAATAATATGCGAGTCGTCGCGCCCTCTTGCGATGTATATGAAAATAATATATTTGCGCCGGTTACTTCACCGGCGCCTCCGTAGAATGTGAGCGTTGCTTTCGGCGGCATCGTGAATCTTATTATACACGAACCGACACTTTGATGTTCAGATTCATACCATATTAAGAGAAAACCCGCCGGGAGGGCGGATTTTCTCTAAGGCAAGGTCGCATGGTACGCTAGCCCTAGTGGCTAGGTGGGTGTCCTCAGTGTTCCGCCGAGGCGGAAGCTTGAACATATCGGACTCCCATTTGCATTATGATTGGTTAGCTTTCCAAGCAACCTACTACAAGTATATCACCGGCTAAATTCCGCGCAAAAAAAGTCAAGTATAAAATAAGTAGATTTTCCGTGGACTTGTCCACGTGCCATCCACGAGTTTTCCACACTTTACAATGCTATCGCGCATCGCCATAAATGTAGTCATGTTCCGGTTTGCGATATGAGAATAGTTCGTCGTCTTTAAAGAAACGACAAACTTCGGCGGCGGCAGATTCGGCGCTGTCAGATGCATGAACTATATTCGTCGGCAGAGCTAGTGAAAAATCGCCGCGAATCGTCCCGGGCGCCGCTTCATGTCCAGCAAGCGGCCCAACGAGCATCCGTACAGAAGAAATTGCTTTTATGCCTTCCAAAACAATCAGCACGACCGGGGATGATTTCATGTATTTTTTCAGGGATTCGAAAAAATTCTTTTCTTTGTGATGGGCATAGTGTTCCTCCAGCGTGACATCACCGAGCTGGACCATCTTCATTCCGATAATACGAAGTCCTTTGCGCTCGAAGCGATGAATAATCTCGCCGAGCAAGCTGCGCTGAACGCAGTCCGGCTTCATGATGATAACGACTCGTTCGTCTTTTTCCGATACCGGCATAGACATTATGATTCATTAGTTAGTATTTCCGCAGGTCCATCTTCGAGAATGACGATCGTATGTTCGAAGTGCGCGCTCCGGCTGCCGTCGCTTGTTTTGAATGTAAATTTGTCCTCGCCGAGCAAGACATGCGGCGCGCCCTCGTTCACCATCGGCTCGATAGCTAACACCATACCGGGCAACAACTTGATTCCCTTGCCCGCCTTGCCGTAATTTGGAACAAATGGCTCTTCGTGCACGGCATAACCGACACCATGGCCTGCGAGCTCCCGTACTATACCATAGCCAAGCGGCTCAATGAATGTTTGTATAGCGTGGCCAATGTCCCCAACAGTATTGCCGACGCGCGCCGCTTGAATGCCATGCATGAGAGACTCTCGCGTCGCATCGATGAGAGCTCGCGCGGCATCATCAATCGCGCCGACTGCGACCGTTAAGGCCGCATCAGTAAAAAGACCGCCGTGCTTGATACCAAGATCGAGCCCAACTATATCCCCTTCCTGCAATATGGTGTCACTCGGAATACCATGTACGACCGCATCATTGACAGAAACGCACAACGCGGCTGGAAACGACCGATGCGCTCCCGCGGGGCGATAATTGAGAAATGACGGCTGATCGCCGCCTGCATGGATGAGCGCGCGGGCGTGGTCATCGAGTTCGCGCGCGGAAACTCCTGGTTTGACGAGCGCGGCAACAGCGGAGAGTATTCGTGCGAGACGCCTGCCTCCTTCGCGCAGAATATTCACCTCATCGGGTGTTTTTATCATCGATCGCGGCGGCATAGTTTCTAGCCGTTGAAAACGGCCGCCGCGATGTCATGCGCAACCGCCTCGATGGATTGCTCACCGTTCACTTCGATAAAGTGGTACTCTGGATTATTGCGATAATAGTTAACAGCGGGCATTACATCCTTCTCAAACCATTCCATTCGCGCAGTAATTCCAGCGTCTGTAAGATCATCAGAACGCCCACGGGCTCGGAGCCGTTCGAGCGACCAGGCGCGTGAGACATTGATATAAATGATATAGCGCTCTTTGCGTTCAAAAAAACGAAGTGCCGTATCAAAAATCTCCGCTTCAGGGAGCGAGCGCGGCGTTCCATCAATGATTATATGCTCCGATCCCGAAATTTTCTCCAGAAAAATGTGTGACCATACCCAAATTGCGAGAAAATCAGGCTGACGCGTTCCCTGCTCCATTATTCGCTTTGCTTGATTTGCGGCATAGGTGCCCCTGCCAATAAACTCCCTGAACGCCGCGCCAGTTTCGAGGTAAAAAATACGATCCGCACCATTGCGTTCGGAAAGCGTTCGCTGAACAATTTCAGCCTGTGTGCCTTTCCCGCATCCCGAACGACCAATAAATATGAAGGTTTTCGAGTCCATTGACTAATACTCGCGCATCGTCGCTTGGGCGTCAATCTGCTTCAGGAGCTCGAGTGCGACAGAAACAACGATGAGAAGGCCCGTCCCTCCGATAGCAAGCGCGGGATTGCCGGTGATTGCCTGCAAAATGAGCGGGAGAACGGCGATCGCTCCAAGAAAGAGCGCCCCAACAAGCGTAAGCCGTGTCAAAACGCGATTGATATAGAGAGCGGTCGGACGACCCGGACGAACGCCCGGAACAAAGGCTCCGCTCTTTTGTAGATTTTCGGCAATGTTTTCGGGATCAAATGTGATCGCAGTATAGAAATAAGTAAAGCCGAAAACAAGCACGAAATAAGTAATCGAATACACCCATGGATTAGTCGTCAAGAACAAGAGAAAATCAGATATCTTGATCGCGACCTCGCTGTTCATCTGCGAGAGGCCAGTTGCAACAAGCTGTGGGAACAAGAGAAGCGAGAGTGCAAAAATTATCGGGATTACGCCGGCTTGATTCACGCGAATTGGGAGATATGTGGAAACACCCCCGTAGACCTTCATTCCACGCACCCGCTTAGCATATGTAATCGGTATCGGCCGTTCGGCCTCGGTGATGTACACGATAGCGCCAACGATAGCTATAGAGAGCAAAAGGAAACCGAGATATAGAGGGATCTGTGATATATCGAATGTAAGAAAAACTTGGGAGAGTGTCGTTGGAATGCCGGCGACAATACCCGCGAAGATAAGCAAAGAAACCCCATTTCCTATCCCATACTCCGTGATTAATTCGCCAAGCCACATGAGGAAAACTGAACCGGCAGTGATGACAATTACGTTCGCGGCGCGTTCAAAAAGCGAGAGGTCAATCAATACGCCCTGGTTGCCAAGCAGAGTGAGCAGACCGAAACCTTGGAACAAACCGAGCGGGATCGAAAGCAATCGAGAGTATTGGGTGAACTTGCGCTTTCCAGCTTCGCCGCCTTCCTGATACATCTCCTTTACTTTCGGGAAGACGATGGTCAAAAGCTGCATGATTATCGAACCGGTAATATATGGGCCAACGCCCAACATAACGATGGAAAGATTAGAGAGCCCGCCACCGGAAAAGATGTTCAAGAGTCCGAAGAAGCTGTTTCCCGAGAGAAATTCGGCAAGGCGCGTCGTATCAATACCAGGGATGGGAATTGTCGCAACAAAACGGAATAGTATCAAAATGCCGAGCGTAATGCCGATGCGCCGCCGCAAGGCAGGATCGCCAAACACTATAGAAAGCCGTTCTAAAAAGTAATTCATTGTGCTATGGTCCCACCCGCAGATTCAATTTTCGTGCGCGCGGAAGCCGAGACCAAAACCCCACTTACAGTGAGTTTTTTTGAGAGGTCACCTTGGCCGAGGATTTTTACGCGAGGCACGCGACCGCCGTGGCACCGCACAAGACCTCGCGCGACGAGTGTAGCAGGATTGACCGCATCGCCTGATGCAAACGAGGCATCAAGCGAAGCGATCGAGCATATGAATGGTTTCACTTCGATAGAAGTAAAACGATACCCGCGCAACTTGGGGATTTTTTTAATGATGTCGCGCAATTCGGGACGCAGTTTGCGGCCCGCGCGGGCTTTTTGGCCCTTGGTGCCGCGCCCAGAAAAGGTGCCGCGTTTGCCGCCGCGACCAACACGCCGAGATTTTTTGCGCGCCGTATTTCGTTTTAGCTGTCCAATTTGCATAAGCAGTTATGTAGTCGCTACCGCTATAGTCGCGCGAGCGCCTTGAGTGCGGCGCGTGCATTATTGAGCTGATTCTTGCTTCTCGAGAGCACTTTGGCATCAACATCTGTAATGCCAGCGAGATCGAGCACGCTACGCACCGCGCTTCCAGCAACGAGTCCGCGACCTCGAGCTGGCTTCAAGAACACGCGGGACGCGGCGTATTTGGCTTCAGACTCCGTACGAATTGAACGATCAGTCGTAAGGGGAACCTTTATCATGGCGCGCTTTGCGCTCTTTGTCGCCTTATCGATGGCAAGTGATGTGTCGCCCGCCTTTCCAAGACCTACCCCAACGCGCCCTTGCTTATCGCCAAGCACCAACGCCACAGAAAAGCTGAAGCGTCTTCCGCCGGCGACTACGCGCGCGACACGGCGGATTCCGAGAATTTTTTGCGCGAATTCAGGAGCTGGTCGATCTCCGCGATCGGGGCCTCGACGGCGCGTGGGACGACGATTTCCGCCCAACTGTCCATGTGCCGAAGAGTTTCGTTGGCGACGAGACGCGGCCCCCGTAACCGCACTCTGTTGTTCCTTTACTTGCTCTGTTTCCATGTTCATTAAAAAACGAGACCCCCCTCACGCGCGCCTTCCGCGAGCGCCTGAACTCGCCCAATATACCGATACCCTCCCCGATCGAAAACTACATTCGATATTCCTTTCGTCTTGCCGGCTTTGGCGATAGCCATCCCGATAGCCCGCGCGCTATCAGTCTTTGTTATTCTCGCCGCTTTTGCAATAGTCTTTTCTACCGCAACGCTATTAGCTGATGCCAATGTTACACCCCGCGTATCATCAATGAGTTGTGCCGACATATCTCGATTTGACCGATACACCGAAAGGCGCGGGCGAGCGGCTGTTCCTGCAACCTTCGCGCGCACGCGACGGTGTCGGCGCGAACGGGCTTCTATTCTCGATGTACCCATGTGATATGTGGACATATATTACTTATGCGGCAGTTTTCTTGCCTTGCTTGCGGTATAGGGTCTGTCCTTCATAATGGAAACCCTTTCCTTTATACGGCTCATACTTCTTAAAATGATATATCGTTCCGGCAAATGCCCCGACTTCTTCTTTGTTGTTTCCCTCGATAGTCAACACATTTTTTTCTGCGGACACTGTGATACCCTTCGGTATCGACAACACAACTGGATGCGAAAAACCGAGAGCCATTTTTAGATTTGTTCCCTGCACTTCAGCGCGATAACCAACCCCTTCAAGAATCAGAACCTTCTTGAATCCCTGCGTCACTCCCGCAAGCATATTTCCGATATGTGAAGCATAGGTACCCCAGAGAGCCCGCGTGAACGGCGAATCCGCAATCGGAGCGGTCTTCACTTCCCCTCCATCGATAGAGATTTCTATGTCGTCGCGAAAGTCTCTCGCGAGTACGCCTCGCGGACCGCTAATCGCGAGCGTCCTGCCGTCTTTTGTGACAGTAACACCGCTCGGTATGGTAATTGGTTTTTTGCCGATGCGTGACATGATAAAAATTTCTACCAAACCTCGATTAGCACTTCGCCCCCGACCTTTGCCTTTCGCGCTTCCGTATCAGTCAGAAGCCCTTTTGGGGTTGAAACTATGGAAATTCCAGAGCCTTGGCGAACGTGTTTCAGCGCCGAATATCCGCGATACATGCGATGCGACACGTGCGATACGCGGCGTACATTTGTAATCTTATGTCGTCGGTCGCGCGCCGCGGCGCCAAATGCTTCGTACGCAAGCTCTATCTCGAGCGAGCGCTTCATCTTTTTGCCTCGGCGCGCGACCGATTGAATATATCCTTCTCGCGCGAGGATTTCGGCAATACGAAAATTCAGCTCCGAATAGGGAACGAGCGCTGTCGGCTTGCCAGCCATACCCGCATTCTTTATTCGAATTATCATGTCTGCGATCGGATCCATGTTCATTTACCACGAGGACTTTTTCACGCCAGGAACCTTGCCTTCGTTTGCAAGCTCTCGGAAACAAATGCGGCACAAATCGAATGTACGCATGTATGAGCGTTTGCGCCCGCAACGGAAACAGCGCCGCACGACACGGCTCTTGTATTTTGGAGATTTGAGCGCGCGAACCTTTACCGAAGTTTTCGCCATAGCGACAATAAAAAGCTCTCGTCGAGCTTGGCGCCATACTACCAAGCGACCCATAAATTGTAAAGCCGCCCTCCTCCGAGAGTCGGGCGGCTTCTTGCGCGCGCAATTACGGCTTTTTTGTATTGGCCGTCAGTCAGACGATGTAGAGGAAGGCAGGAATTAATTCCCCGCTCTTTCCCCTACGGGACTCAAGAACATACTCCGGTGTCGGAAACTCAAACACCGGGGGGAGGGCTTCCCCTCTCGATGCAACGATCTTCTCGAGATCGTCGATATCGAGCGGTGTGTACCCCTCCTCCTCGAGCAAGATCGCCTCTTCCGAATTGGCGATCTTGATCCTCTGGTCCTGGTATTCGACTTCGAATCTGGCCCCTATTAGAGGGTCCGATTCGATTATTTCTTCTGCGCAGTCCACGGTTTCCCATGTCCAGCGCATGTCAATTTGTACGCCTACGCAATTCATGATCACGAGGCGAACATCCGCATCTGGAAGCATCGCGAAGGCGGAAAGTACTTCCTCCAGCCTTGTCGCGTCTTCCATTTTTGCGGCCAGGACCCACTTACGCTTACCTTTCATCTTACTCTCCTAAACGATACACGATACTTCTCATTAATACCCGCAACAGGAGAGTTTGCCGTTTTTATATATTGCGCGCGAAAAGAACAATATGCGCAAAATCCTAAATTATTGGAAATACTTTGTCAATAGTCCATGATTCCAAGCTGGTGGATCTTTACCACGGGGCGTTGACAGACGATTCCACATCGTGGCAGTATCGCAACGAACATGGTTTCTTGAAAAGAATGGAGGAAACTCGTGACATTGCTCAAAATGGTCCCCCTTGGTGTAGAGCCTGTCTCGGATTCTCTCCGAGAGAAGCTCGCCGAACTTCTTTGTTATGCGCGCTGTTCGCGCTTCGAGTGTACGCTGTTCGTGCATGATGGTGCGCCATATCGAGGCGAACATGTCTCGGGCATATCGGGAATACGCGTCTCGGAACAACGCAGAGCGCCCGTGCCCGGAGGACCTCTCTGTGTATATATTCTCATATACATTGATGATCTCTGTTATGCAACCTACCTCGCGCCTCCAGAGAATATGAAGCCCGATCGCTTCTTGAAGCGACTTGAGTTGGCTCTTGCGGTCTTCGAGGACGCGGCAGATGGACACTCTCCGGAAGAAGTTGCTGAATCTCATGATTTCGAACTCAAGCCAGAAATGCTCTTGCTAAGCAATAATCCATCGCCGCGAAAACAACTGGCGGCGCTCAAGGAGTGGCAGGAAAGAATGCAAACCAACATCCGCACCATAGAGTCGATTCGGGAGGCAACCGTTCAGGTGATCCTGCAGGAGCAGGATGAACTGCGCAGGCAGATATTGGCACAGCCGCCTTCAAACGGACTCCACCAGGCCCGAAAGAAACAGGGACGGATGTACCGGATACTGTGCGCAATTCAAAAAATCGCAAGGAAAAATGGAGACTTCGATCCTGGACTTGCTCTCGAATCAATACATGAGCATGTCCCGGAAGAAAGCAACATGTCCAAGCTCCGATTTCAAAAACTCGGTACGCAAGATAAGTATTATCGCGCGCACCGAAGCGGTCCATTTTCCCTATATTACATTACCCCAAAGGGATACGAATTGTTACGCGCCCTGGCGCCGCGCGACAATAAATCTAATCCCCGGGCACTCTAGGATAAATGCAATATCCGATATAACGCCGAAGCTCACCGCTTCGGTTTTTCCTTTTCAAGGTTCAACCTGGGTTGAACCTAGGTTGAACCTTGAAAACTTTGGAAATTAAAGACCGCTTTTCTGTGAAAAGCGGTCTGGGCAGGACGATGAGAATCACTCGAGGTCAATGACCCCGCGTTGCCGAATGTTCTCGGCAGTGCCGTTCCTGACCTCTACCTCATACATCCCCGACTCGTCGCGGACGGGCGCCACGATGGCCCGTTCCGCTTGCACCTCGATCTTCCGTATCTTCTTCTCGCTTCTTCGGTGCCGAGTCTGGGAGGCATATCTCCTCATTCTGATACCCCTTTGTCCGTACTGCTGTTAAGAACTGTGGCCCTCAACGCCAAGTTAAGCGCCAGCCGCAGACCTTTCTGCAGCACGCCATCATAACAGTGCATAATAAACTGTCAATATTTCGGTGGATATGTGGAAAAGTGGTGGATACTAGCGTGGATAATCTGTGGAAAAAGAAAGGCCCCGATTCGACTTGCGTCGAATCGGGGCCGTGTGGGGTGCGCGCGCAGAGCGCACGCACATCGAGTTCGTTCAGTTCAGGCCTGGGCGAGAGTCGCCTGACTCTGCGTCCTGGTGCCCGCGACCTGTGCGATCATGGTTGTTCGCGCGAGCGTCTCGCGGAAGTTCTCGGGAGTTGCGTTCTCGGCGATTGCCTTCCCGATCACACGGAGAACCTCCCTCGTGAGCATGACACTCTGGTATGAGGTCTTCTCCGACCCGGGGAGCGTGAGAGCTCCCACGAGCATTCCGTCAGTCATCTTGCGCTCCATCAGCTCTGTCAGCTTGAAGAGCGTGACCGCCACCCAGGGATCGTTCAGGTCCGAGAACCGTGTGTCTAGCGTTGCAGTCCAATTGTTCTGTTCGTCCTTCCCGAGGAAGGTGAACAGATTCGGCTTCCGAGCGGCGACCTTCTTGGTGTAGCCCCCCTGGCCATTCGCCGCGTGTTGCGGCGTGGGTCGCACGGTGATGGAGAGCTTCGACTCCTCGTCATCGCTCTTCGTCGTGGCGAGTCCGCCGATCCTCCCGAGTCCGCACACCTTCGCCGTCATGTCGAGCGCCTTGGTCACGAGATGCGCGATTGCACGCAGGCCCTTTGCGAGTCCCGCAACCGAGATCTTGTGTGTGATCTCTGTCGCCTGATCCCTCGGTGCGAGCTGGCTTCGGACGGTCGGCTCGTTGCGCTTGTTTCTCCGCTGGCCCGCGGAGTTGCGTTCCTGTCTCTCCTGCGTCTTGGCCTGACGGTTCTGGTTCTCCTGTCCCTCGTTCTGGTTTCCGTTCCGGTGTCGATTCTGACGCTGGTTCTGGTTCGAGGACTTGTGGTTCTGCCGGTTCTGGTTCTTGTTCCTCACGAAAGCTCCTTGAAGTTTTTCGATCGCGCGTGCACGATCGAGTTTGTGTAACTCCCCCTTGGAATGCGCGTGGTGGCGCAGTCCGTTATGCGCGCGTCTTCTCGACACGAACACAACGGACTGCGCCAGTCCAGTACTGCGCTTGAACTCGATTTTGAAAGAACTGCCTAAAAAAACTACTGCGCGTTCCCGCACAGCCCGCAGATGTTACCAGAGCAGTATTTACATTGTCAAGCGAAATGTGGATAACAAAACAAAACCCCCTTTTCGGGTCTTCCGAAAAGGGGGTTTTGTTTTGTCTAGAGATTCCTTAGAAATCCATTCCGCCGCCCGGCATTCCGCCCGGGTGTGGTAGGGACTCTTCTTTCTTCGGGGCTTCCGTAATCGCAACATCAGTGGTAAGCAATATTCCCGCGGCTGATGCGGCGTTTTGAAGCGATGTTCGCGTAACCTTGACCGGATCAATGATACCGGCGGCGATCATATCTGGCACAACTTGATCTGCTTGGGCATTATAGCCGGCCTTTGCGGACGCGCCCTCCACCTTGTCCACGATGAGCGAGCCGTCGCCCTTGCCAGCATTAACGGCGATTTGACGAAGAGGGGAAGCAAGGGCTCCCAAGAGCACTTCAACGCCAGCTTGAAATTCGTTTTTAATATCTGTCGAGGGAGGATTCATTTTTTTCTTTGCAACAGTTTGTCCCGCGCGAAGCAGAGCAGTGCCGCCGCCCGGCACGATGCCTTCAGCAATTGCGGCTTTGGTTGCTTCCGCCGCATCCTCGATCTTCAATTTCTTGTATTTCATCTCCGTTTCAGTAGCGGCGCCAACGCGAATAACCGCGACTCCGCTCGAAAGCTTCGCAAGTCGTTCTTTGAGCTTGTCTTTATCAAACGACGAGGTGGTCGTTTCGAGGGCGCGGCGTATTTGCTGAACACGGGCTTCAATGGCATCCTTGCGGCCTTTTCCACCGACGACAGTAGTGGCATCCTTGCCAGAAGTAACTCGTCGTGCGCGACCCAACATTGAAACTTCAATGCCCTCAAGTTTAAGCCCAACATCTTCGGAAATAACGCGCCCGCCTGTCAGTACCGCAATATCTTCGAGCATCTCTTTCTTTCTGTCGCCATAACCAGGGGCTTTTATAGCAAGGGTGTTAAACGCGCCGCGAATCTTATTGAGCACCAAAGTCGGGAGCGCTTCTCCGTCCACATCATCGGCGATGATCACGAGTTCTTTCTTGCCAGATTGAGCGAGTTTTTCGAGAAGCGGCAAAATATCTTTGATGGATGAGACCTTGCGGTCTGTGATAAGAATGTATGGGTCTTGATATTCAGCCTCCATTCGCTCCGGATTCGTAACCATGTAAGGAGAAACATACCCTTTATCAAACTGCATGCCCTCGACGACCTCCGATTCAACGCTGAACGACTGAGATTCTTCGACTGTAACAACGCCATCCTTGCCGACTTTGTCGATGGCATCACTAATTATCTTGCCGAGTTCGTCTGATTCGGCGGAGATAGCCGCAACCTGCGCGATCTCCTGCTTGCCTTTTATGGGTGTCGCCATTTCGCCAAGCGCGGAAATAACCTCCGCCGCCGCTCGTTCGATACCAAGGCGCAACCCCATCGGGTTGTGTCCGGCGGCTATGCGCCTCATCCCCTCTGCCACAATAGCTTGCATCAGGATAATGGAAGTCGTTGTGCCGTCTCCGGCGGCGTCATTCGTCTTTTCCGCAACTTCTTTTATGATCTCTGCCCCGAGGTTTTCAGTTTTGTCCGCGAGCGTTATCTCCTTTGCGATAGAAACTCCGTCGTTCGTGATAGTCGGACCGCCGTATCCTTTGTCATAAACAACATTTCGCCCGCGCGGGCCTATCGTAATACGAACGGCATCCGCGACCGTATCTACCCCTCGCTTCAGCGCTTGTCGCGCGTCATCATTAAATAGAATTTGTTTCGCCATAATCTTTCTGTAGGGTATTACTCAATAACCGCGAGGATATTTGACTCGCTTACCACCAGATATCGCTCGCCATCGACTTTGATTTCGTCAGGACCGTACTTGGTAAACAATACCACTTGTCCCGTTTTCGTTTGCATCGGAAGCGCCTTTCCGTCTTCTCCCATTTTCCCAGGACCAACGGCGATGACCGTGCCTTGTTCGGGCCTCTCCGATTCAGCCGTATCGGGGATAAATATCCCAGCCTTCGTTTGAGAACCGCGCTCCACTTCGCTGAGTGGTCGCACAAGCACGCGATCACCAAGCGGTCGAATATGCGTTTTTCCTGATTTTGCCATAGGTACGATTACGCTGTGCTAACTGGTAAAGTTCCCAGAATTGTATATATGGCACAGCATTTGGTCAAGTGCGAGTCTTTCCCAAAGAATTCGATTTTGCTACTATAAAATGAAGGCTCCTGACCCCTTCATCCTTGCATATTTCACGAGCCTCTGGTAGAGTGACGCGAAATGGAGCAACTCGGTAACTCATTGCCCACCATCCAGATCGTCCTCTCGGTGATCCTGGCAACCCTTATTCTCTTCCAACAGAGCGAGGGCGGTCTTGGGAATGCCTTTGGCGGAATGGGTGGCGCTGTGTACGAGAAGCGCGGCCTCGAAAAATATCTCTTCTGGGGGACGGCGTTTGTCAGCATACTGTTTGTTGTCGCAGCGATTATTTCGCTTCTCCTTCCTGCGTAACGAACGCTTCCATTTTCAAACACCATATCGTGAATAATTCCCTTCTTTCAGTATTGAAAAAAAGATTCGATCTACCAGGAGATCGCACGCGCCTCTTGCATCAGGATTTGCCCACCTCGGCAGAATTGGTCTCTGCAGTCAAGCAGATGTCTCGCGTGGAGCATGGACTGCTAGCCTTGTTTACAGTGATACTCTCCGTGAGCGCGCTTGGTATCCTCGCCAACATCAACGATTCATTGCTTTCCGCAGTACCCGCTCCGGGGGGAACGCTCATCGAGGGCGTTATCGGCTCTCCTCGATTCATTAATCCACTTCTTGCAACAAGCGACAGCGATCGCGACCTCGTTGCGCTCGTCTATTCGGGACTAATGCGAATCGGAGCCGATGGCTCACTCATTCCAGACCTCGCCAAGACCATGAACTCGAGCGATGACGGCCGTACCTATACCTTCGTTCTTCGAGATGAACTCACCTGGCACGACGGCGAACCTGTCACTGCAGATGATGTCGTCTACACCGTCAATCAAGCGCAAAATCCAATACTGAAGAGCCCGAAGCGAGGGAGCTGGGAGGGCGTTGAAGTATTTGCTGTTGATGAAAAAACCGTCCAATTTACGCTCACGCAACCGTATTCATCGTTCCTCGAAAATACGACTCTTGGTATTCTACCGAAGCATATTTGGAATAATGTGCCGACAGAAGTTTTCTCGTTCAGTGAATTTAATCTTGAACCGTATGGTAGCGGGCCATACCGTATCACCAAGATAAAACGAGACAAATCAGGCATTCCCGAATACTATGAGCTAAAACCGTTTTCTGATTTCGCTCTTGGAAAACCATATATCTCTTCTGTGGTCATCCGCTTCTTTCCAAACGAGGATCGCCTTTTGCAAGCATATGAGCGCGGCGAGATAGGGGCGGCGAATGCCCTTCAGGCTGACACAGTAGCAGGACTTCTCAAAATGGGCATTCCAGTGTATGCCACGGAGATCGCCCTCCCGCGCGTATTCGCCGTCTTCTTCAACCAAAACCAGCAGCCGCTATTTTCGCGCAAGGAAGTACGCGAAGCCTTGTCGATAGGAGTCAACCGTGAGCGGATCGTCTTAGAAGTGCTCTCCGGTTATGGAACTGCAATTTCTGGACCACTTCCTCCAGGAACACTCGGCGCAGAAAACCCCGATTTACCCGAACTCAACGGGAGAACTCACAAGGAGGCGGGTCGCTTTGTATTGGAACGGGCGGGATGGAGCGCGGATGCTGAAACCGGCATTATGCACCGAACGATAGATAAGAAAGATGTGAGCCTTGCCTTTTCGCTCGTGACATCAAATACCCCGGAACTTAAGCGCGCGGCAGAAATCGTCAAATCGGAATGGGAAAAACTCGGCGCGCGCATTACGCTCAATTATTTCGATATCGGCGACTTGAATCAGAACATCATTCGTCCGCGAAAATATGACGCGCTCTTTTTCGGCCAGATAGTGGGCCGCGATCCTGACCCATTCTCATTCTGGCATTCGTCGCAGAGGAATGACCCTGGCCTCAATGTCGCGCTCTATACCAATATTGCGGCCGATCGCGCGCTAGAGAATGCCCGAAGCGCAACTAATAACGAGGCGAGGGTCGCACAGTATGCTCGTTTTCAAAAAGAGATAGAAAAAGACATCCCTGCCGTATTCCTATATGCGCCGCACTTCCTCTATCTCCTTCCGCATGATGTTCGCGGGATAGAACTTGCATCTGTAACCACGCCTTCTGAACGATTCAGTGGAATCTTCGATTGGTATATCGAAACAGATCGCGTATGGAAAATATTTTTACCGAAACGCGAGGGTGCATAGCAAACAATGAAATTATAACCAATTAATTTGGCGGGCGACACAAAAAAACTCGTCTGCAATACATTAGATATGACCGAAACAGAAATAAAATCATCGCAACCGACCCACCGAGGCCGCCCATCGCGGGCGCCATTTAGGCGGTCGCGCCCATCAGGGAGTCCGCGGCCTCAAAACCGCAGTCCATTGCGGCGCCCGCGGCCAATACGAGACCGAGACCGCACGGGCGACCACGGAACCGTCCCAACCGAGGGCCTGTATGACCGCGTTCGCATTATCCCGCTTGGCGGCGTTGAAGAAGTCGGAAAAAACATGACGGTCGTGGAGTACAAGGACTCCATCATCATCGTGGACATGGGATTCCAATTCCCTGACGAGGAGAGTATGCCGGGCGTTGATTATATTATCCCCGACATTTCCTATCTGATCGAACGCAAGGATAAGATCCGTGCCGTATTCATCACGCATGGACACCTCGACCACATCGGGGGTATCCCATATATCATGGATCGTCTTGGCAATCCGCCGATATTCACCAGACTCCTGACTTCAATAATGATACAAAAGCGGCAAGAAGAATTCCCACACCTGCCCAAACTTAATATCAACATCATTGAAAAAGATACGAGGCTTGTTTTCGGCGACCAAATCGGCGTGCGATGCTTCTATGTAACACATACTATACCGGACGCAATGGGTATCATTATTGAAACTTTGTGGGGGAATATCATTTTCACGGGCGACCTAAAAGTCGACCACAATGAGGGAATCCCACTCGCGCATGAGGTGCAAACTTTTGGAGCGCTGGGTAGAGAGAAGAACCTGCTTCTTCTCGCAGATTCGACCAACATCGAGCGCCCTGGATGGTCATTCTCCGAGCGCGTTGTGCATGAAAATATCGTGAAAATAATCAAAGAAACTGATGGGCGGCTCATCGTTGGCACATTTGCCTCGCTTCTCGAGCGCATCATCTTTATCATGGAAACAGCGGAAAAACTTGGAAAAAAGGTCGTCATCGAAGGCAGAAGTATGCAAAACAACATTGCAATCGCCCGCGAGCTCGGCATTCTCAAAGTACAAGATACGACCATTGTTTCGGCGCAGGATTCGGCGACGTATCCCGACAGCAAAATTATTGTGTTGGCAACGGGAGCGCAAGGCGACCGTTACGCCGCGCTCATGCGCATGGCGCAGAAAGAACACAAGACCATGAAGCTGCGCCCGGGGGATACCGTTCTTCTTTCCTCTTCCGTTATCCCGGGAAACGAGAAAGATGTGCAACGGCTAAAGGACAATCTCGCCAGACAGGGAGCGCGAATATTGCACTACCGAGTTGCGGATGTCCATTCGTCGGGACATGCCAATGCGGATGAAACGCGCTGGATCCATCAAGAAATCAAACCGAGATTCTTCGTCCCAGTCCATGGGTATCATCAATTCCTGCGCGTGCATGCGGAGTTGGCTTCCGAAGTGATGCCGAAATCACACATTGTTGTCCCCGACAATGGTTCGGTCATCGAGATCGTCGACAATGGCTCAAAGATAGTCATGCTGCCAAAGAAGGTTTCGGCTGAATCTGTCATGGTGGACGCCATCGCGGGCGGCGACATTAATGAAATAGTGATCCGCGATCGGAAACTGCTCGCGCAAGAAGGCATGTTCGTCATAATTGCGAGCGTCGAGAAGGGCACTGGCCGCGTACGGCAATCACCGGATATTATTTCTCGCGGTTTCATTTATCTCAAAGAGTCGCAGGAATTGCTCCGAACCATCCGCGCACTCGTTCGGAAGACAATCGAAAAATCCGTCTCGGAAATGCATCCAGTGAACTTTGACTTCGTCAAGAACACTGTCCGCGACAAGGTGAGTAAAACGCTCTTTCAAGAGACCGGCAAGCGCCCCATTGTCATACCCGTTCTGCTTGAAGTGTAATATAATCGCTCATATGAATTCGAACACGGGAAAAAGCGCGCGGCTTGCGATATATGCCGCAAGCTTCTTCTACACTGTTCACAACGCATTCACTCTCTACATTACATCGTCGTTTCTCGCGCGCTTTATTGATACAGAATTCGTTGGGGTTCTCTACGGTATCGGTTCATTACTCGGAATACTCGTCCTGTCCAAGTCATCCGCGTTATTAGGGCGATTCGGACAATTCCGCACCACGCTCGCATTCCTTGCGCTCAATATCGGCGCGGTTGCCGGGCTCGCCTTTATCGACACCGCGTGGTTAGTTCTGACTCTCTTTCTCGCGCTGTCTGTCGCTACGTTGTTTCTGCGTCTCGATCTCGATGTGTACCTGGAAAAGTTCTCCGTGGATAAAAAAACAGGGGCTCTCCGCGGCGTGTTCCTCACCTTGCTCAATGTCGCCGTCTTCATATCACCATATCTCGTCGGCAAAATACTGACCGACAGCCAGTATGAGCGCGTGTTTTTCGTCTCCGCACTGCTCATAATCCCAACGATCGCGATCGTTGCGACAAGACTTCGCGGCGTAGCCGACATTCCCTATCGACAAGTTCCCTTTGGCTATTCGCTGAAACGGGTATGGGACGATCCTAACTTAGCGAACATTTTTGGGGCAACTTTTCTCCTCGAGTTCTTCTATTCCTGGATGGTGATTTACACGCCTATTTATTTGAGTCAGTATATCGGATTTTCATGGTCACAAATCGGCGCAATATTTTCGATCATGCTCATGCCGTTCGTCATACTGCAGTATCCGCTCGGGCGAATCGCCGACAGATGGCTTGGCGAAAAAGAGATACTGACTGCCGGATTTTGCGTCATGGGACTCGCCACTATATCGCTTGCGTTCATCGGTACGAGCGCATTTGGTATCTGGGCCGCGGCGCTCTTCGCGACGCGCGTCGGCGCAAGCGCCGTTGAAGTAATGAACGAGAGTTACTTTTTCAAGCACGTCGGAGCGGAGGATACAGACATAATCAGCGTGTTTCGCGATTCCCGCCCGCTCGCCTTTATTGCGGGGCCATTGGTCGGTTCGCTCGTAATTAGCTTTTTGCCATATAATATACTCTTCCTCATATTGGGCGGTCTCATGCTATTGGGGATAACTTTCAGCGTTTCGCTCATTGACACAAAGTAATTGTCTTGTTATCATTCTTTTGCAAGGAACCTTTCGAGTTCCTTTTGTTCTCTGCAATAGCATCTGGAGGGGTGCATCGTTGTTCTCAAGAAGGGAGTATCGAGAATATTTCGGAAAAATTCTCCTACCGCGCTTTACTGTAGTGATCGTCGTGGCCTATCTGCTCGACATCGAGCTGGGCCGCGTCGCGCTTCAGTGCGCGGGATTTCTGTACTGCATGGAACTCATCCACCATGCAGTGCTCGAAATCCGCGCAAGCGCGGAAAAATATAAAGCATCGTAAACCTGTTGCACGCCTCCCGTGGCCCGAGATTGCGCAAAGCGCAATCTCGGGCCATTTCATTTTTTCACACCGCTCATTTTCATCGCCTCGCCAAGAGCGCAAAAACGGCACTTCTCGTCTCCGCAATTGGAATCAAAAAACGAAGCATTAACTATCTCGTCTCCAACGCGCGAAATTGTTTCCCGAAGTTCATCAACTTCCCCATTCGATATTAGAAACCGCTCTTTTTTGTACTTTCCCGAATCGTTCGGCTCTATAAAATCGATCTCGCCAGCTTCCATACGAAATTTGTCTCCCGCATACCCCTCAAGAAGCAGTTTATAGAAAACGAGCTGTCGCTTCATGTTGCCACTGCTTCCCTTTGTTTTTCCCTCGATTGCATTCCGGCTTTCAGGTTTTTTTGTCTTGTAATCAACCACGATTACGGCGCCACCGGAGAGAAGCTCAATTTTATCGAGCGAGCCCGTTAGCGTTATTCCATTTACAAGCTCATATCCGCCAACTCGGTACTCGGTAAGCGCTGGTGTATGCCATGTACTTTCATATGTCTCCCAATATCCGCGGAGCGCATTTGAGCCTTTATCCATATAAGCGCAGAAATCGCTCTCGACCATCGGCTGGATTTCGAGGCGGCGGGCAAACGAAGCCATGAGCATTTGAGATCCCGGGTCGCGAGCAGGCTCGACCGCCAAAGCGTCAAAAAAATCTTTGAGAGCGCCGTGTACGGCGGTTCCATATAGCATAACAGGGGTTTTCGCATCCGGAATGCGAACAAGACTCATAAAAAAATACTTCCATGGGCATTCAAGGTAATTATTGAGAGATGTCGCCGAAAGCCCGCGGCGGCGAAAGAGATCCGCAATATACTCCCGTTCGCCAAGCGATGGCCCTTGGCGACTGACGGGGAGCAATCGGTCGATCGGCGCCGGTGTCCCAGCAGAAATAACGCACCGCTCGCGCACTGCCTCTAGAAATTCACATGGTAGCTCGGGTGAACCATCCTCGCGAGTTTCGGAATAACTGATTGCAACATCCTTACGCGCACGGGTAAGCGCAACATAAAAGAGTCGCCGTTCGTCATCGAGCTGTTCTACATTCTCACTGCGTCCGTTGTATATCGGCAAAATGAATTTCTTGCCGCCTCCGGAACCTGACCATTTCCGTTCTGTCGCATGAGCGATATACACGAAATCAAATTCTCGACCCTTGGCGCGATGCGCGGTCATGAGACGCACTCTCTGCGAAATATCGCCCTCATACTCCTTGCCAAGAAGCCGGTATGACTCCGCGGTGTCCAACAACTGGAGGGCATCTGCAAGCGTACTACGAGGCGAATATGCCGCCACGCCGCGCACTATCGTGAACAAACTTTCGGCGCTGTCGAGCAGTTCTCGCGCGCGATCATTGCCGAGTGCGAAATCGCGGAAACCAGATTCTGCAAATATTTCCGCAAACGCGTCGAGAACGGGGCGCGTATACGCATGTTCCTTCCATCGAGCGAATTGGCGAAATAAGTCTGGCTCATTTTTTTGCACCACATCGTGCAGACGAACGCGCTGTTCGCGCGCTTCCCGCACAAGCTCATGCGCCCGTGTCGGCTCGATCCGAAGGAATGGAGCATAGAGCACCTCCGCAAGCAAAACATCGTCTCCAAAGGAAACCGCGTATTGAAGTAACAGTCGCAATAATCGGATTGCGGGGTCGGCAAACAGATCTTGTGTTGATTCCACAACGGTCGCCACGCCACGCTGTTCGAGAGAGCGCGCAATGCCAGCGGCGTCTGCATTGTTGCGATACATTACGGCGATCTCGCACGGCTTCGCTCCCGCTGAAATTCGGCCTGCGATATGACCCGCCAAAAATGCGTATTCGTGGTCAGGTGATGCGTTCGCTATAACTCTTATTGGGACAATTGCATGGGGGCTCTTTGCGATAAGATGGTTTTCGGAAATAAGATCATGCGCGGCATCGAGAATTGTTTGGTGAGAACGATAGTTTTCCTCGAGTGTAATGACGCGCGCTGACGGATAACGCTCTGTAAAACGGCGGAAATTCTCGACTGAAGCGCCCTGAAATCGATATATTGCTTGTTTCGTGTCGCCAACAACGAAAAGGTTCGGTGATTCATAGAACTGGGCGAGCAAATCGAGGATGCGGTTCTGCGAATCGTTTGCGTCCTGATGTTCATCGGCGAGAATATACTGATGCTGTTCTTGCGCGATGAGTCGAAACTCCGTGTTCGATTGGAGCGCCTCGGCGACCTCGCCGATCATGTCGTCGAAATCGTACAGGTGCTCTTCAGCAAGAGTGGCCTCATAGGCACAGTACGCCGCAAGTAGTTCTCTTGTCTTTTCAAGCTGACGAAGACTGTCTCTGTGCGCACCCGTCAACTGGCCTGCATAGCGCCCTTTTTCATGGCAAGCATTCGGATCTTCTGCGAGCAACCGCTTGCGTTCATCTAGAATTTCCGAGAGTCGTTCGGGAGAAACAAGCTCCCGCTTCAGTTCACTCAAGGCCGAAGCAATACCCCTCACATAATACTGCGGGTCGCCTGCAGGACGAATAACGGTGAAGGGGTGACCGTCGAGAATCTTCTCGATGATTTTATGTCTCACCGGCTCACTCGCATGCCTGCCTCCAATGATACGAGGGAAGTATTCGGGGTACCGCTCTATCGTTTCGTTGCAGAAACTATGGAATGTATGAATTCGCACACGGTGGGCCACTGTCCCGACGATGCTAAGCAGTCGCTCACGCATCGCAAATACCCCCGCGTTTGTGAAAGTAAGCGCGAGTATCGCGTCGGGCGGGGTGTCAGTGAGGCGTAGTATATTCGCGATACGCAGTGTCAGGATTTGCGTCTTACCCGTACCTGGTCCCGCGACTACCATAACTGGCCCCTCGATCGTATCTACTGCATCGCGCTGACGCGCATTCAGTCGCTCATAGAATGAGCGAAATTGCTGTTCGCTGTTTTCCGTTCGCATTATTGTAACGCTTCCTCGAATACCTCTTTCAATAATTGCGGATTTGCGGAGCCCTTGGTCTCTTTCATGCCGCGACCTATGAAAAATTGTATGGCTTGGGTTTTACCTGCCCGATATTCGGCGGCGATTTTCGGGTCTTCAGCGATGAGTTTTTTTGCAAGCTCCACAAGTTCATCGCGATTGCTCCGTTGGTAGAGATGCAGTTCCCGCGCCAAGGATTCGGGTTTCCCCCCGCGAGCATACATTGCCGCGAGGATATCCTTTGCACCTCGAGAAGATATTTCGCGCCGATGTATCATTTCGACAAGGGAAGCGAAATCGAGTGGCGTGAATTTAAGGCTCGAGTATCCATCTCCCTTTTTCTGCATTAGGCCTGCGACATCTGAAACAAGATAATTTGCCGCAAGCATAATTTTTTTTGCGTCTTCCTCAAATGGCGCGATGGATTCCTCAAAAAACGCGCATGCCAGGGCATCTCCAACAAAATATTCCGCCATCTTGGTGGCAAGGCCGAATTTTTCGCCCAATCGCGCGCGTTTATCGGAAGGCAATTCGGGAAGAGTTGCGGCAATATTCTGAAACTCGGCAACTTCACTTATCTTCAATTTCGGCACATCAGGGTCGGGGAAATAACGATAATCGTGCGAGCTCTCCTTAACTCGCTGGGAAAAAGTTTTTTGTTTCCCCTCATCCCAGCCGCGCGTCTCTTGCGCGACTTTTTCTCCTGACTCAAGGATGCGTTCTTGCCGTTCCATCTCATACGCGATAGCTCGTTCAACTGCGCGAAAGGAGTTCAAATTTTTAATCTCCACTTTTGTCCCGCGTGCGCCGTCTTTTGAGATTGAAATGTTCGCCTCCACGCGCATCTCTCCCTTATCCATATTCGCTTCAGATGCTCCTAAATACCGTAGTAACAACTGGAGTTCGCGAGCGAATGCACTCGCTTCTTCCGCGCTTCGTATAACCGGCTCTGTAACAAGCTCCATGAGCGGTACGCCCGCGCGATTAAAGTCCAGCAGGCTCTCTCCTCTTTCCCCATGTTGAGAACGCGCTGTATCCTCTTCCAAATGAACTCGAGTTATAGAAACATCCTGCAACTCCCCGCCGACAACAAGCGGGTATGCATACTGGGTGATTTGATACCCCTTCGGAATATCGGGATAAAAGTAGTTCTTTCGGTCGAATTCGGTGAAATCGGCTATCGTCCCCCCGATCGCTGTGCCGACACGAATGACCTGCCGCACTGCTTCTTTATTGAGAACCGGCAATGTGCCTGGGTGGCCCATACACACGGGGCAGATGTTAACATTAGGCCGTCGCTCATCCGGATCATTTTTCGAATTGCAAAATAGTTTGGTTTTCGTTGCCAACTCCGCATGTATCTCAAGACCGATAGTAGGGGTATATGCCATAGAACACTATGAAATGTACCTGACTTCTTCCTCTAATTCAATTCCGAATCGTTCTCGCACCTTTTGGCGAAGCGTCTCGGCGAGTTGACGGACATCGTCAAATGTCGCGTTTCCTATATTTACAAGCAAATTGCCGTGATATTCTGCAACACAGGCCCCACCAACGCATAATCCCCTGCCCCCAACTGCCTCGACCAAATATCCAACGGCAATTTTACCGTGGACAAGCGCGCGTTCGGGTAAACATGCTGACACAGACGGAGGAACGCTATCTGCCGGTATGTTCTTAAAAAAGCTTCCCGGACACAACAAACCAGGCGGATATTTTTGTTCGCGCTGGTTGATGATGTCCGCGCTTTTTTGCGCCAGAGTAGCGGCATCTCCGCGACAAAGCTCAAAAATCACGGAGAGGATGACATACTCTCGGCGCTTTTTGAAAATGCTGTTGCGGTAGGAAAAGGCGCATTCGCTCTTTCGAATCGAGATAACTCGCGAACCGTTATACGCCTCTATAGAAACAACATTTTGGCCAATCTCTGTGCCATACGCGCCGGCATTGCCCACAAGGGCGCCGCCTACTGTTCCAGGAATGCCTGCGAGCGTTTCAAGACCACGGAGACCTGCCGAGTTGGCCGCATTCACCGTTTCTAACAGCGTCTCGCCTGCGCCAATGCAGACACGCAAGCCCTCGATACTTCGCCCTTTAATGAGAAGTTTTATCACCAACCCACTCACTCGTTCCGCGCATACCACATTACTCCCGCCGGCAATTACTGTCACCTGCAAACCTCGCTCGCGCGCATGCGAAATCGCCTCTTCGAGTTCTGCGACGGAATCAACCTCGACAAAATACTCGGCCGTTCCCGCAATGCCAAATGTTGTATGACGCGCAAGCGGCTCATTCTTTCGTGGGCGTAGGGACATATCGAGAGTATACCCTTGCGCCGCAATACTGCCTACTTTTCAATTATTTCACCCTTCGAGCGTTGTTGATAACTTAACCATATACAACGAGAAGTTCTGTATAATGGAGCAAAGGTCGGTCCCGTGCGTATAAAGTAACGCGCATGGGTAAAAGTCAAGTATTCCATTCACATTCTAACAACCAAACCAATCTATTGATTGTATGAATCCAAAACAATTTCTGCTTATCGGGGGCGTCGTGTTGCTCCTCCTCGGCGTTCTCGGCTATTTGTTGCCGGATCCGCTTCTTGGCAATGCGCTCTGGCTTACCGGAGGCGAAAATATTACCCATGTTGTCCTCGGTATCGTAGCCATTGTGGCCGCATACGCATTGGGACACATGGCGCAAAAGTGGCTCACTATCATTGTCGGCTTAGTGGCTCTTTATTTCGGTGTGGCGGGCTTTTTCCTAGCCCAGACTGCGCCGCCCGCGTTGAACTACTACAACGTAGCGAACCTCGAATTGCTCGATAACTTGATACACCTCGTTGTCGCAATTTGGGCCTTCATGGCCGCAAAGGGTGCAAAGCACGACATGATGGGATCTCCGTCAAACGCGTAATCCAGCAACTCTTATCTTACAAAATAGAAAGCCGCCGGCACGGGCGGCTTTTTATTTTTGATTATCGTTTTTCTTCAAGATTTCTAATTGCGTCCGCGGCGGCAGTGCGGTACGCGCAGTAATCGCAGGCGTCATTAGCCGTCGGCAGTATGTCTGAATCAAGCGTCTGTTTAATGCACGCGAGCGTTCCCGCTATCCAATCATCTTTTCCACGATAGGGGAGAATCGAGATATCACACTCGATCCTTCCGTCAAACGCTTCCCGATCTGCCCTTCCGTTCACATATACAAAATAGCCTGTCTCGGAAACAACAAATCCGTTCTGTCGAAGAAGCCATTGATAAATTTCCATTTGCCGCTTATAACTATCCTGCCACGGCGCATCAAGGCTCACGGGTCCTTCTTTTGCGGTTGCCTTATAATCTACGACTATGAGAGAACCGTCGCTTCCCTTCCAAATATCATCTACCGCCCCGCACACGAAAAGGTTCGTCGTCGCGTGAAGCGCGCAAATGCCCTTGAAGTTCTCTCGCCATTCATCAAGTTTTTTATGGGCGAACGGCACCGCATCGATGCCGTAGTGAGTCATGAGAGGATGCGCGACGCCTAAAGCTCGGTTAACATCGAATTCCTTCTTGAGCAGAGTGTCGACCGCTTTATTCAGATTGAATGGATACCCCTGTGGTTCATTCACGCCGAGACGCCTATCGAGATAAAAACACCGCGGACAATGAATAAAATTCTCTATCTTCGAACGGCTGATGCGATATGGCTTTTTCGATTCCGGTGAATACAGGTTGCGCCTCCTGATAGGATTGTAGTAATTGCTCGGCATACATTCAAACGCACAACGAACAGTGTACCGACCTCGCCGAGACGCGACCGCCAAACCTTCCGGTAGAAATGCAATTGCCGCCGCGCTGGAATACTCTACTTTGCGCGGCCATACTTCCCGACAATCACGGACTCGGCGATCGGCGTCCCTATGGCGCTCTGTAATTGCCCGATCGAGGAGCCTGCTGGGAGCTCTAACTGACGATCGAGCGCATAGAGACGAAAATGATATCGATGTATGCCCGAATGGGGGCATGGCCCTCCATATCCAGTCTTGCCGAAACTCGTCTCACCCGTGCGCGCGCCCGCCGGAACAGAATTTGGCTCAATACTGACTATCGACGGATCGATATTCCAAACTGTCCAATGCACCCAACCTCCGATCGCATCTCTGTCATCCACTATAAGCGCAAGACTCTTTGTGCCTGCGGGAACATTATTGATGCGTAATTCGGGATTTACATCCTCTCCATCACAGGTGAATTTCTCGGGAATTATTCCGTTGTGCGCGAATGAAGGACTCGTGATTTCCATAAAAGTATATGGGTTTTCTTTCCGTATCTGCCAATCGACAAAACGCTGATAGCCCGCATAGATGATAATAGAAACAGCAAGCGCAAACCCAAGCAGGCGGAACGCTTTCATGCTACCTGAAGTATATCATACTCGCCGCTAGAGAGCCCGAAATGCAGACGAGATAGAAGCGCCATCAGTCGCGCGAAGCGGAAGGTCTTGCTTCAGCTCAAAAAGATGGTCCCCATCGTCATCGTGTAGCATGGCGTAATACAAGCCCCCTGATACCGTTGCCCGCAAAAGTTCTACCGTCCCCATGCTAGCGCCGCGATCAAAAAGCGCCGCCCCTAAAACATTTCCAGGAATGCCTGCGCGGTCCTCATGTATTACCACCCATCCAGGGCGAGCAAGACTGGCGCGTTTTACGATTACTAGAGATCCGGCGGGTTGGTCAAGCGTTTCGACAGAAAGATCGGTCAGCTTTGCAACAACTGCCGCCGCGGGAGTCGTGGCGGAAATTGCGGCTGGTTGGGAGGAAATAATCGGCTCTGCGGTGGCGGTGAGATTCGGATTGTCTGTAGTAACGGCAATCGATTGCTCGGCTATATTGTCTTCCGCTGAAGTGGCACCTTCACCATATCGAGGCGTAAGCGAAGCATCACCTGAGATGGGTAGAAGTCTTCCGCCGCCAAATCCGAGCAATATGCCTATAACGAATACGATCAGTAGTTTGCGCTGTTCATTCATACAGTTCTTTCTGGGTTACACAACGAATAATATCCGACATTATACTCGCGGAGGGGCGTTCGGCAAATAATGTCCCTGCGGCGCTAGCTTGTGCGCGCGCGGATAAAATTGATGAGTGCTGTGAATTTTTCTCGTACACCATCGTCAATAGGCGACTTCTCGAGCAGTTTTTCGGACTTCTTGAAATACTTTTCCATCGTCCTGGTGCCATATTCGATAGCGCCAGAGTCAGTGAACAATAGAAGTACCTTTCCCCTGTCCGATTCGCTGACAGGTGAACCGAGCAATTTATCAAGTTGCTCTTTCTGGGTAGGTTTTCCGTTTTCAAAGATATATTGGGTGAAGAGCGTATGTTGATGTTCGCGCAGGTCTGTGAATGATGGTGTATGCTGATCTTTCGGCGGCAGTGTCAGGTCGTGCAGGTCATCCTGTATCTGGAACGCAAGCCCGAGCGCGCGGCCAAACTCGTCACAAAATTTTTCCATTTCAGCAGTACCGCCGGCAAGCGCCGTACCTATCTTTAGGGGACTCACGAAACTGTAACTAGCCGATTTGAGAAACATCTTTTCTTCGATAAGCCCCTCGGACGCGCGACGGCGCGTCGTGGTATCTACATCTATTAGCTGACCCGTGAGAACTTGGTCAGTCATTCGGTAATAATGCGCAAGAGCTCGATCGAGTTCGTCCTTGCCGAAATCCTTGGCGCGTGTCAAGAGTTCTACTGACCAGGCGAACAAAAGGTCACCGACTAATATGGCGATTGAATTGGCAATATGTCCGTGGTCGCCAGACCTCGCTTCTTTTTTAAGTCGCGCCACGACGAATTTATGCGTCGTCAAGATGCCATGTCGCTCGGCGCTACGATCAATAATGTCGTCATGCACTAGAGCAAAGAGATGGAATATCTCAAGCGCGGCAAAAAGCCTCATCGCCCCTTCATCGTCCCTCCCTCCGGCGTTTTTATACGCAAGATAGGCCAGATAGGGCCGGATACGCTTGCCGCCGGCACGAATAAGAACAAGCGGGTAAGCGATGGTCTCAAGGATGAATGGGTCCTTGGTGTAGTTCTTGAATTGCGCGATCTTCTGCGCAAGAAACGATTCGAGATGAGAATCGAACTCTTTCTTGAAATTCTGTATATCCATAGACCGCATGGGTGCGCGGTAAGATTGACCATTACCGCCGCGTATTTATCGTGGTGATAATCAAGCTGTATGTATACATTGTATAGCATACCAGCGGGCGCAAAAGTAGCAAGCCGGTTGACTGGCTTCTGTGGCACAACGGAGAACGGCCGCACCATGCGTTGGGACAGAGGTCGCCCTTCCAGTGTATGATGGCGGCATTATCAGTGGCGGAGTGCCATATGTGGTGGATGCATACACTATCTTGACTTATCATTCTCTTTTGCTAATATTTATGCATCACCAACGGAGAAGATCACCCTATGAGGTTTCGTCCTCATGGGGCCTTTTCTTTATATAGGCCAATAGTCCTTCTAGGTCATTCATAAAACGCAGAAATGGGCGGAACACTCTAAACTTCAGTAACGCCGAGAATTTATCTCTATTAGGAATTAAAACGGACTTCAATTTATCCTGTTCTATAAAATATTTCACTAGACATTGAAAATCACCGTCCCCAGTAATGATTACTGCTTTATCAAAATTTGGAAATTCAATCATGGCCTGTAGAACCAATTCCGCATCACAATTTCCTTTTGTTTTTCCGTCACGATATTTGAGTGTCGGTTTGAATATACAAATGAAACCAGCTTCCTGTAATATCTTATAAAGATCACTATTACCTTCGATATATCCTATGAACAAAAAAGCTTTTGTAACAGAGTACTTCTCGGCAAGGTACACACGAAAACGAACAAAATCAAGTCGCCAACCTAAATCACGAATAGCAAGATTAAGATTCTGGCTATCTATAAACGCGTAATTATTTGTTTTTTGTTTCTGGCGCATATTACTTTCCATGGCACTTCTTAAACTTTTTGCCAGAGCCGCATGGGCATGGGTCATTCCGGCCGGCAACTGTACGAGACGGCGAGACAATATGCGTTTCGGCCGCGCGTGGCGCGTCTCCAATCGATTTCGCGGCTTCATGGACTTCTTTGAGTCCCGCGGGGGTTTCTTCGCGAATACCCTCGGGTGCAAGACGGGGAATATACTCCGCAAGACTCGAAAAAAGCATTCTTTCCATTGCCTTGAACATACGGAGTGCGTCGCGCTTATACTCCACAAGCGGATCACGCTGGCCGTAGGCGCGCAGGCGCACACTTCCTCGTAGATGCTCCATCGCCTCAAGATGCTCGACCCACAACATATCTATCACCTGCATGTATAATCGCCGAAACATTGCCCAAAACACTTCTTCGCCAAGTTCTGTTCGCTTCTTTTCAGCTGTTATCGCGAATGAACTCATTTCATTCTCGTGTTCTATAATTTCAGCAAATAGCTCTTCGAGATCCGCATGATTGCCATTGAGCGCTCTGCGGCGACGGCCATAGATAGACCGACGCTGGGTATTCATAACATCGTCATATTCCAGAAGATAGCGTCTGCCATCAAAGTTGAACCCTTCAACTTTTGTTTGTGCCGCCTCGATTGACCGCGAAACAAGACGGCTCTCGATCGCCTCGTCTTCTGGGATTCCGAAAGTCCCCATCAATTTCTTAACGGTATCGGATGCAAAGATACGCATCAACGAATCCTCGAGAGACAGGAAAAACCGGGTTTCCCCCGGATCTCCCTGACGGCCGCTTCGTCCGCGCAATTGGTTGTCGATGCGGCGCGCGTCATGCCGTTCGGTGCCAATGACAAAAAGCCCACCGAGCGCTTTCACGCGTTCGTACGTGCTCGTGTCGGCGAGCGCGCCGCCAAGTTTAATGTCAACACCTCGCCCGGCCATATTCGTGGCGATGGTTACTGCGCCAATGCGCCCCGCATCTGCAATAACCGCGCCTTCTTGTTCGTGCTTCTTTGCGTTCAACACGGCATGTTCCACGCCCTCTCGCGAGAGCATAGAAGCGAGGTGCTCACTCTTTTCAACTGAAACAGTGCCCACAAGCACCGGCTGACCCTTTGCTTGCAATTCTTTGATGGTTCGCACGAGCGCCTGCCACTTACCTTGCTCCGTCTGAAAAATAACATCGGGGCGGTCCTCGCGAACAACCGGTTTGTTTGTCGGTATGGTGATGACATCGAGACCATACACGCGACGAAACTCCTCCGCCGAGGTAGACGCCGTGCCCGTCATGCCAGAGAGTTTCGCATATTGACGGAAATAATTCTGGAGCGAGATGGTCGCAAATGTTCGCGATTCTTCCCGCACTTTCACGCCTTCCTTCGCTTCAATCGCTTGATGCAAACCTTCTGACCAACGCCGCCCCGGTTGTAATCGGCCGGTAAACTGGTCAACAATTATAACTTCTCCGTCCTGCACGACATAATCCCGATCAAGCAGATAGAGCGCCTCTGCCCGCACTGCAGTCTCGAGATGGTGTACGAAGCGAATGCCTTTTTCCGTGTATATATTTTCAACGCCTAGAGATTTTTCCGCTTGCTCGATACCAGACTCCGTCATAGCGATCTCACGGCGTTTTTCATCAACGGTATAGTGAACATCGCGCGTGAACGATCGCGCGATTGACGCAAAGGTCGAGTATAGACTGTCTGATTGCGCCACTGGCGCGGAAATGATAAGCGGCGTTCGTGCCTCATCGATCAAGACGGAATCAATTTCGTCAACGATCGCATAGTGGTATTCGCGCTGAACCAGCAGTGATGGATCGTGCGCAAGATTATCGCGCAAGTAATCAAAACCGAATTCATTATTGGTGCCGTAGGTAATGTCCGCCGCATATGCCTCCTTGCGCGAACATGGCTTGAGAAATTCGTAAAATATCTTGTACGACCCAGATTCGTCGCGCGCCGCATCCGCTTCTGTATGACCCGCATCGTACCGATATGACGAGTCGTGATTTATAACCGCAACAGAAAGTCCGAGTAGCGCGTATATCTGCCCCATCCATACGCCATCACGCCGTGCAAGATAATCATTCACGGTAACGACATGAACGCCTTTTCCAGAGAGCGCATTAAGGTATGCGGGCAGGGTCGCAACGAGAGTTTTGCCCTCTCCAGTATGCATTTCCGAAATGGCGCCGCGATGCAATACTATCCCGCCTACAAGTTGCACATCATAATGACGCTGGCCGAGCGTGCGCCGCGCCGCCTCGCGCACGACCGCGAAAGCCTCGGCCAGCGTATTATCGACAGATTCGCCTTTTGCCAAACGGGCACGAAATCCATCTGTCTTTTGGGTTAGCTCGCTGTCAGAAAGTTCGCGCAACACCCCTTCTTCTGCATTGATATGCGCGACGACATCGTCGTACTGCGCAATGACGCGCGAAGAGTGATTGCCAAATATCCTAGAAAATATGCTCATGGTTCCTCATGGTATCATACACGACGACTCATTTTCCAGCGACGACTCGCGCACTAAAAAATCCCCGTGAGGGGATTTTTTAGGCAGAAGTGATGATGGTGTACTACTTGCGCTTCGCAGATTTGCGGCGCTTCGTGGAACGCTTCTTCGGCGCCGCCTTTCGCTTTGCCGTCTTGCGCTTTTTTGGAGCCGCCTTACGGGTAGACTTCCGCGCTTTTCTTTTTGCTGGCATTTTTTTTAAATCGTATTATCTATGCGGATGCACGGATAATGTTATCAATACTGTTGTGCGAGCAACAACTTCGACCTCTCGGTTATTGCTTCCGTGTTAATTATCTGTGACATGACAAAAAAATACAATCCGTTCAAAATAAAATATGTGGATAAGTTCGCAAAAAAAGTTGCTGTGTCGTGCGAATAAAAATTTCTTTGAAATATTTTTACACACAACCCTCGTCCGTATTCGCGTGGCCGTCGGTGAGCGAGCCCCATACAAAATGTCCTATGTGAGTGCCACCGCCGGCCACGCGAATACACACGCACAAAGTATAGTATAGAATCCGCGATGCGCATAGTTCGAGCGAGTTCGCAGGCAAATTCAATTTAGTAGAATCGGAACGCAAAAACCTCGGCGGTGCCGAGGTTTTTGCTGGGACATTTCGTGAGCTCTTTCACTCACTTTTGCAGTGTAGCAAATTATGAGAGAAAAGTCCAGTTCACTGCTTCGCGCGCTCTTTTTTGAATGGAACACCGATGGCGCGCAGAAGCGTTTCGGCATCTTTTTTGTTTTTCGCTGTCGTTTCGATAGTAACCGACAGACCGAAAATATCCTTCAGGTCTTCGTCGGCTGTCTCTGGAAAAACAGTGTGCTCTTTGAATCCGATGGTCACATTGCCGAGCGCATCGATGGATTTCGGATCAATGCCACGAAAATCGCGCATCCGAGGTATCGCAACATTGATCATCTTGTCGAGGAATGATCGCATCCGTTCGCCGCGGAGCGTTACCATATGACCAATGATCTCGCCTTCGCGCAGTTTAAATGTTGCGATGGATTTCTTCGCAGGTCGTGGAGATGGATGCTGTCCAGTGATTTTCGCAAGACGGTCAGATACGAGCTCGTTGCGCGCCTTGTCTCGCGTTCGGCCCGTTCCTGAACTGACAACGACTTTCATAATGCGCGGAGCCCCGTGAACATTCTTCGTTCCTACAGCTTTCATGATCTCGGGCAAAGCAGTTTTGTATTTATCAATAATTGTTCGCATAATCAGAGAATTAGAGCTTTGTGCCGCACTTTTTGCATACGCGCGCTTTCTTTCCGTCTATTATTCGATGTCCGACACGAACGCCTTTCTTGCATTTCTCGCACCAAAGCGCGACATTTGCCGTCCGCATTGGAGTAGGTATCGTGAGCACTTGACCTTTCTGCCCCGCGCGACGCGGTCGCTGTCTCCGCTTGCGGAGATTAGCATCTTCAATGATAACGGCGTCCCGCGAAGGAATCGCGCGAAGAACCTTTCCGCGTTTACCGGAATCTTTCCCCGCAACGATGATAATGCTGTCGCCTTTTTTGACTTTCATGGTTGTATGTAAAAATTACACCACTTCGGGAGCGAGTGAAGCGACCTTTTGGAAACCTCCTTCGGCGATCTCGCGCGGTATAGGGCCAAATACGCGGTTGCCGACCGGTTCCTTCTTGTTGTCGATAAGCACCACCGCATTCTCATCGAAGCGGATATGTGATCCATCCTTGCGGCGAAACGGTTGCCTCTGGCGCACAACAACCGCCTTCATCACGGCTTTCTTTTTCACCTGCTTGCGCGGTTCAGAAACTTGCACAGAGAGCACTACAATATCCCCGATGCGCGCATAACGCCTCCGCGTGCCGCCAAGCACTTTGAAAACTCGCCCGATTTTGGCGCCGGTATTGTCCGCTATTTTTACGATGGACTGTGGTTGCAACATATGCGTGCGTTACCGAATGACCTTGAAATGTTTATCTTTGGAGATCGGCCGTGTCGATTCGATCATTACCGTTTCGCCAACCATCACTGAATTGTCCGCATCATGCGCCTTGTATTTCTTTGACCGCGTGATGAACTTCTCGTATCGCGGATGACGCATGAAGCGCTTTACAAGAACGACAACGGTCTTGTCTCCCGAACGAGAGACAACCGTGCCCTGTAATTGTTTATGCTGTTTTTCGTTCATGTTTTATTTTCGCTCACCCATGACGGTGAGGATTGCCGCGATCTGTCGGCGAACCATGCGACCTTCGCGCACATTTTTAGTTTTACCGCCTGCAACTGCAAAACGAAATGAGCCGAGCTGTTTCCGCCGCTCCAAAAGAAGCTTTGTCAAATCTATATCGCTCTTTGCGCGTAATTCTTTTGCAGTCATAGCCATTTATTTATTACGCCTCGTTGCGATTAACAACGCGGGTCTTCATTGGGAACTTGGCGCCTGCTTTACGCAAGAGTAAGGCTGATTCCGTTTGCGAAAGACCGTCAATCTCATAAATGATCCGTCCCGGCTGAACCTCAAAGCAAAAACCATACGGATCGCCCTTTCCCTTGCCCATACCAACCTCCGCCGCCTTCTTTGTAAGCGGGCGGTCGGGAAAAACGCGTGTCCACATCTTGCCGACCTTTTTTATGCCGCGCGAAATAACCTTTCGTCCGGACTCTATCTGATTTGCGGTAATTCGCGCCGCACCATCTGCTTTCAAGCCATGTGACCCGAAAGCAAGTGTTGTGCCACGACTCGCGATACCACGACGATTAACATGGCGGCGGCCAACTTGCCATTTTCGATGTTTTACTTTTTTCGGAAACAACATGGATATTATCGATTAGCTTCCGACCGATCCTTGGCGCCGCTAAATATCTCACCTTTATATATCCACACCTTGATGCCGATGTCTCCGTATCCCATATGTGCGCGCTCGCGTGCAAAATCAATATCCGCACGGAGCGTCTGCAGTGGCAACTGGCCCTTCAAGAGCGACTCGTGGCGCGACATTTCCGCACCGCCCAAACGCCCCGAAAGCGATATCTTCGCTCCCCGAACCTCGCGACTTGCCATTACTTTCTCGAGCGTCTGCTTCATTACGCGGCGGAATGGCAAACGCTTCTCGAGACTCTCGGCGATCATGGCGGCAACAACTGCCGCATGCGTTTCTGGAGAACGGACTTCTTCGATCTCGATTTTAATATCCTTCGGCTCGTTTACTAAACGGATCCGGCGGAGTGTTTTTACAATGTCCGTGCGCAATTTCTGTATCCCTTCTCCTTGGCGTCCGATAATCATTCCCGGGCGCGCTGTTTTTACAATAATGCGATAGCTCGATTCGTTCCGTTCCATTTCGATAGCATCAACATAAAATCCGCGAAGGCGCTTTTCGAGATATTCGCGCAAGAGCACATCAGATTTCAGGTAATCATGATATTGGCGACGCGCACCGAACCATCGCGACTTCCAGTCGCGAAGAATACCGAGTCTGTGGGCGTATGGATGTACGGTGTGGCTCATAATCGCTTCATTGCGTTTTCTCGTCGACGACGATTGTAATGTGACTCGTGCGCTTGCGGATCGGGCGTGCGCGCCCGAACGCGCGCGGCATAAAACGATACAAGATCGGGCCCTCATCGACACGCACTTCGCTAACAATGAGATCCTTCTTGTCCTTTTTGTCATTCTCGACAGCATTTGCCGCTGCGCTTGCGAGGAGTTTCGCGAGCGGGTCTGCTGCGCGTTTTGCGGCAAAACCGAGAAGTGCGATCGCATCAAACACACTGCGTCCGCGTATAAGCCGGGCGACACGCCGAACTTTCCGAGGAGACTGCCGATAGCGTTGTAGTGTTGCCCGCGCCATGTCTATTTTTTCTTAGCGGCCGTTTCGCTCTTGGCCGATTTTGCCGCGGAAATCTCGGCCTCGCGCTTCTTCTGCTCGATCTCCTTCTGCATCTTGCCGCCATGGCGCACGAACTTGCGAGTCGGCGAGAACTCGCCAAGGCGGTGACCAACCATATCCTCCGTTACTCGCACTTCAATAAAATCCTTGCCATTGTGAACACCGAATGCGAAACCTACCATTTCCGGAGAAATAACCGCATCGCGCGACCATGTCTTTATGAGGCCTGCTTTCTCGGATTTGATTCCAACTATCTTCGCAAGAAGCCGTTTGTCGACATATGGTCCTTTCTTCAGTGATCTAGACATGAATTAAAAACAAAAACCCTCTCTTGGGTCGATGTCCATACTAGCCAGGACAGCCCACTCTGTCAATTCAAACCTCGTTTCTTGCCGGTTCTGCGGCGAGAAACAATAAATACATTCGAGTATTTCTTAGCGCGGCGACTCTTCACTCCACCAGTCGGTTTACCCCACATGGAAACGGCGCGACGGCGGCCTCTCCCGCTACGTCCCTCGCCGCCTCCATAGGGGTGATCGACCGGATTCATCGCGCTTCCGCGAACAGTCGGACGAATTCCGCGCCAGCGCGAGCGACCCGCTTTGCCATAGTTCACCAAATTGTGCTCAGCGTTTGAGGCACTGCCAATAGACGCCCATGAATTCTCATGCACTCTCCGAACCTCACCAGATGGCATTTTCAAATTCGTATAGTGCGCATCGTTCGAAAGAACCTCGGCATAATTTCCGGCGCTGCGCGAGAGCTTCGCGCCACTCCCCGGCTTTACTTCTATATTAAACACGAATGAACCGACAGGGACGAGCCTAAGCGGCATACGATTTCCCGGCACGAGATCTGCTTTCTCCGATACTACGAACGACTCGCCCACTGTCGCGTTCGCGTGCGCGAGCACATAGCGGCGTTCTCCGTCCGCATAGACTACGCGCGCAATGAAGCCAGTTCGATTCGGATCATACTCGAGCGTTTCGATGCGTGCCGGTATATCACGCTTGTCGTATGCGAAGTCAATTTCTCTATACAGGCGTTTGTGTCCTCCTCCTTTGTGGCGCGTCGTAATTCGGCCTTGATTATTGCGCCCATTAGAACGCCTAAAACCACGCGTCAAGGATTTAAAAGGTTTATCTCCAGTAAGAATGCCGCGATAATGCACCACGCTCATGCCGCGGCGCGAAGCTGTCGTTGGTTTGTAGCGCTTCATGGCCATAGAAATATTTTATGCAAATTGAATCGAATCTCCTGCTTTGAGATAAACTAGCGCTTTCTTAAATCCACTCCGTATTCCCAGCCTTCCGCGCCGACGGAGCCGTTTGGATGGAACGCAAATAATGGCAACTTTAATTGGCGTTACTCCATATGCCGCCTTGACTTCTCTGGCCACAACGACTTTGTTCGCATTGTCCCGCACAACAAATGTGTACACGCGGCCTCCGAAATCAGCGTTTGACTGTGAGAAAGCTTTCTCCGTAGTATGCGGACGCAGGATGATAGTGTTTGGAGCGGTCATTGTGGTCTTCATATTACTTCGAGCTGGTCAAACGAGCCTCTATTTTCTTAATGTTTTCGATTGGGTGCGTGATAACCAGATACTTATACGAGAGCACATTGACCGGATTGAGTTCGCCGATACCCGTTACGGCGACACTCGCAATGTTGCGAAAGCTCTTCTCGAATGCGCCGTTGTCAAGCTCATGCGCGATGAGGGCTCGATTGCCGCGCTTGTATGCGATTTTCTCAAAGCCAGTTATTGAAGCAAACCGAGAGAGTGTGAGCGCCGCATCCTTCGTTTTGGGAACACCAAACGCTAAGTCATCCACAAAAAGCATTTCGCCGTCTCGCAATTTTTGGGATAGAACGGTCGCGAGAGCCCTGCGGCTCATTTTCTTATTGATTTTTTGTTCGTAGGCGCGCTCCTTGTTTGGGCCGTGCGTAATACCACCTCCGCGCCACAGTGGAGAACGGATGGACCCGTGTCGCGCGCGACCAGTCCCTTTTTGCCGCCACGGTTTGCGACCACCACCCCGAACTTCGCCGCGTCCTTTTGCATGGGCAACGGGACTCCGCGCATTCGCACGCATCGCGGTAACGACCTGATGCACCAAATCGGCGTTCCAAGCAAGTCCAAAAACGCGCTCTGACAAGGTAACCGCGCCAGTCTCTTCACCGCGTGAATTGTAGATCGGAGCTTCCATGTTGCTTTACTTTCCAGACACTTCAACAAGAGTGCCGCGACGACCTGGAACCGCCCCGCGCACCAATAACAATCCACGTTCGTGATCGACCCTTACCACTTTGAGGTTCTTTACGGTAACACGATCGCCTCCCATACGTCCAGCCATGCGCATACCTTTCACGACGCGACCGCCGGCTCGACCACCACCCGATATGGAACCTGGCTCTCGCTCGGAATGCTTCTGACCGTGCGACCTCGGTCCGCCCTTAAATCCATGCCTCTTGACTACTCCCTGAAAACCCTTGCCCTTCGATATGCCAGAAACGGCAACAACATCGCCCTCCGAAAACAGAGATGCGTTGATAATTGCGCCGCGCTGAAGCAGAGGCATATCGCCTTCGATGCGCCATTCCCGCAGATGACGGAAGTTTTCGAGGCCCTTTAGATGTCCTGCGCGCGCCTTGGATGTTCGCTTCTCCGCTTTGCGCCCATATCCAAGCTGAATAGCGTTGTAGCCGTCCTTTTCCTTCGTCTTGACTTGCGTCACAACGACTGGCCCAACGAGAAGCATGGTCGCAGGTTGTATAATACCCGAGCCATCGAAAACCTGGGTCATATATTGCTTTGTTCCCAATATGAATTTGCTCATGACTCTAAAGAATCACGCGAACAGACGATGGTATGGAGATTCAATGTCCAATCCCGGATAGACAAGGTTGAACATCCATGTCCATGTATCGAGATCGCTTCTCTCCCCTACGACGCCATCTTGACATCAATACTGACGCCAGATGGTAAGTTAAGATTCGTAAGAGCTTCGATAATTTTCGAAGACGGATTCACAATGTCGATCAATCGCTTGTGCACGCGCATTTCGAACTGCTCCCGCGCATTCTTGTGCACGAACGCTCCGCGATTGACCGTATATTTCTTGATGTCAGTTGGAAGCGGTATCGGGCCGGAGAGCTCGGCGCCATATCGCACGGCGGTATCAATTATCTGCCGAACGCTCGCATCGAGGATTTTGTGCTCGTAAGCCGAAATCCTGATACGCAGCCGATCTGAAACCTCCTCTTTACTCTTCGCAGAGGCTTTTCTTTTTTTGGTTTCTGCGGTGGCCGTCATGAATGCGGTTTACGCAACGATCTTTGTGACAACACCCGCGCCAACGGTCTTTCCGCCCTCGCGCACAGCAAAACGCTGCTTTTCCTCAAGAGCGACCGGCGCTCCGAGCGTTACCGCGAAAGTAACCGTGTCGCCAGGCATGACCATTTTCACATCTTCTGCGAGCTTCACTTCTCCCGTAACGTCCGTTGTGCGAATGTAGAACTGCGGTTTGTAACCAGTGAAGAACGGGGTATGTCGGCCTCCTTCCTCCTTTTTAAGGACATATACTTCTGCGGTGAACTGCGTGTGCGGCGTGACACTTCCCGGCGCGGAAAGCACTTGGCCGCGGTGAATGTCTTCTTTTTTGACGCCGCGCAAGAGTACGCCTGCGTTGTCTCCGGCAATACCTTCCTGAAGTTGCTTGTTGAACATTTCAATGCCCGTAACTGTAGTCTTGGCGGTGTCTTTAAGTCCAACGATCTCAACTTCCTCACCGACTTTCACTTTTCCTCTTTCGATACGGCCCGTAACAACGGTGCCGCGGCCTTCGATCGAAAAAATGTCTTCGACTGGCATGAGGAAGGGCTTGTTCATCTCGCGCTCCGGTTGAGGAATGTATTCATCGAGCGCTTTCGCAAGCTCCAGTATCGGCTTTGCGTCCGCATCTTCAGCGCTCTTTGCTTCAAGCGCCTTGAGAGCAGAACCGCGTATGACCGGCGCGGCGTCGCCGTCATATTGATATTTCGAGAGCAGTTCGCGGACTTCCGCCTCAACGAGGTCGATGAGTTCCGGATCATCAACCATATCAACCTTGTTCAAGAAGATGAGCACCTTCGGAACGCCGATCTGTCGTGCGAGCAGAATGTGTTCGCGCGTCTGCGGCATCACGCCGTCCGTCGCGGCGACAACAAGGATCGCGCCGTCCATCTGCGCCGCGCCGGTAATCATATTCTTGATGTAGTCGGCGTGTCCGGGAGCATCAATGTGGGCATAGTGGCGCGCCGATGTCTCATACTCATTGTGCGAAAGCGCAATGGTTATCCCGCGCGCGCGTTCTTCGGGAGCATTGTCGATCTGATCGACTCCGCGAAGCTTCACTTTATGCCCAGCGAGATTTAGCACGCTCAAGATAGCGGCGGTCAAAGTTGTTTTGCCGTGGTCCACATGGCCAATGGTGCCCACATTGACATGCGGCTTCGAACGATCAAATGTTTCTGCCATATTTTCTGGTTACTATTCACCCGGCGGTCCACTGTCAGTTTTCTGACCTAGAAAACTGACAGCGGACACGGGACTTGCTAATAAATATTCAAACAAAAAACGCCGAATCTGCGTTTATCGTATGATAGCAAGCCGCGCAAAATAGTCAAATACCTCCCTCGCACCTAATCGGCGGAGAAAAATCGCTCCTGTATTTCCTTCTCAACTTCCGCGCGGGGACGCCCGTAAGCTAGATATGAGAGTCGTTTCAATTCTTCAACCGCTCCCCGATTACCCTTGTCCGGCCGTTCAATGCGCACGGTGAAGGGCTTCTGCGGCACGCCGCGCGCAAGCAGGCGGATATGACAGTTAAAGTTCGTGATATTCATGAGATGAGCCGGCTCAAAGACAGGGTCAAATTGCGGAACAAGGGCTTCCGCATCCTGTGCGCCAACGCGAAACGACATGATCGAACCCACATTGCCGAATACCGCGCGCATCACATCCTCGCTTATCTGCGCAATAAACTGATGGGCGATGGTCAGTCCGAGCTTGTACTTCCGTGCCTCCGAAAGTATCTGTGCAATCGAATTTGTCGTTACATTTTGAAACTCATCAATGTGCAAATAAAACGGAGGCAAGTCCTTTCCGATAGAATCAGCTCGCGAAAGCGCAGCCATAAGGAATTTGCCGACAATTATGAGTCCGAGCAGGTTTGCGTTTCGCTCACCGAGACGCCCTTTCGAGAGATTGACGAGGAGTATTTTCCTGGAATCCATTATGTTCCTGAAATTGAAAGAAGATTTTTCCTGTCCGATGATGGGGCGCATGATCTCGTTCGCGGTGAAATCGTCGAATTTGTTCGTGATGTAAGGGACAATATTCACCAGAGATGCTTCTCCGCCCGCCTTTGTCGCAATTTCTTCCCAAAATTGTTTTACGACCGGGTTGTGGCACCGTGCGAGTTTTATCTTTCGGAACGCAGAGTCAGCGAGCACTTTCCCGATATCGAGCATCGTGTTCCCCGTCGATGGATCCTCCATCACAAGGAGCGCCGCATTGCGGAAATATTGTTCAAAAGCGGGGCCCATGCTCTCCGGCACTTCACCGTAGAGTTTCCTGAAAATACCGAGCAACTCGTTCACTACAAATGTTTTCTGCTCCGGAAATCGCGTGTCGTATTCGAGCATATTGAGCGCCTGCACGCGCTCGAGATATGCGGGGTCAAAATAGATTACATCGCCGTAGCGTTCTGGAGGTATGTGTGCGAGCACGTCAATAATATCGTTCCCGTGCGGGTCTATCATGCAGACACCATGGCCATTCTGAATGTCCTGGATGATGATGTTTTTGAGCAGTGTCGATTTGCCGGTGCCTGTTTGCCCAATGCAATACAAGTGGCGCAAACGGTCTTCGTCGGTGAGATAGATCCGCGTCTCCTTGCCGCGGTAGCGATTGACGCCAAGAAGTGTCCCGTCAGACGGGAGCCCGGGCGGCGCAGGGGCATCCTGTGCACGCTCTTCGCTTAACTCCGCAACGGCAGACACATCTTGTACCGGGAAATGGATGAGGGATGCTATCTCGCGCGCAGAGAGTGGAATGCTCGCTTTAGGATCCGGCAAGCGGAAGGAGAAAGAGCGAGCAAGCGAACGCAGTGCGCGCGGCTTTGCCCGCTGAAACTCAATCCGATTGCCTTTTGCGTGTGCAAACTGCAGAAATGACGCCTCGCAATCAGAAAGGACTGCTTCGGCCCGCTCCTCGGTCGGAGCAGAAACTAAAAGCCGCGCATTGACAGGGCTTATTGGAGTTGCCGCTTTCTCTTTTATTCGTTCGATCGTATCAGTGTCAGGGGCCGCTTCTTTTTTTTCATCGGTATTAGCACGAGTAAACAGTGTCTTCCACACATCCGCCGCAAGTTCTCCGATAGCCGTCTCTGGGATTTTTTGCGCCTCATCGAATGACATACCCTTGGCAAGCGCCCGCTCGATCTTCTGGTATCGTTTTCCAAATCGTGCATCCGGTGGACTCATGACAAATTGCAGAGCCGCGCCATATCCCGACACAAGAGCAGAGAAAGTGTTAAGCAGTGCGTTGAGCGGGTCATGGTCAAGCTCCATAAATGTCTTGAGCGAGAGGGATGCGTTTCGGGAAAGTGTAAGCTCTGATGCGGCAACATATCCATCTTCAACAAAAATGTTGTAGTCGTTCGGCTGTGGCTCGAGTTTTGCGTGCGGAAAGACAGAACGCATTTGCTGTTCAAAGAGGCGAACCTTTTCATTAGGTATGGCGGCATAAAAACCGATACTCCCGGACCCGCCCTTAATTCCGACTTCAAGAGAATAGAAACGCTTGCCCGACGACCCCGTTCCGAGCGCTCCCATTCCGATAATGAATTGCTCCATTGCCGTAAGAAGTTCCTTAAGCGGTCGCGCACGCTCTTCTTTTTCGGGCGCAGGAAGCGTAATGCGAAAAAGCGTCATATAAAGCGCACTACGAAGCGGAGTCTCGCGATCAATTCCTGGCAAAGAATATCCCGAGAGAACATATTGCACCAAAAATCGGTGGAAATCGTCTTGGATATGGTCGTTGCCGAGCCGACCGACGACACGCAATGCCCGCTTCAGTCCCTTTTCACGAGCGACCTGGATAAGTTCCGCCATCGTCGCATCGTTATTATCCGCTTCAAGATTAAGCACAATGGCACCCTCGGGCTGTTCGGGTTCGTTGGCAACCTCCGCGGCTCGACCACTATCCGCGTATTCAAGCAGGGCTTCGCGGGCGACAATATCGATCGGCACTGATTCTCCTCGTGCGGCGATCTCTTTTTCTTTGCGCGCAACCTCAGCCCGCAAGTATGCAAGCTCTTCTTCCGGAGAGAACGGCCGTTTGCCGCTCGCGGCCTCAATACTCATATGTCATTCAGTATACTATGCAAACAATTCCAATTCACTACAAATTATCAACTTACTTAAAAGAAAAGCCCGCTTTCTCATGATCGAGCGTTTTATGACACGCTGTATCACTGCAAATCTATTGGCGCGCGGCAATGATCTCCACTGCGACATTTTGAGGAACGATATCGTATGCTTCGAATTCCATAGTGAAACTGGCTCGGCCTTCAGTCATCGAACGGAGCGAGGTTACATAGCCGAACATTTCGGAGAGCGGTACGCGCGCGGTAATCACTTTGATCCCGACACCGCGTTCGCCCATGCTCTCGATCTGTCCGCGCTTTGAAGAAAGATTTCCTGTTACATCACCCATAAACTTCTCGGGGGTGACCACTTCAACGCGCATTACAGGTTCGAGAATGACCGGCTTTGCCCGTTTTGCCGCATCCTGCAGCGCCATTGATGCCGCTATCTTAAAAGCGATCTCGGATGAATCGACATCATGGTAGGAACCATAAAAGAGCTCTGTTGAAACATCCACGAGCGGATACCCCGCAAGCACGCCGCGAGACATGCCTTCGATGATTCCTTTTTCAATAGCGGGAATGAACTCGTTCGGTATAATGCCTCCTTTAATGTTGTTTACAAACTCGGAATGCTCGGAGCGTTTGACATTCTTCGGTATTTTTTCCGTCTCATCACCCATCAATCGTACCATTGGACGGACTTTTATTTTCACATGGCCATACTGGCCGCGGCCACCTGTTTGCTTGATATACTTGGTTTCCGCTTCGGCTTCGGAGGTTATTGTCTCGCGATAGGCAACCTGCGGCCGACCGACATTTGCCTCAACGCCGAACTCGCGCTTCAAACGATCCACGAGTATCTCGAGATGAAGTTCGCCCATGCCCGAGATAATAGTCTCGAGTGTCTCTGGGTCTGAAGTCACGCGGAATGTCGGGTCCTCATCCGAGAGGCGCTTCAGGGCGAGGCCCATCTTCTCTTGATCAGCTTTCGTTTTCGGCTCGATACGCATCGACACCACGGGCTCGGCGAATTTTATCGGATCGAGAATAATGGGCTGTTTTTCATCACAAAGAGTGTGGGACGTTTTGGCGTGCTTCAATCCCACGGCGGCCGCTATCTCGCCGGCAAATACTTTTTTCACATCCTCCCGTTCGTTCGCCTGCAGACGCACGATTCGCCCCAATCGTTCGCGCTCTCCAGTCGTCGAATTGTATACATATGTTCCTGCCCCAACGGTGCCGGAATAGACGCGAAAGAATGTAAGTTGTCCGACGAACGGGTCAGCCTGTAATTTGAATGCCAGCGCGGCAAAGGGCTCGCTGTCGTCTGGGAGGCGTTCAATCTCCTGCTTCGTATTCGGATCAATGCCCCGAACCGGCGGAATATCGAGCGGGGAAGGAAGATAGTCTACAACCGCGTCAAGAACAAGCTGGACTCCCTTATTCTTGAGAGCAGAGCCCGTGAAGACCGGAAAGAGCTTGTTGGCGATAGTTGCTTTTCGGAGCGCATTTTTTAAATCTTCAACAGAAATCTCTTTGCCGTCGAGATACTCTGCCATCAGCGCGTCATCGTGCTCTACGATACGCTCGACTGTTTCCGCACGATATTTAATGGCGGCGGCGCGAAGATGCTCTGGAATGTCGGCTTCACGAATTTCCTTGCCCTTATCGCCTTCAAAATAGTAGGCCTTCATGGAGAGAAGGTCTATCACGCCCTCGTGCTGGTCTTCCTCGCCGATCGGGATCTGCATTCGGATAGCTCCTTTGTTGAGGCGGTCGAGGATAGACTGGTATGAGCGCTCGAAGCTCCCGCCTGTACGGTCAAGCTTGTTGATGAAACAGACTCTCGGCACATTGCTCTCATCGGCATAGCGCCAGTTGGTTTCAGATTGAGGCTCGACACCGGCGACACCGTCAAAAACGACAACCGCGCCATCAAGCACGCGCAAAGATCGCTTCACTTCAACGGTGAAATCGATGTGTCCGGGCGTATCAATGATGTTGAAACGATGCTTATGGCTAGTGTCCGCCCCGCGATAAGTGGGGTTCCAAAAGCAGGTTATGGCCGCGGCAGTGATGGTAATGCCTCGCTCGCGTTCCTGTTCCATCCAGTCCGTAACGGTGGCTCCTTCATGGACTTCGCCGATCTTATGCGACTCTCCAGTATAAAAGAGAATGCGTTCCGAGGTAGTCGTCTTTCCAGCATCAATGTGCGCGATGATGCCAAAGTTCCTGACCTGTCGAAGAGGATAGTCCCGCTCCATAATATAATGCGAAAAAGGTTAATGCAGAATAAAAATAAGTCGCTTAGCTACCACGCGAAGTGTGCAAATGCGCGATTCGCCTCCGCCATCTTGTGAGTATTCTCCCGTTTGCGAACCGCCTCGCCCTCATTGCGGCTTGCCGCGACAAGCTCGCGCGCGAGTTTGGTGGCCATGCGCGCGCCCTTTTGCTTGCGAGATGAATCGAGTATCCAACGCATCGCGAGCGCCGTTTTGCGTTCGGGACGCACCTCTCGAGGGACCTGGTAGGAAGCGCCGCCGATGCGGCGAGAGCGTACCTCCATATTCGGACTGACATTGCGCATGGCCATCTCAAAAATCTCAAGTGGGTTATCCGTCTTCAATTCCGCGCGGATCTCCTCAAGCGCATCATACACAACGGTGCGAGCCGTGTTTTTCTTGCCGTCCCACATAAGGCAGTTGATAAACTTGTTAAGGATTGTGGAGCCATACTTTGCATCTTTCGGCTGTATCCGTTTTCGAGGTTTCTTTCCACGCATAGTTATTTCTTCTGCTTCTTATTGCCGTATTTGCTACGCGCCTGCATGCGTTTGCCGACACCTTCGGTATCGAGCACTCCGCGCACGATATGGTATCGAACGCCCGGCAAATCTTTCACCTTGCCGCCGCGGAGCACTACTACCGAGTGTTCCTGCAAATTGTGTCCTTCTCCTGGAATATACGCCGTGACCTCCATTCCATTCGTGAGCCGCACACGAGCAATCTTGCGCAAGGCGGAGTTCGGCTTCTTCGGGGTTGTCGTCTTCACAACAAGACATACGCCGCGCTTAAAGGGCGCGGGATAGCGCATGATCTTATTCTTGATCGTATTAAAACCGCGTCCGAGCGCAACCGTGCTCGACTTCCGCACCGCTTTTGTCCGCGGACGGCGGACGAGTTGATTGAATGTGGGCATTAGTGAAACAAAAGACACCCCGTTAGAGCGTCGCAAGGCATTCTAGTATGAAGCCCTGCATATTGCAAGCACATGTATGCGTTACTGTCGCATGCGCGCGGCAATGAGAGCGGCTACTTTGTTGCGCAGGCCATGCGCGCGCGTAACGGTATTTATGAGAGTCGGGTTTCTTCGAACGCGCTCGATAATGCCGCGCAATTCATCTTCCGAATACGGTTCTGGCCTCGCGCCTTGCACTCCTCCCTCTTCACGGAATATCCGATACAGGTCGTCAAAGTCCTCCGCGCTTGCGATCGCGCCAGCGATATCACCCGGGAGCGATAACGGCCGTTCCGGTTCATGTCCTGCCTCGAAGCCAGTTATGGTCATATCGTCCGGTTTGGCTCGCGGATGGGTGGTGTCGCGACTGCGTTCCCTTGCCGCATAGAGCAGAGATTCGATCGCCCCCTCAAACGTATCCGCCCCTTCAACGGCTCGGGCAATCTCATCCTTAGTTAGGTTATCAAAAATACCATCAGTCGCCGCGAACACACGATCTCCGACAGAAAGCCGTGTGATGTATACCTGCGGATCGGCAGGCGCCGCACTTCCGAGAGCTTTTGTTACTACATTTCGTCTATCAAAAAGCGAACGCTCTAACTTGCTCAATGTCGAAAGGTCCGTGACCGAATCGAGTCGTTCCTGTATTTCGTGCGCCTCGTCCCTGTCTGTCACAACATGAGAAATCTTGCCATCGTCTATGGTTACCTGTGCGAGATGCCGCGCCGCCTTTCTCCAAACATACATGCGAGAATCGCCGATGTGCGCAGTCACGAGCGTTTGCCCCGCACCGCGTTCTATATGCACAATGCCAACTGTCGCCGTTGTCGCCATGCCACGATACTCTGCGGGGTCCTCCTTCACCATCGACTTAAGTCGAGCGTCCGCCTCTCGGAGGGCGAGAGGCAAGCGGCGCGCGATTTCATCTATAGGTAGATTTTCTGGGAACGCCCGTATAGCGCGCTGGACTGTCTGATTAGCTTCGTCAGAGGCAACTGCTCCAGCATTCCCGCCTCCGACCCCATCGAACACGCCGAACGCACGATAGAGAGGCATAACAAGATTCGCGTCCTCGTTTCGTTGCGGGTGGTCTTCGCTTGCTACGCTCTCGGCGTGGAAATCGAAAGCTCCCTCTCGTCTCTCGATGGAGACGGTCGGATCTTCAACTTCCTTTTTTCCCTTCAATTTCGGATTTTCTTCCATCGAGGCGAGAAAATAGTTCATAAGCGATGCTGTCTATACATACTATCTGATTATCTTCATTCTAGAAACATTCTGGCGATACGCAAGTCATCGTAGGAATGCGCGCCGCGGAGCTTTTCAAAAACAGGCGAGAGTTTCTCCGCGCCGCAGGAACGAAACGCGGCATGGATCGTAGGCAGGGCTTTTGCAAGTTCCACAGAAAGGATGCGCCGCGCGGCGTCCTTTTGTATCCTTCCACCGCGGAGCAGTTTCTCGATGTGGTTATATATTGTCGCTTGGACTAACTTGCGCCGCGCCGCGATATCATCAATCCCGTTTCCCTCATTCCACAATTCGAGAGTCTCGTCAAGCGTATCGCGCCGTTCTTTTCGCGCGGCGCCCCCCGAAGCAGAAATGAAATTCTCATGAAGTCGCACGAGCTCGTCATGCGCCATGCGCGCGAATGCCGCATCAGCCTCATCTGAACCAGCACGAAATACATCGTCGCGCTTGCGTATTTCAGGATGCACGAGCAGGGCGCGCTCGTTCCACCCAAGCAGAAAAAGTCCCTCCAGACGGCGGACGCGGGAGAGAGCGACATATCCCTGACCGTATTCAAAAGTTCCCGAGAGATCTATTGCGGCGCCATCCAGACTCATGCCCTGGCTCTTGTGCACGGTGATTGCCCACGCCAGGCGCAAGGGTATTTGCGCGATGCGGGCCTTTACCGTTCCGCCATCTTCAATTGTCCATTCTGCGGGCGAAATTTCGATTACCCTGCCCCTGCGAGTGCGAATGAGAGGATAGCCCGTCCCTTTCGCAAAACCTGAAACGATACCGAGCGTACCGTTCACGAATCCTTCCTTTTGATTATTCTTCGTACACATCACCTCCGCGCCTTCTTTCAATTCAAGCGTCTCTGGAGAAAGACATCCCTTCTTGAGCGCTTCGACTAAAGCCGGCGCGCCGCTTCCGTTCATCGAAAATATTTTTGCCCGCCGCGCGATCTTCCCAAGCATATTGTTATTCACGCGATCAACGTCGGTATTGTGGGTATAGAGCTTCGGGATATTGTCAGGCACGAGATCTATACGAGTACGGCGCTCCGCAAGCGGAGCGTAACACTCCTCCTCCGTTTCCCCACGCCGAATGGCCGCGAGCACTCCAAGAAATGCGGCATCATCTTGGCGATACTGTTCCGAGAGATAGCAAGCGATCGGGCGGGCGCGCTCCCACGAGAGCGACTCGTAAGCAAAATGGGGCTGTCTCCCGTTGTCGGCCTCTCCTATCGGCGGTAATTGAAAAAAATCACCGACAAAAATCGTCTGCAGGCCGCCGAACGGCAGCGCCGTTTTGCGTATCTCGCGGCACACCGAGTCAATCATGGTAAGCGTTTCCGCGGAAAGCATTGATATCTCATCGATAACCAAGACGCTCGGCCTTCGCACTCTACGCACCACATGCTCTGTAGTGGATATCTTGTCGAGATCACGAGCCGTAAGACGCTTGCGAATGCCAATGCCGCTCCAAGAATGAATCGTCATTCCTCCAAGGTGGGTCGCCGCGATGCCGGTGGAGGCGGTAACTGCTGTAATTACGCCGCGCCGCGCAAGGTGTTTGATATATTCATTAACGCAATAAGTCTTCCCTGCGCCCGGTTCGCCTGTCAGAAATGCGTTCGCTCCGGTTTTCAGTATTGAAAGCGCCCGTTCTTGCGTCATGGCGATGTTTATCCGACAATTAGACGAAATATGCCAGGGACGATGACGAGCGCAATCGGTCGCCAGAAAACAATGATGGCGAAAAACAGCAGGAATAACTGATACCTCGTCATAAATTGCTCGATATAATTATATCGGAATGGCATTAGCGCAAAGAACACCTTCGAACCATCGAGCGGCGGTACAGGCATTAGATTGAATACGCCGAGCACGATGTTTATCAAAACGATGAGTGAAAGTATTTCGGCAAACGAGGTGCCGCTCCCAGAAACGCGCAGAACTGTTCCAAATATTATTGCGAGAAAAAAATTGGAAAGCGGGCCAGCCGCCGCAACGAGCGCGGCGCCCCATTTCCCGTGCCGCAAATTATACGGATTGTATGGAACAGGATTGGCGTATCCGAACACGAACCCAGTCGTCATGAAAAAGAGAAGCGGCAAGAGAAACGAACCGAAAAGATCAAGGTGGGCAAGCGGATTCAGTGTAAGCCGTCCGGCATATCGCGCAGTCGGATCTCCCAATGAATCGGCGGCATACCCATGACTTACTTCATGAACAACTACCGAAAATACGAGCACAGTGATGCCAAAAATCAATTCGAGTCCTTGCATATTCGTGTTGTCATGATAACATATGGAGACTATCTAATGAATCATGAAATCATGCCCGCTCTGCGATAAAGGAAGTTTGATGGGCGGCGGTTACTCAAATCGCGTCCGCGCAACAAAGTTCAACCCGACCGGCAAGCGTCGGCGCCAGCCCAATCTCCAGTGGGCGACTTTTGCGAACGGCTCACGCAGAAAAATCTGTACGCGCTGTATCAAGAAAGGCGACTATCTACGCACCAATTATCGAGGTTGAGCCTCGGTTAATTTTTAACTCGCGAGAGAGAGCGGCCATCGGTTTGAAATGTAACAGTACCGCTCGAATCAGTTCTTAGTATTTCTATTTTCTGCGCCGCTAACGCGGCGAGCACTTCTTCGTGCGGATGACCGTAGCGATTATCTTTGCCAACGGAAACGATCGCCGCATCTGGTCGAACAGACGACAGAAAACGGCCTCCTGAAGAAGTCTTCGAGCCGTGATGTCCGACTTTCAGTACGTCGCTCTTAAGCGAGCTTCCCCATTTGGCAATGAGAAAGTCTTCAATCTCACGCGGAGAATCACCGGTGAACAAAAATGATATTTCTCCATACACCAATCTCCCAACAATGGATGCGGTGTTCGTCTCAAAACCCAATGCGTCTCGGTCGGGGAAAATAATTTCAAATATAACTCCCTCATCGAGGGTGATGCGGATGGGGTGGTCTATGAGAATAATCTCTGCGCCCTCGCGCGATATTGCCTGTTTACTTTCCTGCCAAATGGTAGTCTCCGCGTCAACACGGGACAGCACTATCGCGCTCGCCTCATAGCGCTCGAGCGCTTCGGGTAACCCGCCGACATGGTCAGCATCGGGATGTGTCAACAGAATCATATCGATCGAACGGTCATAAAACGGCATTATATCGCCGAGCGCTGAAAGAACGCGTGTGCCCGGGCCAAGATCGATGAGCATCTGATTGCCATGCGGAGTTTCAATGAATGCCGCATCGCCCTGTCCGACATCGAGAAACGAAACGGTCAGAGTGTCGCCACGCGCTTCGCGCAGGGCGACCATCCATACAAATACGCCAACCAGCAGAAGGAACAAAAGCGCCGCGCACTTTGCCCAATTTATACGCGATTTCTCACTACCCATATGATAAGCACAGTATACACGACGCACATCGCAAAGAGCGGGAGTGAAACTTCGACAGACGCGAATGAGAGCGCTGAAAACAAACGCACAACCCAGAGTTCATATGCAAGCAGGATGTAGGCGACATATGCAAAGGGCGTTGCAAGTGCGGCGCTTGCCGCGCTTGCAACGCCCGTTAGAAAACTAAATAACATCGTCATTGGAATTATTGGTAACACGAGCATATTCACGGGCAAAGCAACGATCGATAAATCACCGATCCTATAGAGAAGGAGCGGTGTTACGGCCATATATGCTCCGATGGTTGCGGATGCGACTGAACGCAAACCAAACCGCTCGGGAAAAAAGAAAAGTCGGCGTTCTACGATCTGGGAGAGATATATAAGGCCGAGTGTCGCAAGAAATGAGAGCTGGAAGGAAGTATCAAATACGAGAACGTTCGGATTATATAGCACCATCGCGAGACCCGCCGCGCATAAAGCCGCGGTGGCGAGGTACACTCGTCCTGTTGCGCGCGCAAGCAACGCTATCAGGGCCATGACGGACGCGCGCACGACAGTCGCTGTCGCGCCAGTCATCAGCGCAAATGCCGCGATACCTATCGCGGCAAACGAAATTCCTGCCACTCGCGGCAGAAATGCAAAAACTCGTATGATTGCATCGGCGATTATGGTGACATTGAAACCAGACAGAACGACAATGTGCGAAAGACCTACTCGACGAAAATCTTCGGTGAGCGTAGTTCCGAGCGTGTTCGTGCCACCGACGATGAGTCCGCCAGCAAGCGCGCTTGCTGGTTCCGGCAGAGAACGACCGAGCGAACGCAGAAACGCCGCCTTCAGTCGAAAAAGCGCCCGTAAGGCGGCCGACCCAGCATCGTGCGAAATGATTTCGATGGACGGACGGAAGAATTGGAATGTGATTCCGTCTTTCGCAAGATATGATACCCAATCAAAATCAGCGCTGAAATTTTCGGGCCGGTCTAATAACCCCTTCAACCGTATGCGATCGCCGTAGCGGACTTCCGGATATCTACGCGCAAAAACAATAGCGCGCGCATCCTCAAACTCTGCCACAAAACGAACACCGTCTTCGCGCGCGTCAGGTTCGTCCACCACAATCGCCGCCGTAGATATCATAGAGCCAATGCGCCCATCGAGTCCTGCCATCGAGGGCCCATGCTCCCATGCCGCATATCGTAGCGTCCCAAGCGCGAAGCCAATGCAAAAGAGGATTGCGGCGACTCGCGCGGGAGAGTGGTCGGCGCGGGTCTTCGCCTGAAACAATGCGATAAGAATTGCAGAGACAATACTGAACGCCCCCAGCGAAGCGCCAAGTCGCGCGAATGAATACAGGACGGTTCCCACAATGAACCCAGCAGCGACTATGTACACATTGCGACGCATTTGCTGATTCTATGGCATGTTTCAAAACCTACCGCAACAACTGACGCTAATATCTTCGGTCAGTTGTGGTAGGTTTTGAAACATGCTCTAGTATAGTTACTCGTACATGACGCTTGCCACCCATATCCTCATCGCTGGCGCGGCGGCGCGGCCACTCTTCGTGGCCGCGCCGCTTCCCGTCGTTTTCACCGTCTCCCTCCTAAGCCACTATCTCATCGACGCCGTGCCCCACGGCGATTACATACTTGCCTCCGTGAACGATTCAGAACGCGATCCGATGAAGCGGGTCGTCAACATTTCCAGCAAAACAGTCGCTCCCGATTTGATAAAGATCACTCTCGATATTTCCATCGGAAGCGCCCTTCTCTATTTTCTTACAAACGGCGCTCCTACCCTCGCCTATCTCCTACCATTTACCACTGTCGTCGTTGGCGGCATTCTGCCCGATTTGCTTCAGCCATTATATTATTTTTGGAAAAAACCGCCGATGACGCATTTGCAGGCGTTCCACAAATTTATTCATACTGACGTGCGCCTGCGGGAGCTTGGATACATTAAAACGGCGATCATTTCTCAATTGTGCATTGTTGGCATATCCATTGCGGCCATTCTGTATCTCTGAAGATATCTCGTCCTGACACGAGGAAATCAAAACAACTTCGACTTTGCTCCCGCATCCATGGCCTCGTTTGAAAGACGGTCGGCGTCCTTGTTTTTTTCTCGCGGAACATGCGTGAATGAGATATTCGGGAAATCTGCAACGCGAATATTCCAGACTTTAATAAAAAGCGGAAAAAGTGAGGGCTCTTTTATCTGATACTTCCCATTCAACTGCCGCGCCACCAACTCGCTGTCCATTCGCATATCAATATGCGTTCGGCTCCGTTTCTCTTTCGGCACCAATTTTTTCGCCGCCGCAAGGGCTTCAATGACTGCCATATATTCGGCATAATTGTTCGTTTGCACACCAAGGAACAAAGCGGCTTCTTTCAGCGTCTTTCCGTGCTCGTCCGCTATATGCACGCCAATGCCGGCCGGACCAGGATTGCCGCGCGCGCCTCCGTCGGTATGAATGATAAGTTTTTCCATATTATCTTGAACTATCGATACCTGCTGATGGTCATCTATCTCAAAAACAACAAAAATATTTTTCCGGAAAACGCCAAGGGCTCGATACTTTTTGTCTATGCGAAAAGACCAGATACTGTCTTTCCGCGGCTTCCGTTTTTTTAAACCAACTGTCATCCATTCGCCTCGCAACAACTTCGCGCATGATTTTTTATACTTTTCTAATAAACCTCGTTCGTTCAGGTAACGCTCTACCTCGGGATACTCCAACACCTCGGTGATCATTTGGAGAGGTGCCGTAACGTTGACAAAGGAATCCGTTTTGCTTGGCTTGCTTTGTGCCGCATCTCCTTAGTTGTCCCCGCTCTATCGAGTGGTTTAAATTCAACATCAAACAATCGGTGGTCTCTCTCTATACCAAGATAGTTGCGCAATTCATCAATATCTTTGAAGCGGACCTTTTTGAGACTTGCGCTCTTTTCAATAGTAAGCGTTATCATAGCCTTACTCTAAACAAGAGAACTGTCGTAGTCAAACTTCCCTTCCGAGACTAAACCTCGGAAAATGAGCTGATTCGAAGACGCAACTCGGGAGTTTTACCGAAGAAACTTTTTTCAAGGTGCGCTAGGAGTTTTATCGTATCGCCTGCGCGTACGGTGGGCGGCGAGAAAAAACGAATTGCGGAAACACGCTGACCATTGGACTTCTGAAAAACGAGTTTTGTGTGATTCCCCGCCTTGCCGAATACCTCGGCGCGCAAAACGCGAAGCTCCGGAAAGCGAAAGAGTGGGCGCGGATTGCCGACACCAAACGGCGCCAACCGCGATACGAGCGCATAAATCTTTTCATTCACCTCGTCGATCGACAAATCGCAATCCGGCTCGATGCCGCTATTCTTTGTTCCCTTTTTATCAACGCGCTCATACGCCCTCAACAGACGCTCGCGAAGAAGCGGCGCCTCCGCGTCCGATATGGAAAAGCCGCCCGATGCTTCATGGCCTCCAAAATCAAGAAATGTGCCAGCCTCCGCTGATTGCATGAACGACACCATGTTGACTGTTCCGTCCGAACGGCATGAGCCTTTTCCGTGTGGGGCGCCTTCGGCGCCCCACACGAACGCAGACCTTCCAAATTCCTCCGCAAGCCGACTTGCCACAAGGCCGGCAATCCCCGGAAGCCACGACGGGCGGCCAACGACTATGATCGGGTCATCCGCATTCATATCAGCAATCGCTTCCGCAATGATGTCTTTCACCAGTGTTTTTCGCAAGGCGTTTTTTTCTTCGAGATAATCAGCAAGCGCTCCCGCCTCGACGACATCTCGAGTCGCAAGTAATCGAAACCCGTTTTTCGGCTCGCCGAGGCGACTTGCCGCATTGATTCGCGGGCCGATATCAAAGCCGATGTTCTCTTCCGAAAGCGTGTCGGGCGAGAGACGAATTTTTCTGAAAAGTTGCAAGAGTCCGGGGCGGCGAGTTTGGCGGAGGACTTTGAGGCCGAAATAGGCAAGCGCGCGGTTCTCTCCGTCGAGGGGAACCATGTCGGCGACCGTTGAAATACCGACTGCGTCGAGAAGCCACTTTTCCCATCCCGCGGGAACATCAAATCGCCCTGTTTTGAGGAGCGCCTGCACCAGCTTGAAGGCAACCCCCGCGCCGCAGAGCATGGGATATGGATATGCGTCCTTCTCTTGCTTAGAATTGAGAATCGCAAACGCGGGCGGCAACTCAGGACCGGGCAAGTGATGATCGGTCAGTATGACATTTATGCCAAGACTTTCGGCGAGCGCCACTTCGGCGACATCGGTAATACCGTTGTCCACGGTAATAACGAGCGTGACGCCCTCCGCGGCGAATTTCTCAACGGCCTCTGCATTCAGGCCATATCCTTCAGCATATCGGTGTGGAATATATACCGAAAAATTGCTGTAACCGATCTTTTCAAAAAAATCGTTGAGTACCACGCCTCCCGGAATGCCGTCACAATCATAATCGGCATACACGACTATCTTTTCTCCCGAGGAGATGGCGCGGATAATTCTCTCGACCGCCAAATCCATCCCCGCTATCAAAAAAGGGTCATGAAGATCGCGCTCGTAGATGGGATTAAGAAATCGCTCGGCATCCTCTACCGTTGAAATACCCCGATTACGAAGAAGTGTTCGCAGTAATTCGGGGTACTGTTCCATCGGTCAAGTGTAACACACGACTTGCCACCCCAAAGCTCTTACAAGTCCTTCGCTTATGCCGAGACCGCATGGAAAATTCTTGTAATATGAAAAAGGCCGTGACTAAAAGTCACGGCCGAAGAATGGTACAAGATTAAAGTATCAAGGTTACGGAACCGCCGCGCGGACACCGCAGCGCGGGCTGGCGACCGTCGAGCAGCCACCATCGACGTGCACACCGCGCGCCGAGCGCCAGTCGACGCTCGGGACGCCGCCGCGCGCATCACAAGAGCCGGAACAGCGCGTCATGGATTCCACATCGACGTGCTCCTTCTTCTCCCAGAACCAGAAGAGGCCGAGGAGCAGGCGCTCGAGGAGCGTCATTCCGAGCAGGCCGAGTTCGTCACACCTCTTGGTTGAGAGGTTGCGAGTTTCCTCGTCCGCTTCCCGCCCACCCCTATGCCAGATGGCATAGGGGACCGAAGCCGGAGTGCGCGCCTGCTTGTCGGCAGGGTACGCATCCTCGATGGTCTTGCCTTCTTCCCACCACTGCCATGTATTGCCAAGCAGGCGTTTGGTGGCGTCCCAGGCCATGGTGAGTGTGGTGCCCTTGGCGACAACCAGCAGGGCATCAAACCCTTCCTGGTTGTTCGCGGGCAACTTCACCGCCTCGATGTCCAGCTCGATGCTGAACACCTCGCGGTAGAAGCCTTGCCAACGACGTAACCACTGGCGAATGATGCGCTTGTTGGGCGGGCGGGCGCTGGCCGCGGTAGGCCACGGGTTCTCCTTGCGGAGAAACTTACGAAGCGGCTCCTGCCACTCCTTCCGCGCTTCTTCGCTTCCGAACACCTTCTGGAGGAGGTCGTACACGGTCCCGAGAATATCCATCGGGAGCGTGACGAGAATCCTCACGATCCGACCGAGCATGTCGTCCGACATGGTCAGCCTCCTTTTCTGTGTTGAGAACCATCGCCGGGTATCCAGCGAAACCGCATAATTTATATCACTAATCAAAAAATCCGTCAACTCCACCACCGCAGTCACATCCAACTGCCCGATCGGACATACTGCTGTGACTAGTTCGTTTCTATAATCTTCCGAATTGTGCCACCATGACCCACTTCGATTATATGTACGCAATCAAAAATCTCCCGATCTCGCAACTCGTCAAACAACTCAATCGGCATCGGCCCCTTACCGACCCACACACTTTTATGAATCATAGTAAAATCAAGCAACCGGAGGACCTCACGCAGCCATCTTCTTTGGGAAGATTTCCCCTCGGGAATATCGTAAGAAACAATGATAGTCTTGCTGTTTTTATCCCTCTTGTATTTTTTCCACTCTTTTTCTTTTGCAAGATACTTGATCCCTTTCTCGGTTATATGCAAAAGTGTTCCTTGTGCCGTGTTCTTTTCTGAAATAAATCCGCCTCTTTTTAGCTCGTACAGACGGCTATAATATGCTCGGCGCACGCGATATGCGTTCGCCCAGTCTCCATCGATTGTAATACGACCTTTCATGAGACGAACGCCCTTGCATCGCGTCCGCAAAAATAACGTAGCAAGATCGAGTGAGAGCTGTGCCTGATCTTGCAAAATTCTGAGTAGAGTTTCCGCTACTGGTTTTTGATCGTTTGTCTTTTTCACAAACAAAAGGAGTGCTACAAAACTAATGATACCACAAGTCACAGCCCTATGTCCGATCGGACATAGGGCTGTGACTGGAAGATGGAACTGGTTTCGGCTATAATATTCTCATGATCAGCGACTGTATTTTTTGTAAAATCGCCCGCAAGGAGATTCCGGCGGAAATCGTCTACGAAGACGGTGAATTTCTCGCATTTCTTGACATCCATCCGCGCGGCACGGGCCACACGCAAGTAATTCCAAAACAACATTACCGCTGGGTGTGGGACGTGCCGGATATTGGGCGCTATTTCGAGGTTGTCCGCATGATCGCGAAAGCAATGCAAAAGGCATTTGGCGAGGAGCTTATACGGAGCCAGGTATTCGGAGACGAAGTAGAGCACGCGCATGTATGGCTCTGGCCAAACAAAACAGGCGGAGAAAAAAACTTCGCCGAAAACGCGGAGAAAATAAAGAAGGCGCTCATTGTGCGCTAGCTTTCGGTCAGGAAAACTTTGGAGACATTCGTATCGCTTCAATGCCGGGAAGCGTTCCAGTCGCCAGAAAATCAAGCATCGCGCCACCGCCAGTTGAAACGAAATCGAATTTTTCGAACAAATTGAGGCGCGTTATTGCTGTAATCGTATCGCCACCTCCGACTATAGACTCCGCCGCGGACGACGCAATCGCCTGCGCCACGCCATGAGTTGATTCCCAAAAGCCCCGCTCGAAATTACCTAGCGGCCCATTCCAAAGGACAAATTTCGCGCTAGAAACAGCACGAGCGATCTCCGAAACAAACGCGGGACCATTGTCCAATATAGCTTCACGAGGGCTGACATCTCGCGCGTTCACTGTGCGCCGCTCGCCGTCTTTCGTTTGAACTACGGCATCTCGAGCGATTTTGATTTTTTCGTTCGCCAGGAGCCGAGAGAAGTCATATTCTCCATCAGAAACGAGAGACATTCCCACCTCGTACCCCAGCGTGCGATAGAAATCGATGACAAGGGCCCCTCCTATGAAAATAGTATCCGCGACCGCAACAAATCGCTCGATGAGCGGAAGTTTGGTTGAAAACTTTGCGCCGCCCAAAATGACAACGAATGGGTGCCGAGGAGAAAATGCTCGCGAAAGATTTTTAACTTCTTCCTCGAATCGGAAACCAACATAGGACGGCATGAGCAACGGAAGACCCACAATTGATGCGTGCTCGCGATGCGAATCGGCAAACGCTTCATTTACAAAAATTTCGCCGAGCGACGCGAGCTCTTGAGAAAAAACCGGGTCGTTCTTCTTTTCACCTTCATGTCGGCGCACATTTTCAAGCAGAACAATTTCTCCATCACGCACAGCGCCGACCATGGACACGCCGTCTGCAAAGCGCACATTCGTTAGCGCACGCGACAGCCATTCATATATGCTCCTCAAACTATCGGCGCCGGGCTGTTCGACATGGCCAAGCACGGACAGCCGCGCGCCCGCTCCCTGCAAAAAACGTAACGTTTCAAGATTAGCACGGAGGCGAAAATCATTTCCCACCGCTCCGCCTTCAAGCGGCGCATTCAGTGCGGCGCGCACGATAATGCGCTTGCCGCGGATAGCGGGTATAGAACGAATAGAAGGAAGCGTCATGCGGTGTCCACCGATTGAGCGACTTTTTTAAACTTTGCCATGGAGAGCGATATGCGGCCGACGAGCAGACCGTTCATTCGCGCATCGTTCACATATGATGCCGCATTCTTCGCGTCTACCGATCCGCCGTAGAGTATAGGTATGTGTTCGCCTGTCGTTCGTCCAAAAAGATCCACCAACACGCGGCGTATGAATATGCCCATTTCTCGCACGATCGCAGGATGCGCGGCCATCACGGCCTTTTCCCCAACCGCCCATATCGGCTCATATGCGATGATTAGCTGTCCCGCTTTTTGTTTTGAAACTTCCACAAGCGCGCATTCCAATTGGGCTCGCACAAAAGATGCGTACTCGCCCTGCTCGTCCCGCACCGATTCCCCAATGCAAAGGATCGGACGAAGCCCTGCAGAAAGAGCTGTGCGTGTCTTCAAATTCACCGCCTCGTCATTCTCGCCGAGCGCGCGACGCTCGGAATGGCCGATAATGACATATTTGGCGCCGTATTCCGCAATCATTGCGGGAGACACTTCCCCCGTATGCGCGCCTCTCGATTCCCAAAAAACATCCTGCGCTCCAAGCAGGATGGCGCTCCGTTCAAGCGCACGCGCCGTTTCGGCTATATGAACAAATGGCGGACAAATAACGACAGCCGTTCGTTTGAGATTATTCGCGGCTTCAACCGTACCGAGCGCGAGGGCAACCACCGCGGAACGCCTCGCCGGCTCCATCTTCCAATTTGCCACAATAATACGATCGCGCATATGAGTTATATACATTGTACTAAAAAACGCCCGCTGTTTCGAACCCTCCAACCCTCGATGTTCAACCTAGGTTGAACCTCGGATCGGTTATTCGACCTCACCCCAACTGCCAACAGTCCATCCACCCCCAGGGCCACCTGAATAATTGATATTCTTTATGCCGAGATCGTAATCGAGAACGGCATTGGAATCGAGATGAAGACCTTTGGCGGTAACCGAGGTGATATGGGCATTTGAATCAAGACGGACCACTCCGACCGGCGCGTACACACCAGCTCTCACATCGGCATTTGAATCAAGATCGATGGCACTGCCGCTCGTGGAGAGCGAACCAAACATAATATACCCTTTCGGTGAAGCCGTTGTAGGGAACACATTTGAATTTGAGTCGAATGATATAGACCCATCCACAATGATAGCAGTCCCGCCGCTTCCAAATGTTTCGGCAAGATACATTTCGGAGTTTGTGTCCATGCTAAGATTCCCGGTAACATGAAGCGGTCCGTTAATGGTCACGCGCGCGTTCCCGTGCAAAACGAGGTTCCCCTGTATCTTGCGAGGTCCGAGAGATGATGCGCCTGACAATGTCATATTTCCGATATACGGGTCGTTGTTTTGGTTCGCGAGAGCCTTCCATGCGTCCGTATCAACCTCCGCGAATGGAAGATTGGCGGCGCCTGCCTGGCGAACGCCGCTCACATCGGGCGAGGGCGAGGAGATCGTGCCGACCGCATACGCATCTCCTACAATTTCCGAGTTGCCATAACCCTCAATACTGCCATTTGTATAGACACTGCCGTTTATGACCGCGTTCGTCTCAAGCAGAACGCCGGTCTCGCCGAGATGGACCGCATAATTGAATACGCTCCCTACATCCGCTTGGAGCGTGCTTTCTGCCGCGCGCACAATTTCGCTTGCGGTTGTTCGCGCAGAGACCCGAGCGGTGGCACCTTCGTCCACAAATGTAACAGTTGCCGAGTTTCCACCGTTCGTATAAGTGACCGATGGCGGGGTCTGCTTTCCCGAACGGGCACGGTGCACGAAATCCTCGAGCGCGCCTTCCGCAAAAATGAGATTCTGTTTAGAAATAAGCGTGTTACGGGCAATATCCGACTCCCGACCGATCGTCCCAACGCCGCCCGCTAACATCCCAACGCTTATGCCTAGAAACAGCATAATGGCGATAAGCATCGCCTGTCCTCTATTATTAAAAATTCGGCGAGATCTTGTCATACATTAATACGAACTCCGAAGGATGGCGGCGCCGTCAAAGGTTGTAGTCGTTGTCGCATGCACGCGCGCGTCTCTGACCACAAGCGATACGCGCGCCCCTTGACTTTTCGCATTGGACAACTTTGTAACGCGGAATGTCTGAACGACGATCGATGGCGGCGTGAGGGGCAGGGCCGTCCTGCCGTTCGTTCTTATCACCACGCGATTACCTTCTTTCGAGAATACACGAACAACAGCAATCCCGGCTTCGCTTGTATCAAGCGCAAGCGCTCCGGCATCGGAGTCGAAAATGCTATCAGCATCGCGGATAGCAGTCGCGCCTCTCGTTTCGCGAACAATGCGCTCGAGGGCGACTTCCCCCGCGGCGGCAACCGCGCGCGAAGCACGAACCTCTACGAATGATTGAAAGAAGGTTACCGCCGCACCCATAAAAAGAGTCGCGATAATCGCAAGGATGCCGACATACACAACCCCTTCGACCAGTGTCATTCCTCGTTGTAAGAAAACTCTCTGTTTCATTACGGCGTCACGAACAAATTGCTAATGTATCCGACCGCGGAGCGGGAGAGTGATGTCTGTCCTGCCTGCCATCCCACGGTTATAGTAACGCGCCGAACTTGGGAGTCGAGCGTTCCTGTCTCGGCAATAGAATCATTCCCATCCCGATATACCGAGGAAAATGTCACTGACCGCTCGCCATTCCCGAGCACTGTCTCTGGGGTTGCGCCAAGAGTAACTGTGCCGCCCGCGACAGCAAGATAGCGCGGAGTTCCAAGCGGCTGGGCTGCAATATTCGCATCCCAGCCGTCGTCGCGGGCGGCACGGACAAGTTCCATTCCCTCTTCGAGTAGAAATCCTGCCTGCACAAAACGGACATTTTCTTTACTTGCCCGCGCAAGTATATTTCCCGCAGTCATTATTCCGAAAACTACACTCGAAACAATGCCGACACCGACCACTATCTCTATCAAACCAAAGCCTTGAAGTTTCATATGGATTCCGTGCTGACGATCCCTGTTTGTTCGACCCGAACACGAATCCCTAAGGTCGGATCCGATACTAGCTTTATGTCGATAGTCCCAGTTGCGCTCACCTCTCCCGAGAGACGCTTGAATACGATATCGCTCGCGCCACCCGTGAGCGCAATGTTCGCGATGCTCACCCTGGCATCAAGCGTACGCGCTTCGTTGCTCGGCGCTCCGTCCACAAACGCTGTTCCCGCAAACAATACTGCGCGTGCCGTTTCAATATGCACACCATAGCGCGATGAGTTGACTGACGAAAGCGTTCGTTCGCGCGCATCTGAGAGCAGTGTAACAACCGCCGCCGATTCCGTGTCGAGGAGCTTCGTTGTGCGCAAACTTTCGAACGAACCGAGGATAACGGCAGATACAAGCGCGATTATAGCGATCACGACGACAAGTTCCACCGCCGTGAGACCGAACGATTTCCTCGCTCGAGCCGACTGCGTATGTCCGCATAATAAAGACATGTGTGCGAATTAAATAATAGAGGACATCGAGTAAAGCGGCTGTAGAACGGCGAGCGCAAAGAGACCGACAAACAGTCCTATCACAACCATCATCACCGGTTCAACCAAGGTGGAAATGTTCTTTGTCACTTCGGTAATATGCTCATCATAAAAGTCCGCGATCCGAGCAAGCATATCAGGAAGGGTTCCGGTCTCGTCTCCCACTTCCGCCATCTCGGCGACAAATGATGGGTACAGATCTCCGCGCTCTTTAAATATTGCGTGCAATGATATGCCCTTTTGCAGGCGCATCTCGGCATCGGCAAGCATGTCCTTATAGAATACATTCTGCGCGATGTCTTTGGTAATCGCAATCGTCTCAATGACCTCAACCCCCGCGCGCAGGAGCGAAGAGAGTGTCCCACACACAACTGTTGAGTAGACTTCCTTAACGAGCGGAGACATGATCGGCATGTGCAGTAGGACAAAATCACGCGCGCGCCTGCCCTGCGCCGTGTGCAGAGCGGCTCCCGCGGCAACCACCAGCGCGGCGGCGCCTATGAGAAGCGAAACCGGATGATTCATTAGGAACGAGCTCAATGCGATTACGATGCGCGTCAGGAGCGGAAGCTCGATGCCAAATTCCGAGAATGTCGCCGTAATGGATGGAACGACATATACGAGCACGATAATGGAAACGAGTAGCATAACAAGCGACACGATGATTGGATAGGCAAGCGCGCCGCGCACCCGTCGTCCGAGAAGGTATCTGCGCTTCAGGTTTTCGCTCGCCTGTAGCAGGGAATGCGGAAGATTTCCCGACTCCTCACCCGCGCGCACCATCGCCACGATTATTTCTGGAAAGTCTTTCGGAAATTTCTTGAGCGAGGACGAAAGGCTTGAGCCCATATCGATCGCCTCCGCAACGCCTGTAAGCACTTTCAATAGTCGCGCTTTTTTAGTTTGCTGTTTGAGTATAGCGAGAGACCTGCCAAGCGGCAGACCCGCGGTAATCATGGAACTTAAGTTACTCGAAAAGAGTACTTGATCTTTCAATGTGACCCGCGAAAACGCGCCTCCGATCGATGAGTGCAAAATCCCTCGCTTCGCGCTCTCCGCTTTCGCCGAAACGAGCATTACGCCGTCTTTGCGCAAATCGCGCGCAAGAGCAAACTCATCGGCCGCATCTCGCACACCGACGATGTCCGCCCCCGCCCTATCCTTAGCAACAAAGTTGAATTTCATCTACTCGTTAGATATGCGAAACACCTCCTCAATAGTGGTGATGCCTTGCGCCGCGAGGAAAAGCCCGTTCTCTGTGATAGTAAGCATGCCCTCGGCGCGCGCCTGTTTTTCAATATCCGCCTGCGGCGCGTTCTTACCGACAAGCGCCGCGATCGCCGGAGAGAATGGCATCACCTCCGCAACCGTAACGCGGCCGCTGTATCCATCCGAGCACAACTCGTTCTCAATGGGCCGATAAAATGCTATGTCCTCCCAATTTGTGCCGGGCTTGATTGCATGTTCCTCCTCAAGCACTGATAACACGCGAGCAAGGTCCACCCGCTTGCCGAGCTCGGCGAGTTCGTCCGCAGAGAGGCGGTATTCTTCTTTCTTTTTGCACAACCTACGCGCAAGCCTCTGCGCCACAACAACACGAAGAGTGGAAACGAGCAGGAACGGCTCCGCACCCATTTCAAGAAAACGGGGTATGGCGCCGGCGGCAGAATTCGTATGCAAGGTAGAGAGCACCAAGTGGCCCGTGAGAGATGCGTTAATCGCAAGAGTCGCCGTCTCTTCGTCCCGAATTTCCCCAACCATGATAATGTCCGGGTCCTGCCGCACAAGCGCGCGAAGCCCATTCGCGAAGGTCAAGCCGATGTCAGGCCGCACTTGCGTTTGGTTGACACGCGGCATTTGATATTCAATCGGGTCCTCGATTGTCGATATGTTAACCTGTGGCGTGTTGACAATATCAAGAAGCGTATACAGAGTCGTCGTCTTTCCGGAACCGGTCGGGCCAGTCGTCAAAATGAGGCCTGTCGTTTTGCGAAGGGCTTTATGCAAAATATCCGCGTCGCGGCCGTGGAATCCGAGACTTTCAAGCGTGTACCCACCGGAGGTTTCGACCAGCAAGCGCATCACCACCTTCTCGCCGTAAAATGTCGGCAAGACGGCAACGCGTAACGAAACATCGTCCGGTCTGTCCACGGCGGCGCGAAGCTTGAACCTTCCATCCTGCGGCAATCGCTTCTCGTCGAGCCGCAAATGCGAAAGCACCTTGATGCGGGCAATTATGCCAGCCGCCGCATTCGCGGGAAGCACCATTGCGTCGTGGAGAATGCCGTCTATGCGATAGCGTACGAGCAGATTCTCTTCGCTAGGTTCGATGTGCACATCAGATGCTTTCTGAACAATCGCATGGTCGAGCAGCGTATCAACAATGCGTACCACCGGCAGGTCCTCGGCAAGTCGCTTGAGCACCACCGCATCACCGGAACCAGCCCTGATGCTTTCGATCTCTGCCGCCTGATCCTTAATAATATCCCCGAATTCCGCCTTGAGATTTTTCTGATATTGAATGAGCGAGTGCCGCATGGACTCTTTGTCAGTAAGCCGCGGCAGTATCTTTAGGTCTATCTGGCGTTTCAAAAAATCTATCGATTCGAGGTCTTGCGGGTCGAGCATCGCCACCTCGAGCTCCTTCTGCGATTTTCGATAGGCGACAATATTATGCTTGCGCGCTATAGGCTCCGGTATCACCGCGAGCGCCTCTGGCGGTATGCGCTCCTGCGTGAGGTCAACATAAGGAATGCCGAGCGCATACGCTTCCATGCGACCATAATCACCTTCGGAAAGCTTTCCATCCGATACGAGAACTTGTCCGAGCAGTACATGCTGGTCGAGCGCTTTCTTCTCGGCAATCTCCATATCAGCGCGAGAAACAAGCCCCGAGTCCAAAATGAGTTCCTTTAGCCGTTCTTCTTCAACGCGCATACTGCATTCAGTATACAATCATTCAAACAAAAACTCCCCGCACTTATGCACGGGAGCGGCATAGAAGAAAATATGGGTCAAAGAAAAACTACGGCGCGGCGCAGAATATGAGAGTAGAGTATGGAAGAAGCTGTGCAACAAGGGGTGTATCGCCGCCCGCGTGTGTCCTAAGAGGCCCAGAATTTGTGCGAACATCAGGATTTACATCAACATTGTGTTTGTGAACAAGGGTTCGTGGTTCATCGGTTGTTCCTATATTATTAGGAAATTGACCGCTCACTCCCCGACTAAACCTAGCGTAGTATTGTCCACCTGCGGCAGAAAGAGATGTCCATCCCGCAGGACATGCGTTCTCAAACATGAAAACTGAACCGACGGGAAGTGAAGACGCTCCCGACGAATCAGCCGCGGCAAGCAATTCCGCCGCGGTTAAACAGGAACTGCCTTGACTTGAACAATATCTTTGGGCGCCAATTTTCCCTTCAACTCCGAGGCCGCGAGGCAGATTTATGGCATTATTGCCAACCCATGCATAACCGGTTGGAATCAAAAGTGTCGGTTCAGACATGCCCTCTGTCCCCAGAGTTAACGGTCCCCTTCTTGTCTGGGACAGGCCGGAATGTAAAGGTGGGAATAGGCCGCTTGTTTGCGCCGTATCGACAGGTTCCCCCCACGCAGAAAGAACGCTGTCAGTAATTAAAATAAATGATGCGATAATAATTGCCGTCGCAATAATTCCACTTCTAGCATAATTCAACTTTTGCATGTTTTGTATCCCTTTTTAGAGCGTTTTAGTTTGCCACCTTTTTACAATACTGCACGGAATAGTATGGGGCATCATTGATTTGGTAGGCCGAGCCCCTGATTGCGTAAATGTCTGGTCCGCCTGCTGAAATAATATAGTAGTTATGGCGACCATGAGCGTGACTATCTCCTCCAGACACACCAGAGGTTGAGTTACCATATGGATACCTTCCGCGGAGTGGAATATATTCTTGCCATGCAGGGCCTGGGCAAGGGTTCGCAAATGGCGCAATCGCCCCGAGCGGTATCGATGCGGCTATGTTTTGTAATCGATTCGCATCGACACAATTAGAACCATTTGCGTCGCAATAGGAAGTTGCTCTAACATTCCCTTCCATGCCAACCGCGAGATTTTGACCAATATTGCTGGTAGAGCCAATTACAAGTCTCCCTCCCGCGATTCGGAGACCCATACTCCCCGCATCGCCCGCAGTGTTTACTATCAACCTTCCGCTCTTTCCACTGGCGCCACCAGAGGGCAACAGGGGAGTCAGATTTGGCTGGGCGCCCGAATTTGAAGGAATCGACCATTCTGCGCTCACATAACCAATGCTCAATGAAAATAGAATTGCGAAAACGCCCACTAGAGAGGCGTGCAGTAATTTTTGTCGGGGAAAAATCATACAATATTTTTGAAACTATAACTTCTTGCAGAATAAAGTATTGACATATGGTGGGTCTTGCGCGTCACTATTTTGGGTTCCGTCCACATACTCGGAAAATGCAAGGCAGCCAGACTGTGTGCCGTAACACCTATTAATACCGAATGTTTCGGGAACGACTCCACCATGCCTGTGAGTAAAACCACCTCCGGTAGACCCGATTTCCGAAGTCGTTGCCGCGCCCTTCGGATACTTGCCAGATAATTGCAATTCGGGAGTCCATCCGGTAGGACACACTGCCCCTTGTTGAGAAAACATGAGTAACATACCGACCGGCAGAGCAGACATTTCAGAAGTCGTGTGACATGTTCCAAACATATCGCAAAGCGCTGAAGAACCAATATCACCGACAATTCGGGCTCTTAGGCTGGCTAACTGGCTTGTGGTATTCGCAAGTAGTCCACCCTCCGCAACTTGTATCGCTGGTAAAGCCGGTTCATTTGTATTATCAATACGCAAGGAGTCAGTTTTGGATTCGTTTTGGAAGCTTGTTGAGAGGTAGCTGGAACGATTCTGTTGCGGAGCATTTGCGGATGGCGCGGCAATAACAGTTATAGCAATACTCAAAATAAAGGCTGTGCCGACAATGCGCCCGATTTTAAATAAATCATTCATCTCCTATTTATTTATTGAATTCCCGACTTCCCCAAAGAGCTCGCCAATCTGCCTCTCATTGTAGAGCAAGCTCCCGTTCAGCCATACAACAAAGATGCCCTTTACTGAAGGATTTTCGAAGACCTCACGAACCAACGGCTTTGCGCTCGCAAGCAATCCCTGCAGGCCATCATTGTCTGGAATACCGATGATTTCCACTTCTTTTCCGATTATAGAACGCAATAGTGCCAGTATGTTTTCATTTTTACTTTGAACAATGACATATCGCCCGCCTGAATCATCGTCTAAATAATAAATGTTATCGGTTTCCCCCATAACACCGCTTACTTCAATGCGCCCAATGGACACAGAAATCTCGGGCTTTTTATCAGGTAATGAAACTGCACGCTCTCTCTTGATTGCGGCAGACAATTCTCGCTCTTCCTTCGTTGGAAGGAATGAATAGACACCGACTGCAACAATTAAAACCGCTATAGCCGCAATCGTGTACTTGCGTGAAAGTGCCTGCCCAACATTATTCTCATTCCCCTGTTCTAGCGGCGTCATCTCACACGTATAGTATACCAAAACAGTGAGTTTTTTTCGCTGACACTGTTGATAACGAAATGTCGGCGCGCATACACTTGATGTATGATGGAGACAGGCAATGAATACTGTCTCTCTCCGTCATCGGTACGATATTTTTCTCCTGCTTTTTGCGGCCCTATTTTTCTTGGCTGCGGTATTTTCACCTGGAACGCGGACCGAGACTGCCGAAGTGGCAGAAGCAAGCCATAATGCCGCATCCATCGGCGCGGTTTCAGGATGGGCATGGTCGGATACCATCGGCTGGGTCAGCATGGCGCACACGAATTGCGATGCAAACGGAGATGGACTTTCCGATGGCACACCAGCCGGATGCCCCGCGGCCGGCACCCCTATTTCTCCATACAACCTTAACATAAACATATCTCCAGGCGGGGATGTAACCGGCTTCGCATGGAGCTCAAACCTCGGTTGGATCGATTTTGACACTGCAGGCCCCTACCCCACAGGCGCAGGTACGACGGCTGACCATGCCAAGCTCGCCGCGAACGGAACCGACATCGTGGGCTGGGCGCGCGCGTGCAGTGTGTTCGCGACAGGATGTTCCGGCACCTTGAAACCGGACAGCGAGCGCGGTGGCTGGGATGGGTGGATAGCAATGGCTGGAACTGCCGCCGATGCGAGCGCGTACGGAGTCAAAATTGACTCGACTAAAACAAAGTTGACTGGGAGGGGATGGGGGTCTGATATCATCGGCTGGCTTGATTTCGCGCCGACAGGATTCGGCGGCGTGAATGTCATCGGCCCGCTTTCTGCAACCTGCACCTATGACCCTGGAAATAGCACCAATCCGGAGAGCACGAATGTGAATACGAATGTCACTTGGGCCGCTACAGCAACAGGCGGCACTGGCATCTATACATATAGCTGGAATCTAACTGGCGCAACAAATCCTGCCTCTCCACACACGGCAAATCCGCAAGTCGTGCAATACACCGCCACCGCAGACGCGAATCCTGGAACCGTAACTGTCGCTTCTGGATCTCAAACTGCATCAAATATCGCCTGCACTGGCAAAAATTCCGGGGGGTCGGCGGGGATAAAGGTACTTGGGGCTCAAGATTTCTCTCTTAAACCTAAACCGCTCGTGTTCGCCTTTCCCCCTTCTGCCATGAGCGGATCTCCATTCGTTAACAACAGCGTCCTGAACGTCGTTCCTGAAAATAACTTTAATTCTACGGTCGTGTTGGCGGGCTCTACCGGTTACCAAATTGAAGGTACGTGGGTCTTTGGCCAAACAACGGTAGATTGTTCAGTTTCTGTTCCTGCAACCATAAATCCTCCCTATAACGATTTCAATGCGAGTTTTACATGTGCTAGTCTTCCTTCCGGATTCGTTCCGACATCTCCCAGGACATATTCAAAAGTGAATGGCGTTAGGGGCGACGGGCCCGGCACTACTCGCTATACAGATGTAAGCGTCGTTATTGGATCTCCGATTGCCGTTTCCTGCACCTACAGCCCCGACACGGTCGCGCTTGGAGACAATGTAACCTGGGTCGCCAATGCAACCGGCGGCCAAACGCCCTACTCCTACAGCTGGCTCGACGATGTCTCTGGGGGTTCCGGTCCAACAGAGATTCGCTCGTATTTAACCGTCGGCAAGAAACAAGGGAGAGTTTCAGTAACCGGCTCCGCCGGCAGTGGTTCAGCAACAAGCGGTTTCTGCGCAAGCGCGACCACGGGCACAGGTGATGGCGTTCAGGTGGGCACGCCTCCGACCCTTACAAACTGCACATTCAGTCCCTCATCTGGAACCACGAACACGAACATTGTCTGGACGGCAAATGGCCCGACGGGCGGGAATGGTTCATACACCTATGCATGGACACTCGGCGGCGCAACGGCCCAGAACCCACCGCTCGATGGACAATCGGAGACTGTGCGTTACGCTACTGTCGGAAACTACAATGGCTCTGTAACTGTCACTTCCGCAGGCGTGACTTCAAATTCCTACACCTGCGCAGATGAAGGAAATCCGCTAGACACGACGATTGAGATATCGGGCGCGGCGGGAACATTTTCTCTCGGCGCCGCGCCCTCTTCCCTTTCTATAACAACCACCGGCTCGTTCCCAACTCCATCGAAGACAACAACGATAGGCGTTTCAAGTCCGCAGGGAGTATCGGGCGACATTAATCTTTCGGCTGCTCTACCCCCCGCGCTCGTAGGCAAAGCGACCGTAACATTCACTCCCGCTTCAATCCCCTCGCCTTATTCGGCAACCAGCAATTTCAATATTCGCCTTGACGCCGCGGTTCCGAACGGCTCGTATCCCATTGTCATCACCGGCGCAAACGCGGGCACTGAACCCGACCCAACCCTCACCGTTACGCTTTTCGTGAATACTTTCGCGCCGAGCTTTAAGGAGCAGTAGCGTGGATAGCTAAAGCGCCCGACGGCTTCGCCGTCGGGCGCTTGTATTTCTATTCCCCCCTATCCGATGTCTTGTCTGTCCTTGAGGTAAAGCAGCCGACACTCCGGACAAAACAGGTACTTGCCTTGTGCCGGTGCAACAAGTTCGGAATTACACACGACGCACGGAATGTCCGCTCCCGCCTCTGGCGCCTTCGATTTGGAAGAGTTTCGTTCGTATGCCGCGCCGCAATTCTCGCAATGCGAATAATTGCCGAGCGCATCATCAACAACCTTCCCCTTCCGACACGCAACACAGCGTTTTCCTCGCGGCCGTCTTCCGTTCGGTGATTCGAATTTCTTGCCGAAATTGGGACGGACACCGCTGTCACGGAGCCCGTCGAAAAAGCCGAATACCTTGTCCCCCCGCCGCGGTTGCGGGCCGTCGGGATCCTTGCTCATGCGCACCCCCGTATGTCCACATGAAAGAACCGCCTCTTTTATTGTAACAAATGCCTACCAGCTCCGAAAAATCTTGCGCCAATTTTGCCGCTTGGCCGCTGACCGATGCATAAGTAGAGATACATATTGCACTCCTTGCAAAGCACTGACTCGAAACAACCATCGATTGTGGCGGCCGCATACAAACCCTCCAAAAAGGCCAAGAACCTGGTATACTAAATCTAAGGATTACGCACACGAAACAATCACCATGGAAAACCCTGAGAAATTCCTCAAACAGAAATATTGGGGCAGCGAAGAGTTTAGAGAAGCAACAGAACAGACTGCCCGGCGAACCAAGATACGGGAAGGGGAAACTGTCCCCAATGAACCTGAAACCCGCATAGAGAACTATCTCAAACGCTTCACCGATATCTTCAAGCGCACTGATGAGAAAGATCGGGGACACGGCATTGAAGCTCTCAAACGCCTCCTCCATCGCAAATACATCGTGAAGCCCGAGCATATCTCCGACGAATATATCAAAGGAGTGCTGTTCGGCAACTTTGCCGAACAGAAAGGGTATACCCGCCTCGACCTCAAAGACCCGGAGGTGAAACAAGGCCTTGCCGAACAGTTCCGCGCAGAGACCGGCCGTTCGTTTGATGACTACACGGTGCCGGAAGAGGAGCGGGAGAAAGTGCGGGAGATGGCGGTCAAAGACCAAGAGGCCCGCCTTGACTCATGGTTTGACTACATCACAAGCCCTGAAGCAGAGCAAAATGTCCCCGCCGCCTACCGCTACTGGGCCTTTGCCGAGATGTTGAAGCTCGGCAGCTACGACGACGAGCGCAAAACCTACAACAAGCGCACCGAAACAACCGCCGCCCCCTTCCCCGAGCTTGACCAGCAGGCGCTTGCCCTTGTCTTGGATGAGACACAAAGAAAGCAGGCAGGCGAACCGTCACGGCTCGTACTCACCCCCGAACAGGGGGAGGACGAGTTCAAGAAACGGCTCGAGAGCCAAAACTTCGGCAAACTGTACGCCTTTACGCAGGAACATCTCAAGTCTCTGCGTCTCCCCACCGAACGGCTCATTGTTACGGACGGAGCGTGGAGAGTATTCCCCCAAGGCAGCGATGCGCATGAAGTGGCCAAATCTCTCGCGGGCTTCCACACGCAGTGGTGCATTGCGGGAGAGGGCACGGCCGCTGGCTATCTCAAGCATTCCGATCTCCATATCTACTTCTCACAAGACCACGAGGGTAAAAACACCATCCCCAGAGCCTGTGTGGTTGATTCTAAAAAGGGCGGCATCACTGAAGTGCGTGGCATTATGTCAGACGAGACCGCCAAACAGCATCTGGACGACTACATTACGCCCACGGTTGACGAGCGGCTTGCCTCCATACCAGGCGGAGAAAAGTGGCGTGATCAAATGCAGGACATGAAGCATCTCGCCGGCATCCATGTGAAGCACCGCCAGAGGGAAGCGCTCTCACAAGACGACCTGCGGTTCCTCTATGAGATAGACCGCAGGATTCACGGAACCGGATACAACCGCGACCCCCGCATCACTGAAATTATGAAAGGCCGCGATATGAAAGACGATCTTTCCTCCGCCTTAAATGTTCCCAGAGACCAGATCAGCATTACCGAAAAAGAAGCCCGCTCCGGAAACATCAAATACCATTATGGAGACCTTGACCTCCGGAGTCTCGCCTCAGCCGAAGGCCTCACCCTGCCGCAGTCGATCGGGGGAGCCCTTGACCTCGAGAGTCTCACCTCTGCCGAAGGCCTCACCCTGCCGCAATCAGTCGGCGGATACCTTAACCTCGAGAGTCTCACCTCTGCCGAAGGCCTCAC
>CAZPGN010000001.1:11086-140797 GCA_964586635.1 uncultured Candidatus Saccharibacteria bacterium | reverse complement strand
CTGCCGTGCGCACAAAATGACGCGAAGCGTATTTTTGCGCACGAGGAGCGCTGGGAAGTGGGCGCTATTTTAAGCGCGAACGGCGGAGAAAAGCAGGTACAGACGACCATTCATCGTCATCGGGAGTCGTTTTTTGTTCAGCAATAGAAGAGCGCACCCCATCGACTTTTTTTATCGGGTTTAGAATGACGCGCTTTAGGTCTTCTGGCTTTTCTTTTTCAGATAACTCTCTTAGCGTGATAGCATTTGGGTCATGATTGGGAGTGTTGCTTTGCGTGTTTGATTGCGTTGAATATGCAGACGGGGCGCCGAATGTTTGCGGGAAGCCGGTGGCGATGACGGTAATCTTTATCTCATTTTTCTTCAGCCGTTCATCATTTATTGTTCCAAAGATTATGTTTGCCTCGTCTTTGTTAACCGATTCGGTAACTACCTGCGCCGCCTGATATACTTCATGAAGAGTAAGGTCTTCTCCTCCCGCGATAGCCAACAACACGCCTCTCGCTCCCTCGATGGAAACCTCGAGCAGGGGCGAATTAATGGCCATCCGCGCCGCCTCTTCGGCACGTCGTTCTCCGCTTGATGAGCCGATGCCCATAAGTGCGGAACCCGCGTCTTTCATAACAGTGCTCAAATCGGCAAAGTCGAGATTAATCTTGCCTGGCGTCGTAATGAGGTCAGAAATGCCCTCTACTGCCTGCCGCAGAATATCGTCACACATGGCAAAGGCAGAGTTCATCGTTGTAGTTTTTTCGATGACATTCAGTAGGCGATCATTTGGTATTACGATGAGTGCGTCGACATTCTCCCGTAGCTCCATGAGGCCTGTATGTGCGAGGCGCGAACGCACTGCGCCCTCGAAAGCAAATGGCCTCGTGACTACCGCGACTGTGAGAGCGCCTGAATCCTTTGCTGTCTTTGCTACTATTGGCGCGGCACCAGTTCCGGTGCCGCCGCCCATTCCGCACGCGATGAAAACCATATTCGAACCCTTAACCGCTCCCTGAATAGCCTCAATAGTTTCCTCGGCAGCTTTTTTCCCGACCTCCGGCTTCATTCCCGCGCCAAGACCGTGAGTGATATTCTTTCCGATGTGAATTTTATGCGTTGCAATGGATTTGTGCAGGTCTTGCGCATCGGTATTTATAGCTACAAACTCAACCCCTTTTACCTTGGAGTTGATCATATGATTGACCGCATTGCCGCCGGAGCCGCCTACTCCGATGACCTTAATTCGTGCAAATGACTCAATATCTGGGTTTGCTCGTGGCATATTCGTGTGGTGGTGGGCGTTACGATATGCACCGAGTATACCAGACGCCCCCCCTATGGCAAGAATTGACGCGACCAGCCAAAAAGCTTATCGAGGATGTCTTGAAATACCCTTTGTCCGGGCATTTTAACGCTATCAGGATCATTTCCTACGAGACAAAGTCCATATGCGGTAGCCCACACGGGATCTGCTGTCGCGCGCCCAGGTGATTCCTTCTGTCGTTTCGAATCAGAGGAAGCCTTCAGCACGATTGGTGGAGCAAGCTGTGCGGGAATGTTGAGTACTTTGCGCGCGATTTCTTCGATTCCAGCGATGCGGCTGGAGCCACCTAATATGACTGCGCCAGCCGGTAGCAAACCGCTACGATCTATTTTCTTCAATGACGCTTGTATCAATTCAAAAATATCAACGAGACGCGCGGTCATGATGTCATCAATTTTTGCGCGCAAGTATGAGGAATTGTCCGGATTGTGTTTAAGATGATTTGATTCCTCAAGGGAGATTTTAAATCCGAGCGCGATGTCGTTCGTGATATCGCTTCCGCCGACCGGAAAGATTTTCATGAAGATGGGTAGACTGTCTTCAAAGATCGTCATGGAAACTGTCTCCGCGCCAATATCGGCGAGCAAACATCCCACAGCTTTTTGACGCTTGGAAAGTGTTGCAATACTGGCCGCAATGGGTGCGGCGATACAATCATTCACCTGTACGCCCGCACCTACTACTGCACTAATCAGATCCTCAAGATGCTGTTCGAGCGCCGCAACGAACACGCTCGATACTTCAAGAACCGACCCCTTCAATCCACGCGGGCGCGCTGGGAGAGGTTTGCCGTCAAGTTTGTATGCGAGCGGGATGCTATGAATGATGCGATAGTTAAGGTTGTCCTTTATATTTTGCTCGCTTTCCAGCAGAACGCGCTCTAAGTCAAGATCAGTAATCTCGCCGTCCGCCCGTGCAATCGCAATTGAGCCAGAGCTTTCGAGAGTTGTAAGTGTTTCGCCACCGACCGACAGAAATGCATTGCGAATACGGCGATGAGACTTTTGTTCTGCTTCTGCTTTTGCCCTGCGGATGCATTGAACGGCATCGTCGTGGTGTGTAATATAGCCATGTTTCAGTCCAAATGATGGTCGTTCTACCATCGCTAAAACGCGCGGTGACGAATCGCCGCTTGAAAACTCGGCAACAACAACACGAATCGTCTGCGTGCCGACATCTATGCCTGTAACAATGGTGCGCGCCATCAAATTCGGCTCACATGCTACGGTAGTCGCGCATGTATGCCGCTTCTCTTGCCTCCATTATATTCCCATGGCGGAGTCCCTTCAAATGGAGCAATCCGTGGATAAATAAATAGGCAGTATAATTGGCGTACGGTTTGCCTTGCGAACGCGCTTCTAGCATGATCCTGCGTGGATTGAGGAATATTTCTCCCGACTCGTGTTCGAGGGGAAATGAAAGCACATTTGTCGGTTTATCTTTCCCGCGATATTGGCGATTCAACGTGCGCGTTCTCTTGTCGCCGACAAATACGAGGCTTAAATCATAGTCTACTCCAAGTATGTGGTTTGCGAGCGCCGCATACGGTATCGCGGCGGGTCGAGTCCTAACGAGACCGCTTCTTTTTGAGAACATCGAGCTTGCCGAGCTTACGCAGTTCGGAGTTTTTCTTCTGGTTTTCGATGCGCCGCAGGGCGCGCGCCTTCTGTGCAGTCTTAGATGAAGGACGAGTGTAGTACCGACGCGACTTTGCCTGTCGTACGACATTTGCTTCTTGGACGCGCCTACTGAAACGCCGTATTAAGCTCGGAGCTGTTTCTCCTGCATTGCGCTTCACTTCGACTCGCACCGCGTGGGTAGTCATTGGCGTGCAGGTTAACACAGAGTGACAAGTGTCGCAAGCAAGAATTCGAGTCGCGGGCCTGTATGCTACTTGAGTTCTCTTTTGACATAGGCAAGAAGTTCTGGGACTGGCACAACTTCCTGCGAGCGGGTCTCCATCGTGCGAATGATGACCGTATTATCAATTACTTCTTTCTGTCCCAGAATAATAGCGTAGGGGATACTCAGTTTTTCTGCGGTAGCAAGTTGGGCAGAGAGACTGTCTTTCGCGAGAGAGTGCGCGATGGGAATATGCGCTTTGCGGAGGATTTCCGTGATGATAAGACTGTGCAGTTTTGCTTCAAATCCCAGTTGTATAAAATATGCTTTCGGTTTCTTCACGATACGTGGCATGAGATGCTTAATACTGCATAGTTCAAGCGCCCTATCAACTCCAATCGATCCGCCAACCGCGGCCACATCCTTTTTCCCCCCGAGCGCTCTTGCGAGATAATCATATCGGCCGCCTCCTGCGACCGCGAGGGGGACCGTTTTGTGCTCGGAAGCGTTTTCCTCGGCAGGCACAGTTACCTCTTCGAGTATTTCAAATACGGTGCGAGAGTAATAATCAATGCCGCGAACAAGGGAGTTGTTCAATGTGTAGTTGATGCCGAGTGTCTCGAGATATTCAAGAACTTCTGTAAAGTGCTCCCTGCACGCAACACAGAGATGACCGAGCGTGTCTGGAGCGCTCGTTTTCAGTTGGACGCACTTCTCATTCTTGCAATCGAGCAAGCGAAGAGGGTTTGTTTTAAGACGCTCCTTGCAGTCTTCGCATAGATCGCTTATGTGTTTTCGATAATATGCGACAAGCGCGCGGCGATAATTGGTGCGGCAATCGCGGTCGCCGATTGAGTTGAGTTGTACCGAGAGACGGGAACAACCTGCCTCCTCAAGAATTTTCATGAGAATCATAACGACCATAGCATCGGCGATGCTCTTCGGCGCACCGAGCACTTCAATGCCGAACTGTTTGAACTCTCGCCACCTGCCGCGCTGAGGGCGTTCGTGTCTAAAAAAAGAACCCGCGTAGTAGAGCTTTACCGGCTGGGGAAGACTTTGCATGCCATTCTCGATATATGCGCGCATGACGCCTGCGGTGCCCTCTGGCCGCATGGCAAGTTGACTTCCGCCCTTCGTCTTGAGGGTATACATTTCCTTGCTAACTATGTCGGTATCTTCGCCGAGTCCGGTCATGAATATTGCTGATTCCTCGAGGGTTGGAGTTTCGATCGGAGAAAAATCATAATACAGAGCTATTTCTGCGGCTTTCTCAAAAAAACCTTGTACGAGCAGGTAATGTTCGCCAACAAGGTCTCGTGTGCCCGTGGGGCGGCGTGGGAGCTTATCTTGTTTCATCGATTTTTTCTCCGACATGGATTATTGTTGTTAGTTTGCAGTTCTGCTTTGGTTTGTTCGCAGGTCGCCTGGAAGATATCCTACTCGTCCGAATGGAAATAGGCGCAGGTAGACTCTCCCCACAATATCGTCGCGGGTTATGGGACCCCAGATGCGCGAGTCAGAGCTTTCGGGACGATTATCACCCGCAACAAAATACTCGTTCGGTCCCAGTTTCCGTGCCATGGAATCGCCGGAGGTGGTGAATTCGAGGTATGATTCGACGAATTGGAAGCGTCCTCCGCCCGAAGTAGTGATAAACAGCTTACCATTCTTAAACTCGATAGTTTCTCCCGGAAGCCCTATGATGCGCTTGATAAAGCGTTCAGGAGGACTCTTTTCGCTTAAGGGAAAGTTGAATATGATGACTGCTCCGCGTTCTGGTTCATCGAAGCGATACGAGAGTCTGTCTACGATGAGATACTCCCGTTCGTGAAAGGTAGGCTCCATCGATTCGCCGAGTACGATGTACGGTTGGGCGACATAGGCACGGACGGGGTAAATCACAAGCAAGGCAATGATAGCAAACTTTACGATCTCGATCACAAAAGAACCACCACTTTCATCGTCGTCATGATGGTGATCTTGCGTTTCGGTCATGTATTTTTTTCCGTTTCCACCACGCAATTGTACTACATCGCTTTGCCTTTGTACAAAATAGAGTTTTTGTTGCACGCAGAGTTGTCTGCCTGTACGCTATATATGTGATATACACCATTGTCGGCCTCGGAAATCCTGACGAGCAATATGCAAAGACGCGCCATAATGTCGGCCGCATGGCGCTCGAGTCGTATCGCGCCGCGCGGCCGGAGTTTTCGGACTGGCATATTGACCCTCGTCGCGCGGCGCAAATTTCGGAAGGCGCCATGCATGGACTGTCCGTTATGCTTGTGCTTCCTCAAACCTCTATGAATTTGTCGGGCGACGCTGTGCGGCGCATTGTGTCCGGCGACTTTGATGGCAGGGCGCTTGTCGTGTGCCACGATGATATCGATGTGCCGTTCGGTTCGATTAAAATTTCGTTCGATAGAGGTTCGGCAGGACATCGTGGCGTGCAATCCATCATTGACGCGCTCGCAACGAATGCATTTTGTCGTATCCGCATCGGTCTCGCGCCGACCGACGACCAGGGAGTAGCTCATAAGCCACTCGGAAAAGATGCCGTGGAGCAGTTCGTGCTTGGGCGATTTTCCGCGCGAGAAGCGGCCAAGCTTCCCGTCATTCTGCGGCGAACCGCCGAAGCTATCGATACTATTATTGAGGAGGGATTATCGGTGGCAATGAATCGATTCAACAAATGCGAGTAATTATTGCGTAATATATGACAATGTCATGCGCTGTTCTTTTGGGTCGAACAGATTGATGGTGAAGCGATAGGTTTTTCCGAGTTCAAGCGTCTGCCGGAGTTCCTCGGGAGAGGCGAATTCGGATACATGCACTAATCCCGCTATACCTTCTTCGATCGAGACGAGGGCGCCGTGTCTGTTGTACTTGATGACAACGCCGCTCACTTCCGCGCCCTTGTTGTATCGTTCAGCCGCCTTTTTCCAAGGATTTTCCTTTAGGGCTTTAATGGAGAGAGAGATTTTGCTGTCCTTAATTTCGATGACCTTTACCTGCACAGAATCGCCAACCTTAAAGCGCGTCTTGGGATCATCAACGAGCGACCAGTCGATTTCCGAGATATGGACAAGCCCCTCGAGACCTTCCTCAAGCTTCAAGAAAACTCCAAAATCCACGACGCCCGTGACGGTACCGCTCAAAACATCTCCCAGGTTGTATTTCGCGATGATCTCATGCTTGTCTTGTTCATTGCCGGCCTTTTCAGAAAAAATTATTTTTTCTTCTTTTGGGTCTGCGGTGATAATTGATACTGAAATTGTCTTGCCGATGAGTTTTTTAAGTTCCTCCATTATCTTATCCTTGTCGCCGTCCGCCACACGAGGGTAATGGTCTGAAGAAAGTTGAGATGCGGGTAAGAATCCGAGAATGCCTTGCCACTCGATGAGGAGCCCGCCCTTGTTGGCATCTTTAATAGAGAGTTCGAGTATGCGCTTTTCCTTGATTGCTTGTTCTGCATCCTTCCAAATGACAGCCTGACGGGCCTCCTTTAAGGAGAGTTCGACGTAGCCATTTTCATTTTCGCCCTCGATTACTTTTGCAGTTATTTCATCGCCAATTTTTATTTTCTTTATGAGATCGCGGGTGCCGAGATACTCCCGTCCAAAAATGATTCCGGTCCCAAAGGGTTCGAGATTTATATAGAGAGTAAGTTTGTCGTGACCTATCACTCTGCCGACCGCAAGATCGCCCGGCGCTGGCGGGAGCGGCGCGTCTTTTAAAATTTGCTCCATCCGCTCATTTTTTTCTACGCCTTTCTGTCGATCTGGCCGTGTGCCAGTTGTTTCCGAGGCGAGGGCGGTGGAGGTTATGGTATCTGTATTCATACCGTTAACCAATAATGATTATATTGATAATGCCGCTCAAATATACGCGAAAAGACATATCTGTGCAAGCTAGGAATGAAGGGGTCAGGAGCCTTCATATCCATTTTGTGCTACACTGAACAGTATGCCACGCCCACCACGCACCGATGTCGGAGACGTCGTTTACCATATCATCAATCGCGCTAACGCACGACTACCAATTTTCCAAACTGACGCTGATTATCTTGCTTTTGAAAATGTTTTGCGCGAGGCGGTATTATGAAGGCTCCTGACCCCTTCATCCCAAAGGAAGAATCCCTGGCAAGTGGTTATGTCAGGGATTGCGGGAAAGACCAGTTTGGATTCATTTTGCAGCCCCCAAGAGGCCACGAGATTCTAGCTCCTTTTGCTCGATTCTGGATTGCGGCTCCGGAAGAGCCGTCTCTGCAATTTCAGCAATCGCAGAGTTGCCGCTCTCGAGCAATTCGTGCATTTCATATTCGAGCAATGCCACATATTGAACGGTATCTCGCTCTATGGGGAGCGGTAATTCGTCAAACGCGGCGATACAATTAAGTCGAGCGCGAATGTCTTTCATGCGGTTATGGAAGGCAGTCTGTTTCTCTGCTATCCGGTTGAGGAATGATTGACATGCTTTCTCGTATAAGCCGAGAAGCTCGACTTGTCTTAGGGCTTCTTCGGTGAGTGAAGATTGTTCTGGCGATATCGCCTCGTCAGTCGAAACTCTGTTCCTGACCAATGCGGCTTGCTTAAGCAGGTGTTGAACCTGAAGCAGTCTTTGGTTGCCGGCACTCGTAAGTCGCGCGATGCGTTCATCGAACTGGCTTGACATGAAGTCAACCGCCTCAACCAGGAACACATGAGCTTTCCCCGAAAGGGTTCTGCGCGCGCGCCACCGAGCAACAACGAAATGGGCAAGACCGTGCGGCATCAGGAGAAAGACAATTGCTCCAACGCCTACGGCGGCGATGCAGGTTGTCATTGTCATGGCGAAACCACCCGAAGCGCCAAACAAACCGAAGGTATTCGTCGCGAAAGAGCTTGCGGCGCTCACAAAACCAAGCCCGATGCTCAAGGCGTTTCTGCCAAGGCATTGTCCGCACCCCACCCCCGAACATCCTTCAGCCTCCCTGCTTCTCCTTTCAATAAGGGAGTTTTTTGTCGGCTCGCCTATGGGAACCATCCTATCCAGCATTTGTAACACTCCTTTCTGTCCAACCGCAGTATGGCGCGCAACAGGCCGATGGTCAACCTAACCCCGTTGCCCGTGCATAAGTAGGTGAAATATGCTATAATGTACATATGGTCCTAAGCTATCATAAGCGAGCCACAGTTAAGGTTGCCCAGGGAGATTTTGTGCTCGCATTTAATCCGATTTCTAGGAATTCGGACGCAAAACCAAGCAAGTTTGGCGCTGATATCGTTTTTGTGTCGATGGACCACCCTGACGCAAATGGGGTCGAAAATGCGACCTACGGCGATCGAGCGCCGTTCGTTATAGACGGGCCGGGAGAGTACGAGGTAAGCGGCGTGTTTGTGAAAGGCATTCCCACGGTTGTTGGCGATGCCGCTGGCGCGCAGACTAACACTGTGTTCGTGGCGCGTCTCGATGATATTTCGCTTTGTCATCTCGGGTTTCTGCGCTCGAAAGACGAGATTACCGCCGCCGTCAGAGAGCAGATTGGTCAAGTCGATGTTGTCTTTATTCTGATCGCTGGACCCGACGCCCTGCCGCCCGCCGATGCGCACAAGGTCGCGACAATGCTTGAACCGACATACATAGTGCCGCTCTACGACGGAAACGAGGATGCCCTTAAGAAATTCCTGAAGGCGGAGGGAGTTGTCGAGAGCGAGACGGTTGAAAAATTGACGATTAAAAAGAAAGATGTCGGAAGCGGGACGGGAATTATATCAGTACTTAAGCCGCAATAGAGACTCATAGATATTATTTATGACGATCGTGGATAGGATTGCGCGCTTGCGGCGCTTGCCGGAAAAAGAGAGAAGGAATATAGCTTGGGGTGTTTCGCTGATCATCGTCGCATCGATTTCCATTTCATGGATTATTTTTAACCCATTTTCTTCCACCATCGACGCAAATCCTTCTGCGACAATCAGCAAGCAAATTTCAATGATTCTTGGCGCCGTATTGGATTTTATTAAGCCGTAAACTATGGCAGACGACCCAAAAAAACAACAGAAGTCAACGACAGAACGCATCATTTCGACCAATATCGTTCCGGAAATGCGCGAGTCATACCTAGATTACGCGATGAGCGTTATTGTCTCGAGGGCGCTTCCTGATGTCCGAGATGGGTTAAAACCCGTGCATCGCCGTATTTTATATTCCATGCACGAACTCGGTCTGACGCACCAGGCGAAGTTCCGCAAATCTGCGGCAGTTGTCGGCGATGTGCTCGGAAAGTACCACCCGCACGGCGATACATCAGTTTATGACGCGATGGTTAAGATGGCGCAGGATTTTTATATGCGCTACCCATTGGTAGAAGGCCAGGGCAATTTTGGCAGTGTCGATGGCGACTCGGCCGCCGCTATGAGGTATACGGAGGCGCGTATGTCGCGGCTCTCAAGCGAGCTTCTGCGCGATATTGAAAAAGGTACTGTTGATTTTGCGCCGAATTATGATGCGACCCGCAATGAGCCTACGGTGCTTCCGTCCGCAGTCCCGAACCTTCTTCTAAACGGCACTGTTGGTATCGCTGTCGGCATGGCATCGAAGATACCGCCGCACAATCTGCGCGAACTTATTGATGCGCTTGTGTATCGTATCGACAATCCAGACGCAACGACAGAAGACTTGCTGAAGTATGTAAAAGGCCCCGACTTTCCGACGGGCGGCATTGCATACAACCGAACTGATATTCATCACGCGTATGCGACCGGCAGAGGGGGCGTGGTAGTGCGGGGCGAGGCAGAGATAGTCGAAGAAAAGGCAGGAAGTTTTCATATCATCATCAACTCTCTTCCGTATCAGGTGAACAAGGCTGAAATGATAACAGGTATCGCTGACCAAGTTCGAGAAAAGAAGCTGGAAGGCGTGCGCGATATTCGCGACGAATCCACGAAAGAAACGCGCGTCGTGATAGAGCTGAAGCAGGGAGTCAATCCTCAAAAGGTGCTCAATTACCTTTACAAGCATTCGCCGCTCGAAACGACCTTTAATTACAACATGGTAACTCTCGTTGACGGCATTCCACGGACGCTCTCTCTGGGTGGCGTGCTGGAAGAATTTTTGAAATACCGCCGCGTAGTTGTTACGCGGCGGACGAAGTATGATCTTTCGAAAGCAGAGGATCGCGAACACATTCTTTCTGGTTTGAAGAAAGCGCTTGACCATATCGATGAAGTCATCAAGACCATCAAGGGGTCGAGTGATACTCCGACCGCCCATGCGAACCTCATGAAGAAGTTTGCTCTCTCGGATCGGCAGGCAACTGCAATTCTTGATATGCGCTTGCAGAAACTCGCGGGACTCGAGCGCAAGAAAATAGAGGATGAACTCGAAGAGGTTCGCAAGCTCATTGTGTATTTGAAAGACCTTCTTGCGCATCCCGAAAAGATTCTTGCTGTTATAAAGACAGAGTTTAAGGAGATCGCGGAACGATATGGTGATGATCGCCGCACACGCATTGTGAGACAGGGCGTGAAGGAAATTACCGAAGAAGATCTTGTTCCTGAAGCGGAGAATGTGCTCGTTCTCACGGCTGGCGGTTATGTGAAGCGCACTGACCCATCAGAATATCGAGCACAACGCCGAGGCGGCATAGGTGTGGTCGACCTTGATATTAAAGAGGAGGATTTCATAACGATTTTCCTGACGGCAAATACGCACGACGACCTTCTCTTCTTTACGGATAGCGGCCGCGCCTACCAAATAAAAATGTATGACTTGCCCGAGGGAAGGCGTGCGACCCGTGGAAAATCCATAATGAATTTCCTGTCGCTTACGAGTGACGATCGAGTGACATCCGTTCTCCCCATGCCAAAAGTTACGCGACAGAAAGACCTCTCGCTGGTGATGGTGACGCGCATGGGTGTTATAAAAAAAGTTTCGGCGGCAAACTTTCGGGATGTGCGCCGCAACGGTCTGGCGGCTATCCGTCTTGATGATGGCGACCAGCTTCTTTCGGCATTCTTTGCGGAAAAGGGCGATACTGTTATCCTTGCCACGGCAAATGGCCAGTCTATCCGCTTTAAGGAATCGGATGTTCGCGAGATGGGGCGTGCGGCGGGCGGCGTTCGGGCAATAACCTTAAAAAAAGGAGATTCGGTTGTTGGGGCGGAGGTTATTACCGCGGATTATGTCGCGGCAACATTTATGATTATGAGTGAGAACGGTTACGGCAAACGAACTGCGCTACCCGAGTATAAGGTACAAAAGAGAGCCGGAAGCGGCATTAAGACGGCAAATGTTACATCAAAGACCGGTAAGATAATGGTCGCTCGTGTTGTTACTGACACGGTCTCGGAGTTTGTAGCAATCTCTAAAAATGGTCAAGTTATACGTACTGGGATGGCAGAGGTCCCTGTTCTTGGGCGCCAAACACAAGGAGTGCGTATTATGAAATTGCGTGAAAAAGACACCATCGCATCTCTCACGCTCCTCTAGTGATTGGATTTGCGTTTTGAAGTTGCGCTACTTGTGGAGACTGTAGATAACTGGAGTGAGGCAGTATGCGATGCGTGGTACACTTATGATGTATGGCGTTTGCCGACCCAGTACGAAATGTTGCCAGGTTTGGACTCCGTGAAGGCATGAAGGTCGCCGATCTCGGCGCGGGAAGCGGCGCGTATGCGCTCGAGATGGCAAAGCGAGTTGGAGATACTGGTCGCGTGTATGCCGTCGATGTCCAGAAAGACTTGCTGTCGCGCTTATACTCAGAGGCCAAGGCCGAGCGGTTAACAACGATAGAAGTTCTGCCGGGCGACCTCGACACGCCGCACGGTTCGGGTCTTGGCGATGGATCGATGGACTTCGTTCTCGTATCAAATATTCTCTTCCAGGCAGAAGACGGCGCGGCGGTCGCGCGCGAAACATACCGCGTACTGCGGTCAGGCGGGAGCGCGGCAGTCATTGACTGGAGCGATTCTTTTGGCGGTTTAGGGCCGCGCCCCGAGAACATTGTTAGTCGAGAGAAAGCGGCGAGGATGTTTATAGATGCGGGATTTTCTGATGAGCGCGCATTCGATGCGGGAGAGCACCATTGGGGCGTTTTTTTCAAGAAACAGTAATCCGCTGACATGAAGAATCTAACTACATTCCAGCTCGTTGTCCTTGGGGTGTTTATGTTCCTCTCTGTCGTGGCACTCGTTTTGTTTTCAGCGACTTCGCTTGGCGGCAATGGGGGTTCTTCCGAACTTTCTGGCTCCGTGGTCATTTGGGGGACATTGCCCGAGGCGGGAGTTGGAGAAGCTGTGGCCGAGGCGGCGCGCGCGTTCCGAGGTCTCCGCGTTAGCTATTCCGAGCGAAATCCAATAACCTTCGACCAAGAGCTTGTCGCCGCGCTCGCGAGCGGCCGCGGGCCCGATATCGTCATTCTTCCAAATTCGCTCATTATAAGGCATGCAGATAAGATCGTCCCTATTCCATATGAAAATTTGCCGGAGCGGTCGTTCCGAGACACATTTGCGGAGGCTGGAGAACTGTTTCTTGCGCCAGAGGGAGTACTCGGTTTGCCCTGGTTAATAGACCCCGTTGTGCTCTATTGGAATCGAGATATGTTTGCAAGCGCAGGCATTGCCAAGGCGCCCCAACACTGGGAGGAAGTTGTTGCGAATACGCCCCGCCTTACCAAGCGCGGCGATCGCGGTATCATAACCCAGAGCGCGATCGCGCTTGGTGATGCGTTCAACATTCCCAATGCTCCAGATATTCTCGCGCTTCTGCTAGTGCAATCGGGGGATCAAATTGTCGCAAGAACTGCCACCAAGCTCGTGCATCTCGCATTTGGTTTGTCTCCTGACGATAGTCCTTTGCTTCCTGCAGATGCGGCACTCCGGTTCTATACCCAGTTCAGCAACATTGACAGCCGTCTCTATACCTGGAATCGAGGATTTGCCTCTGCGATGGAAGCATTTGCCGGAAATCAGGTCGCGCTGTATCTCGATTATGCGAGCTCCGAGTCCCTTATTCGAGCGATCAATCCGCACCTCAATTTTGATGCCGCAATTGTTCCGCAAATTCGAGAGAGGCGCACAACGACACTTGGCGCTGTCTATGCACTGGCGCTCACCAGGGCGTCGCAAAACCCGGCCGCCGCTTTTTCAATTATCAGCGCGCTTGCATCGGGCAATAATTCGCAACTTGCCGCAAACGGCCTCCGCTTGGCATCTGCACGCCGCGATGCCCTTGCGCAAGGCAACACCGACCCATTCCTTGATGTGGTCAGCCGTTCAGGGCTCATCGCGAGAGGGTGGCTCGATCCATTCCCGATTGCTTCGCGGCAGGTGTTCGCGGGTATGATAGATGCCGTAGTCGGCGGCAGGCTTCGGGAGCTAGAAGCGATAAATCGCGCCAGGGAACAGCTCGGGCAATTATTTCAAACACCATTTTAACTTATGCGCACAGCCGGACAAAAAATAGCTATATTGTGTCTCGTCACGTTTGCCGTTCTTTCCGTTCTCGGAGGAACCGCGGCGCTCGCGCCAGTCGCGTATGCACAGAGCGAACAGCCAATAGTGCCGTGCGTGTACAACTGTACCTTCAACGACCTTATCAGAAAGGGAGGCCTTGCAGATCGCGTGTTGCAATTCTTTGTGACATTCGCCGTAGTGGTCGGAACGCTTTCGTTTGGTGTCGCTGGAGTTCTCTTTATAACTTCTGCGGGGAACGAAAGTCAGCGAAGCGACGCAAAAGACATAATGAAGAACACGGTGATCGGCATCGCGCTTGCGGCCGCGGCATACATTATCGTGCGGTTTATCCTATTTGCCCTTACTGGCGGTAGCGTAGAAATCTAATATGCGATTTATCCACACAATTAAGAAAATGAGATACGGGGCGCGCACGATATGCGCTATGCTTGTGCTAGGCGCTCACCTTGTCTCGGTGAGTGTCGCAAGAGCGCAAGGAACGGGCGTGTTCCAACCAAGTTCTGGCGGTACAAGAGGTGGTCTCACGAATCCGCTTGGGGAGGTAAGCACACTCAACCAGCTAATTGCAAAAATACTTGACGCGCTCGTTCAGCTTGCTATTCCCGTCGCCATTCTCTTTATTGTGTACGCGGGGTTCCTTTTTGTCACAGCACGCGGCGACGAGAAACAGCTTGAGACTGCGAAGGCGACGCTTCTGTGGACGGTCATCGGAATCGGTATCTTAGTCGGAGCTGACATTATTGCTGGGGTCGTTCAAAGTACAATAGGACTCCTAAATTGATATGAAAAAAATAGATAAAGTCATAGCTTTTCTATCTGTCGCGCTTTTGCCGTCTGGGACCGCATTTGCGCAAGGTCAGACGCTCGGGACACTTATTGATAAAGTGCTTTCGATGCTGAACGGTATCATTCCGGTCATTATCGCGCTCGCGCTTATATATTTCATGTGGGGAGTTGCCCAATACATAAAGGGCGCGGGAGATGCGAAGCAGGAGGGGAGACAAATAATGATTTGGGGAGTGATAGCGCTTTTTGTAATGACATCGGTCTATGGTCTCGTTAATGTTGTTGCTCGGACACTCGATCTTGAGAATACCCAGCCTAATGTGCCGCAACTGCGATTTGCCGGGAGTTCATCGGGTAGCTTCTCCGCTACTCAACCCAGTTCTAGAGGAAGCCAGACTTCGCCCATCAGATCATCCCAACAGCTTTTTGGCGAAGCCCTGCGAGGACTTTTTGGCTTCTAGTAGCGCGCCATCCCGTGCATGCCGAAGCGGCGCGCACGGGATGGCGCGGTATGTCGCCAGTTATATTTTTGGTCGAAAAAAGTAACATACCACAGTCAACAACATATAATTATGCATAATTATATTACCAGCGTATATGCGCGCGTTTTGGCGGCAATTGGCATGTATTTTGCTCCCGTGCTTGTTTTTGCCCAAACTGCGACTCGTGATCAGAGCACTGTTCAGACGATACTTGTGCAGGTGCAGAGCATCCTCAATATAATCATCCCTATCGTTATTACGATCGCGGTGATTTACTTCATGTGGGGGCTCGTTGAGTACATTAGCTCGGCAAAAGACTCTAGCAATAGAGCTGAAGGGCGCGAGATAATGACCTGGGGCCTCGTTGCCCTCTTTGTGCTCGTATCAGTTTACAGCCTTGTATTGCTTGTCGGCAGATCGTTTGGCGTTACGGCGGGAGGAGGTGTATTCCAAGGCCCAGCAGTGCAATCTCCCGGAGTTCAGGCCGCTCCTGGCCAGGGTGCGGGCGGCACAGGCGGGAATATCGGCAATATCCTTGAGCAAATAGGAGGTATCTTTCGTTAAGCATATATACACATGGTATGTATCGCTCTGCTCAAGCCCTTCCTGTAATCGGCAAGATTAATGACGCGATTATTAATCCGCTGATCCGTCTCTTGTTTGGCCTAGCCCTCATATTCTTCCTTTGGGGAGTGTTTGAGTTTGTAAGCGCCGCGGGAGATGAAAGTAGATTGACAAAGGGGAAACAGCACATGGTATGGGGAGTTCTCGGCATGGCGATCATGGTTTCTGCATTTGGCATTGTGAATCTCATTATATCGACAGTGCGTAGTTTCTGATGTGCCGAATTCGGAATCGATCAGCCCGCGAAAACCAAAGGTTTTCGCGGGCTGTTTCGTTGTTGGACTAATACCACACCTAGCTAGTTGACGACACAATCATATTATGATATAAAGCACATCAAATTGACCTTTGAAATCTACTGACTAAAGAGAGGGTTTCTTCGTGAAAAATCTGAATTGGAGTCGATGGAGTAGTTTCTACTCCATAGTTCTGGTGTGCGTCTCTTTGTTCGTGGCGAGGGTGAGCATTCAGTTCATTGTAAGTCCAATACATCCAATACAATGGACAAGCGTGGCATGGTTCGCTTTCGTTCTCACGCTGGCGGCATTTCTCGTGTCGTGGTGTCTGGCATGTATAAAGTTCGTGCCTGAATACCACGGAGCGCAGGTTTTTCTCTTCGGAAAACCTGTCGCCGGATTTGTGCTCACAGCAGGACTCAATGTTCTACCCACGCCTTTCCACGAGATTATATCTGGGAACAGTGGCCCAATAGATGTTCGGGCAAGAACGGAAAAAATACCTGTTGAAATAGTAATGGATGCCGGAAATCGTCTAGATGTCGTAGCCGATGTCGTAATAAATTACGAGATAACCGATGTCGGTCGGTATTTTCTCGTAAAGACAAACGAGCACGTCGATTGGCTAGAGCGCCACGCGAAGGCTTGCGCATTCGAGATGCTCTCGACAATGAGCGTCGAGGAGGCGCTCAAGTCAACAAAAGTGGTGGCGCTCCGTCTCGCCTGCCGTTTGTCTCTGGGGTATTACCCAGAAGAAGCAGTTGGCGGCGTGATGAATGATAATCGTCTCGCAATAATTTCGGCTTGGGATGCACATTGCCAGCAGAAACTCGGTCTCTACGAGTTCTACGCAGTATACTACTGCGACCTGTTGAGGCACTTCATGTATTGGAGGGATAAACTCCATTCAGACATCGAGGAGCGCCTAGGTATCGGTATCCTTGATGTCCTGGTGAAGGATTTTGACTTCACCACGGATACGAAGAAAGCTCTCGAACAGCAGGGTCAGGCGAGGGCGATCGCCGAGGCTCAAGATGTTGATGTCGAGAGCATGACGCGCAATATACGGCGCATAATGCTGGAGACAGGAGTCGACAAAGCCACGGCCGCGAACATGGTCATGGCTTCGCGAGATAAGAACACTTCGCGCACGGCATTCTCGATCGAAAATGCCGGGCCGATTGCCGAACTTCTTGGGAAGATTCTCAACAAAAGGAGTAAGTGATGCAGTTCAGAGGAGTCTGGAAGAAGGTCTTGACAGGAGCGGGGGTGCTGTTCTCCATGACACTCTGTCTGCATCTATTTCTCGGAGCAGTCGACGAACAATCGTCGGTTGCGTCGTGGTCGCGTCGAGGCTTCCTCCGCGGGCAGTGGTATCACGGCTCCCCCTCGGAGGAGGACGCCCCAACGGGGGAGATCCCAGTTCGAGTATGGCGTCGGCAGAGTGTCCTCATCATAGAGGACACTCTGCCGCCGCACAGGACTGTCGGGTTCAAGGCTCGTCTTTCACGAGCCGTGGACCATTTCGGCGAGAGGGCCTGGAGGGGAACATTCTCGGTCGGCGTACTTCTGCCGACCGAGGAGAAGGGAAGATACATTCTCGACCCTCACCAGTTTGAGTCGGGAATGCTCGACCTTGACGACGCTCTCTGCGGAGAGCTTACCCAAATCAATAAGGGGTCGGAAAAATACGAACCCGACCCAGATGATTATGGGAATTTCATAAAGGAGGTGAGAACGCGACTCTTGCCCAAGTTATGGACTGGAGTCGCAAGAATAAAAATTGTTCTAAACTGAAGCCTGTGGGAGCGGCATCACTTGCCGCTCTCACAGGCTTTTTCATTTTAACCTATTTATATATAGCCGACGTTTTTCTTGAACGGGGATAACCTTCTGTTGCTTCCGGCGAAAAGAAAATATAATACTTGGCAAGGACAGCAATCCTTGCCATTTTTCGTTCTGATTAAACATTATCAATTTTCATTTACATACCATGAGGTTACGAGCAATCGCTCTTGTCTTATTCGCAGTCGCATCTACAGTGCCGGGTGTTGCCAGAGCGGCCATTATCGAAAATGCTCCGCCCATCGATGTTCTTTTTGAAAATCAGCGAGCTGGAGGCGGCGCGTACATACCGCTCTTGCAGTTTCGTCTTCTTCAATCGTCGGGAAGCGCCACGCTCACCAATGTCAAAGTTTCCATTCGGGCGACTTCGACTCCGCAGATGAATGTCGCAAAACTGACGAATGGCGAGATCTGGAAACTTCAGCTTTATAGAGAATCCGGTGCGAATCTCGGTTTCCAACCCGATTCCGACACGCTTCTTAATACCGCGGCCAACATGGTCATAGACCCCGCAACAAGCACCGAGCAGACTATTACGGTCGACACGGGCAACGGCGCGGTCGGGTCTATCTCCACGGAATTTTTTGTAGTCGCGCTCGCGACATCTACGGCTGGTCTCACGAACGGCCACCAATTTTACGCAACCACATCGCCAAATTGGATTACAACTTCGGGAGGTTCCATTGGTACGCAGTTCACTGGCAGTCGCGCTATCCTTCTCGAGCAAACCGTGCCTATTAAGATAAGCGAGTTTCGACTCGGGGCGACTGGTAATGCGGGCGATGAATTCTTTGAGCTGTACAACCCTTCCGAGTTTGCGTTTAATCTGCAGGGTTCTGGATTGGTCCCTCATCTCTATGATGCGGACGGAATCGCGAGCTCGAAAACTCTTACCTACTACCGCACCGTAATACCTAAGCATGGCTTTTTCCTTATAGGCTCACAAACCAACTACACCTCTTCCGGAACAGCTCTTGACGCCGCGTATTCGACGCTATCCGGCAATACGCTTATTGCAAACGGCGCGCTTGGTATTGCCACATCGTCCGCGACGACGACATCTATTGACCGAGTCGCATGGGGGGCACAGCCGGCGGGGAACGCAGAAGGTACCCGTCTCGCCGATCTCGCCGTAGACAATAGTTACGAGCGCAAATCTACCTCGACTGCCTCGGCCGCCTCTATGAGTCAAGGAGGTTTTGAAAGCACTCGCGGCAATAGCGGCGACACTGGCGACAATAGCGCCGACTTTGTTCTGCAAACGAGTGCCGGCGTCTATCCGCAAAACAGCATGAGTCCAAAAGAGTTCTCCTTCGGCGGCGGCTTTCTCGACATCGAAAGTCCGATGGTTTCGGCGTCGTTCCCGTCCGACCAGAACACGAATGTACCAATCGATATGCAGTACATCGGGTTCAATTTCAACAAAACGATCGCGACCGGAACTATTATCTCTGCCACCGCAACAACGACAGTCACTCTCCGCAACGCAAGCAGTCTGACCAACCCGAACCTCTGCGGGAGCGTACAGTATAATCCGTTTCCGAGCGCATTTGAGCCATCGGCAAAATGCATCCTTTCTGCAAATCTTGCGCCCAGTACGATTTACGCATTTATTGCCACTAGCACCATCCGCGACATCTCCGGCAATCCACTCGACCAGAACCGATTCACGGCAGGAAGCCAGCCGTATTCCATCACCTTTACGACCGGCGGAAGTACCCAGACCTCCACGAATCTCGTGCCCCCGCAGGTGCTTGGCGCCAGTCCATTCAACAGTGCGCAGAATGTGCCGACGAATCTCTCCGTGTTGTCAGTAGAATTCAGTCAGGCAAATATGAATGTCAGCACGCTCACGAACGCGAATATCACGCTCGTGAATGACCTTGGCGCGGCGGTGGTACTATCCAATTTCGTTATGAGCACTTCGACCGGCAAGAATCTTCTTACGATGATGCCTGCATCCCTCGGAGCGAATCGCACTTATACGCTCACTGTCGGGGTCGGCGTACGGAATACAAACGGCGTCGCCGCACAAACGGCATATATCTCGAAATTCACGACCTCGGGCTCTACCGATTCGTCGGCGCCGATTCTGCAATCCGTTCTACCGAGTGCAAGCGCACCAATTGCGGCGAACATGAATGATTTTCTCTTCGTCTTTGATGACACAATAGATCCGACAACGGCAACCTCCGGCTCGGTAAGTATGAGCATCGTTGGCGGCGCCAATATTCCAGGGACTGTCTATTACAATCCCGTTACGCAAGAGGGCCACTTTGTTCCGAACAATGTGCTTCCTTCGAACTCCCAGTTGCGTTTGACGCTCGTCGGAGGCGCGGGAGGACTGAAGAACACTTCAGGGACGCCTCTTGCGGGGACGGTAACGCGGGACTGGACGGTCGAAGCTACGAATTCCGATACACAGCCGCCCTCAATTCTCTTTGCCAACGCGAACGATTTCTCCATAGCGATTTCCTTTAATGAGGCTGTCAATTCGGGTGATGCGAAGACGCTTGCGAATTACTCTGTTACTGCGGGTTCAGGCATTACGCTTTCCGCGCTGGCAGGGCACTCTGTCACCTATGACTCGACTACGCGCACTGCGCAAATCTCTGGCGTAAAGCTTCCAGCCGGCACTTCCTTCACAGTTACCGCGAACAATATCAAGGATATGAGCGGTAATGCGATGACGACCGAGGGCACCTTTACTGGAACTGTCGCAGGCTTTTCTTCTTCGGGTGGCGGTCTTCTTGGGCCTGGCACCTTTTCTGGAAGCGTCTTCGGTGAGCACAAAGATTTCTCCGCTTCCGGCATCGGTTTCGTTCCTCCGGTGAACATTCAAACTTTGTCCAATTTCGTTTCCGCCTCGACTACCTATATCTTCGAGCTTCCAATCTCAAGGCAAATACCCGCAAACGGCACCATAGTCCTCACCTTCCCCTCCGCGGCAGATTTCGGTATCTGCTGTGCGGCGACATCATCAGCCCGCAACCCATATCTGAATGAGCAAAATAAGGACATCAACGGGCCTGGCACCGGGACTGTTGGCATCGCGGCTATCGCGCGCGACGCTGCGGCGAAGACCGTAACCCTCACACTTAATGCCGCGACGCGCAGCGAATCGGGCGATGCGCACGATTTCCTACGGTTCGGCGTTGTAGATCTAAAAAATCCATCCATTCCGAAAGGATTCGACAGCCCTGGTTATTCGATAGACATTAAATCACGCAACGCATCTGGAGTACTCCTTGAGACCTTTAGCGCAAACCCGATCTATATAAACGGACGGATAGGTTCTTCTGGAGCGACGACAACCATTCGTGGGAGAGTATCTGGGAATGGCGCGAACCTCCAAGGTGTTGACATAAATCTGTTTTCACCTCAAATCGGTCAAGTAATCGGTACAACTGACGCGAGCGGCGTGTACCAATTTACCGATATTCCTATCAATACCGAGTTCTTGTCGAACAACTTTGGTGGCGGTGGTGAATACATGCTGTCGACTAATGCCATAGTGAGTCCTACCGGCACCACCACAGGTTTCTTCGGCAAACCCAACCCGACGCCGGTGCTCGCAACCTCGACAAGCGTTATCACGAGAGACTTCGCGCTTACGGCGACTTCATCTGCTGTAAACATAGATATCAAGATGACAGCCGCCTTAAATACTTTCACAGCGACTGAACAGCTCGATGTATTTGCGGGGGGCCCAGGTGAATTCGTGGTGCGCACGATTACTCCAGGAACAGCCGCTCTTTCCGCAACAAAAGTTACTACAATGCCGCTCCCGCAAGTGAACGGGTTCTGGGGTATCGGTTTCGGTCCGGCAATGCCGAAGGGCGATACTGGCTTTATGTCTGGGCCGCCTAGCACCACCTGGTCAATGCCGAAACCGATCGAGGTCGAAGTGAAGGGATGTCCGACTGCATGCATTGCAACGGTTGGCGGGTCTCGTGTTACAGAATACACATTTGCCATTTCTGTGGCGGACAAGACGATAACAGGCATTCTTAAGGACGGAAGCGGCAACACCGTCTCCGATGCGGGCGTGTACGCATACTCGCCCTCCCTTGGGTTGGGTAGTCACGGACAAACGGCAATCGATGGCACATTTTCTATTCGCGTTGTTTCCGGTTCGTACAATGTCGGTGCGTTCGCTCCGGGAGTCGGACAGTCGCGTGAGGTCTCCGTTGTCATAGACTCGTCCGGCAATGCCTTCATTGACGGCTCAACTTCGGCATCCACTGGCGTAAGCGGCGCAAATCCGTTCGTGCTTAAAATGACAAAACCTGGATACACCATTACGGGCCGGGTAACGGACGGCACGAATGCGGTCGGCAACGCTCCTGTGTTTGCCTACCGCACAGATGGGCCTGGTCATGCAGACTCATTCACAGATTCTTCGGCCGGAACATACACGCTTTATGTTGACAGCGGCGCATGGAAAGTAAATGTATTCATTCCAGGATTCGGGCAAATGACTGAACAGACTGTTACTGTCGCGGGGGCGAATCAGGAGAACATTGATTTTGCACCCGCCTCCACGCTTAACTTCAGTATTCTTTCTGGAAACATCTACGAAGACAGCAATTCCGACGCCGCGTTCACTGCCGGTGAGGGCATAGAGGGAGCCATCATTCGCGTTTCCGGGTCATCAGGCACGAATGAGGCCGTTTCTGGCTCCGATGGGGCATATTCGGTGCGCGTTCGTTCTGGTTCCGGATATTCGATCGCGGACATATTCAAGCCAGGTTACGGGCGCATCGCCGCGCTTGGCAATAGCGGCGCGGCGATCGGCGCGATAGACTTGACAGCTTCCACTACGCAGAACATCCGCGTTGCGCCAAGGCGGACTATCACAATAAACATAAAAGACTCGAACGGAAATCTGCTCGAAGTTCCCAAGGCGTTCATTGATCTCTTCGATACGAGTACACAGCTTGGGAACCATGTTGAAATAACGAGCGCGTCTTCGACATCGCTTCAGATAGCGAATGGCGCCTCAACTACGATTCGAGCTTTCATTCAGGGTGTTCCGTCGTCGAACATTTCTGTGGCGAGCGATGATGGTACGAATACACTGGTACTTTCCGGCGTTTTGCAAGTGAATGGCGCTGAAACGATAAAAATCGTGGTTAATACTGCCAGTGCGAACTTGAGTGTCGTATCCGGCACCGTCTATCATACCGCAGCGACATCAGGGAACGAGCTTACAGATGCATGGATTTCGTTCGTCAACGAGTCGAATGGCGTATTCGCGGGTACGCAAGCGACTACCTCCGGAGCGTATCGGCTCTCGCTTGTCGACGGAACCTACAAGGTTATCGTTTCTAAACCGGGCTATATTGACACGCCGACCTCGATAACCATTTCAGGCAATACCACTAGAAATTTCGTGCTGACCAGCGCATCCCGCTCGATCTCCGGCACGGTAACGGCGGGCGGTTCTCTGTCGGCCAATGCCTTCGTGCGCGCTGTCCGCGTCGGCGGCGGTCAGGCTGTGACCAAGACCGATACTGACGGCACCTATCGCTTGAGCGTTGGCGAAGGCACATGGCGCGTATTCGCGGCGGCGGAGGGATATGTCGAAGCGGCGGCCGCGGCAAACCCAATATCCATCGGCGCCAATTCTGCCTCGTCTATAACTGTTGCGCTCACAACGACGGCTTCGATTTCCAGTACCCTCATGACCTCGAATACATTTACCGACACGAGCGCTGGAAGCATCTCCGATACGGCAACGAAGGTCAAGGTTGATCTAGATGCCAATACACTAGGTTCGGCCGGCAGCAACTCGTATCTTACCGTCAAGGAAACCAGCAACTTCCCGAACACTGTGAGTGTGAACATAGTGGCCTCAAAGGCGAAGGACATTAACGCATATTCTGGCAGTTCTCAAGTCAAAAATCTTCAGACTGGCAAGAAAGCGAGTATTGAGCTTACTTATACGAAAGCCGAACTTGCGCTCTCCGACGTGGATACCTCGGCAGAAGTAGACAAATTGAAGGTCGTATCATACAGCGAAGACAAAAAAGAATGGGAATCACTCTCGACGGTTTTGACCTACAAAGATTCGAGCGGAAATGTCATTACGTCTCCGGCATCTAATCTTTCGAATGTCTCAACGGTCGCATTTACTTCGATAGGGTCGCACTTCTCGCTCTATGCGCTCTCGTCTGCGACGAACTCGGACGCTCCCGCCGCGCCCGCGAACTTGACCGCGACCGCAGGGAATCCGGGCAGTAATACCATTACACTCTCGTGGAATTCATCTGACGACTCGACCGGATACTTCATATATCGCGATACGAGCGATACGGGCTCGTTCCCGCTTCTGAATGTCCCAGGCAATGTTACGAACTATACGGATACAGCGGTAACTAACGGCACCACATACTACTACAAAGTGTCGGCCTCAAAGGAGAGCGGTTCTGTAGAATCGGCGGCCTCGAGTGCCGTTTCCGCGAAAGTCAATGTGCTTGGCGGCGGAGGGGGCGGCGGCGGCGGGGGTTCGGCGCCGTCATACCTTGGCGGTTCTGTTTCCGACCATGTTCTGTCGAAGACTCCCGCAATTTCCGCTCCAGCATCCGCATCGCAGGGCGCATCTGTATCTGCGGCAACCCTACCGAACCCTCCTGCAACCCCTTCCATTACCGCAATATCGGTTTCCCCAGTCTTCACCCGCGTGCTTAAAACGGGATCAAGAAGCGATGATGTCAAGCGCCTCCAGCAGATTCTAAACAGCGATCCCGATACGAAAATATCGGATACTGGTCCGGGGTCACCCGACAACGAAACGGACTTCTTCGGCCTGCTCACGAAATTAGCACTCCAAAAATTCCAGAAGAAGCACGGCATCATCTCTTCTGGTAGCGAGGAAACCACTGGCTTCGGCGTTCTCGGTCCTAAGACCCGCGCCAAGCTCCAGGAGGTATCCTCTGTCGGAGTTTCCCCGGCAGTACCAGCAACTCCGGCATCGGTCTCTGCGGCCTTCACCCGTTCGCTTGACATCGGCACCCGCGGCGAAGATGTCAAGCGCCTCCAACAGCTCTTGAACAACGATCCCGACACGAAGATCGCAAACACTGGTCCAGGATCACCCGGCAGCGAGACGGAGTTCCTCGGAACACTTACACAGAAAGCCATCGGTAAGTTCCAAGAGAAATACAACCTAGCCAAGCCGAGCGATCCTGGCTACGGCTTCGTGGGTCCCATGACCCGCGCCAAACTTGGAGAACTTGGAGCACCCACAGCTTCGTCCGTATCTACAGAGGCAGAACTAGAGAAGCAAGTGAAGGATCTCCAGAAACTTATCGAGAATCTGCAAAAGCAGGTGCAGGTGAGACTCGGTCAATAGAGCCTTGTGCAAAACCAAAAAGCCCCGCGCCCTTCGGCGGCGGGGCTTTTTGGATATGAGTCATCCAACTTTGGTTTGGTGGGCGAGGGGAGAGTTGAACTCCCACGGATTTCTCCACCAGCTCCTAAGGCTGGCGCGTCTGCCAATTTCGCCACTCGCCCGCACACTTGCTTCAGTATATATGTCGCAGACGAGATTGACAATCCACTAATAAAGTGTCCCCCCAGTAGGAATCGAACCTACAACCTGCGGATTAAGAGTCCGTTGCTCTACCAATTGAGCTATAGGGGGATGTCAATACAAAATAACACACGAATCATCGTCTCTCAAACTTTCATAGCATCCGAAGTATTTCGTAAAAGGCTGCTTCTTTTCATCAGCAAACTTCAGGTACTTGACAAGTGCCCTGATTATTTCATTTATTCCAACCGCGATAGGCAGACAAAATGAAGGCTCCTGACCCCTTCATCCCATCAAAAATGCCCGGGGTGGGACTCGAACCCACATGCCTTACGGCAACCGATCTTAAGTCGATCGTGGCTACCAATTACACCACCCGGGCAAAATATATACAATCACTAGTCGGCTTCGATTCCCGCCTTAAGACCACGGCGGGAATCCTCCTCACCCGACTGTCTCTGGCGCCTCTTGGCGCATCGAGACAGTCTCCTTCGGAGCCTGCCGCCCGAGAAACCTAAAGCAGTTTAGCTTTCTCGGGTCGGCTTCGATTCCCGCCTTAAGACCACGGCGGGAATCCTCCTCACCCGACTGTCTCTGGCGCCTCTTGGCGCATCGAGACAGTCTCCTTCGGAGCCTGCCGCCCGAGAAACCTAAAGCAGTTTAGCTTTCTCGGGTCGGCTTCGATTCCCGCCTTAAGACCACGGCGGGAATCGAACCCGCGCGTTGCGGTTTTGCAGACCGCTGCGTTACCACTTCGCCACGTGGTCAATATATACAGATTATATCAAACGGCGGCCAGTATTCCAGAGCTTTTATGATTTCTGCACGCCTTTATCTCTTGCGATAAGTTCATCAATGCGTCTGCGGCGTTTCTCTCCCTCGTTGACCTCGAAAATGATTTTTGGAATGAACGCGAGATTACTGTGTTGCTTTAGATGTTTAAACAGCTCATGTCGTTTGCGATTCATAAATACAAGCGCTGAATATTCCTTGTCCTCGGGAATGACATTTATGAGCAAGGTAATCACTTTTCCGTCCTTGCTCAATAAGGCATCGGTTATCGTTATGAGCGATTCGCTTGATGAGACATCGCGAATGTATTCCGCCGCAGTGCGCTTTAGTATCTCAACGAGACGATGTTGCCGGTGCCTACTCATGCCCTGCCGCAACAACGTCTATCGCTTCTATGATATCTCCCGCGGCGATAGTTATGCGAGATGAGATTTGAGCCCCAAATTGACTGCCTTCTTCAACTCGATCAACCTTAACCCTTGACTGTTGCAGTTCTGAAATTGAACCGCCGCCGATTTCTCCGCCATTGCGGATGATTTTGACGGTTTTGTTTTGCAATATCGCGCCAGAGAGCACAGTTCCTCCGACGATCTGTTTTTCCTTTGAGCGGTCAAATGTTTTCAATATCCGTCCTTTGCCGAGTACTATTTCTGTGGAGATTTTCGGCGACCTTCGCTCTATTTCCGAACGGACATATTTCGTCAATTCGTAAATGAGGGAGAAAGAGACGGGCGTTATCCCGAGTCGAGTCGAGATATCCTGAGCTCCCTGCTCGACCTTTACGCTAAAGCCGACTACAAGCGGGTCCTTTCCGGCTGCGATTGTGTTAATATCATTTTCCGTTATAGCCCCGACTCCGCTCGCAATGACCTCGAAGCGCGCTTTTTCGGTTGCGGCGCGGCGCAGTTCGCCGAGGACCGCCTCGAGTGTTCCTCGCGTGTCCGCTTTAACGAGAATAGGGATGACTATCTCTGTCTCCGGTTGGGTCTTATCATGTGCCGCAACAGCCGCGCGCACTTTCGACAGACGCTCCGCTTCCTTTTTGTCAGTGACGATGCTCCAGGTCGTACCGACTGGTGGAACATGGTTGAATCCCGCTATCACGATCGGTGCGGAAACAGTTGCCGAAGTAATCGGCGCATGCTTGAAATCCTCCAGTATTCTGATCGGCGCATACGCGTCACCCGCCACCACAAAACCTTTTTTCGTTATTATGCCGTTCGTTATTATGAGTGTTGCGGTTGCGCCGCGTTTGGGGTCCATGTGGGATTCTATGACATGGCCACCTGCGGGAGTGGATGCTTCGGCTGTCAAATCCTCTATGTCGGTTGCAAGAAGAACAAGATCAAGGAGTTCAGAGACGCCCGCGCCTGTTTTCGCAGAAATGGCGGTGTTTGAGATGGTACCACCGTATCCTTCGAGGAACACGCCTTGCTCTGCGAGTTGTTGTTTTACTCGCTCGGGTTCGGCGGTTGGCAGGTCCATCTTATTAATAGCCACAACATAAGGAATTCCCGCCTCCTGTATCGCGCGGAGGGCCTCCGTGGTCTGAACCTCTACGCCATCATCTGCCCCAATCACAAGGATCGCGATATCTGCCGCGTGCGCCCCACGAAGTCGCATTTCAGCAAAAGCTTCGTGACCGGGCGTGTCGAGGAACGTAATTTTTCTGCCATTGTGCATTGCCTCGTATGCCGAAATATGTTGCGTGATACCGCCCGTTTCTCCTGCGACAACATTCGTTTTACGAATATAATCAAGCAAGCTTGATTTGCCGTGGTCGATATGACCGACGACAACAACAATGGGTGGGCGCGCTATTCTGTTTCTGGAGCTTACGGTTTTCATAGGGAAACGCAAACAGCACTATACAGTAAATTTATCATTTTGGCAAAAATAAATTCTCGCGGTACACTGACGATATTGTATGCGTAAACGAATCTATATGGACTATGCGGCGGCGACGCCCGTTGATCCTCGCGTGCTTGAAGCTATGGCGCCCTATTGGATCGAGCGAGCCGCGAATCCGCACTCTATACACTCGGATGGACTAGCGGCTCGTGAGGGCGTGGAGTACGCGCATGTCGAGGTCGCTCGTGTGCTGGGATGCACATCCTCCGAAATTATTTTTACTGCCAGCGCGACGGAGGCGAATAATATTGTGATGCAGGGCTTACCCAAGCAGGGGCATATCATTGTGTCAGCATTTGAGCATCCCTCAATAACGAACACGCTACCGTTGCTTGAAAAACGCGGGTTTGCGGTAACAAAACTTTCTCCGAACCAGGCGGGGGAAATTTCTCCCGATGCGGTTCGCGCGGCGCTTCGGGAGGACACGGTTCTCGTGTCGCTAATACACTCGCATAACGAAATCGGAACAATACAGCCGCTTGCGAATATATCTCGAGTCATAAGGGAGCATCGCGGTAATTCAGCCTACCCCTATTTCCATACGGATGCATGCCAATCACCGACGACGCTCTCGATCATGCCACAGGCGCTTGGAGTTGATCTCATGACGATAAACAGCGCAAAAGTATATGGGCCGAAAGGAGTGGGCGCGCTCTATATGAAAAAAGGAGTGTTGCTTTCTCCGCTTGTCTACGGCGGGGGACAGGAGCGAGGTATGCGAAGCGGTACGGAAAATGTGCCAGGAATCGTAGGATTTGCCTATGCACTTCAGCTTGTTCAAACACGCCGAGACGATGAGCGGAAGCGACTTACCTTATTGCGCGATCGCTTGATAGCCGGAATACTTGACCATGTGCCAGACGCGGAACTAAATGGCTCGGCAACAGAGCGTCTCGCGAATAATGTGAATTTCTCGTTGCAAAGAACATTGAACGAGCAGGCTGTAATAGAGCTTGATATGATGGGGATTTCTAGTTCTTCCGGCGGCGCCTGTGAAAGTGGCGCTGAAGGCGGCTCCTATGCCGTCAGAGCGCTTGGTAAGGACAAAACATATACCACAAGCGCTGTTCGTTTTACGCTCGGAGTTCACTCGACAGAACAAGACATTGATGAGGTTATTGCTATTTTGCCTCGGATCATAGAGAAATTGCGCGCACAATCGGATAATTAACACGGTCATTTGCGCTCTTTGCATGCCATCATGATATTATTATGACATGGAGAATCTCTCGAAACAGCAACTAATACTCCTCGCGCTCTTTTGTAGTTTCGTCACATCAATTGCTACGGGTATCGTTACCGTAGCCTTGCTCGACCAGGCACCGAAGGATATTACACAAACGATTAATCGCGTAGTCGAACGAACGATCGAGACAGTAGTTGCGGGAGAGACAAAGGTTGTGAATACTCTCACGGAGATACCTGCCGAGGCGCGGATCGTCGAGGCAGTGCAGGCGCTCGCGCCCGCAATTGTGCGCATCAATGCGGCAGTCGAATCCCCAATGTCCCATATTGCAACAAGCGGACAGTCAATAGGACCTCAAGCTGGGACCACATCGCCCTTACAGAATACGGACTCGCTTGCTGGTATCGGAACCATTGTGAGGCCGATTGCGTCTGCTGCGTTCGACGGAGTCGGTTTTTTTGTGAGCGAGGATGGGACCATTGTGACGGCGAATGTTGGAGCTATCAGAGAATCTAAATCCATTTCGATTACTCTTCTCGATGGTACGACCCTTCCAGCAGAACTTCGCGCAATCGATGCCATTCGTGGAATCATTGTACTCTCCGTCTCATCCGAACCGCGTAGTAAACGCACCTTTACCCCGGTTTCTCTGGGGTCATCCGTCAGTACGCTCGGGCAGACTATTATCACGATGGGATATGATGGCGACCTCGGGACCGTCTCAATAGGCTTTATATCCGGGCTCAAAACAGGCGCCGCTTCGTCGTCGCCGGTGATTAAAACGAATTTTGCAGCATCGGTAGGCTCTGTTGGCGCGCCGGTCGTGTCCACCGCGGGAAGACTTGTTGGAATGTTTGGTGGAAAGTCGAGTGTCATCGCTCGGGAAGACATTGCGGCGGCGCTCGCTAGCCTGGAGAGTCCTCGACAGGCACCCTCAAAGAAGCCATGACGCGGCATGGGCGGTATTGACAATGCTTCTAGGACTTTGTACAATGAAGGGACAATGAAGTTGTAAAAATCTATGATGCCATTTAGTAACTTCACTTCAAAAGCGCGGGAAGCGATACGCAAGGCGCACGAGCTCATTATTGAGCGAGGACAGAATCAGGTAAGCCCCGTACACCTGCTACTCGCGCTCCTTTTGCAGGAGGAGAGTATCATCATGTCGATACTCGACAAGCTTGAGATCGATACTCCGCTCTTGCTCGATCACTTGGCGGAGAGCGTAGAGAGTCCCGATGGAGGTTCGATTATTTCTCCATCATATCAGATATATTTGACCCCAGAACTTGTTCGCGTACTCGATGCTTCCGCAAAAGTTGCAGCCGCCTTCAAGGACGATTTCGTATCAACGGAGCACCTGTTCGTTGCGCTTGTCGAAGTGCCGAGTCCTGCTCGCGATTTCTTGACTCGTTTTCGTATCACGCGTGACAATGTCGTCCGAGTTCTGCAGGAGATAAAGAGTGGCAACATTACTGAAACTACTACAACCAAAAAATTCCGTGCGCTTGAGAAGTATGGTCGCAATTTGACTCATCTTGCGGCGGCCGACAAACTCGATCCTGTCATCGGTCGAGATGAAGAGATACGCCGTATCATGCAGATACTTTCGCGGCGCACGAAAAACAATCCGATACTCATCGGTGAAGCGGGTACTGGGAAGACCGCCGTAGCGGAGGGCCTGGCGAATGCCATAGCGAAGGGTGATGCACCTGAATCTCTTCGCGGCAAAGAAATCGTGTCGCTTGATCTTGGCCTCCTTGTTGCTGGCACAAAATACCGCGGAGAATTCGAAGAGCGACTGAAAAATGTACTCAAAGAGATAGAACGCGCGGCAGGCACGATCATTCTTTTCATCGATGAGGCGCACACGCTCGTTGGGGCGGGCGCCGCTGAAGGCTCTATAGACGCATCGAATATGTTGAAACCGGCACTCGCACGGGGCGAACTCCGCGTTATCGGCGCGACCACACTCAAGGAATATCAGAAATATATCGAGCGAGACCCCGCGCTCACGCGCCGATTTCAGCCGGTGTATATCGGCGAGCCTTCTACAGATGATGCCGTCGCCATTCTGCGAGGTCTCAAAGAAAAATACGAATTGCATCACGGTGTTCGCATCACTGACGACGCCATCGTATCAGCGGTCGCACTCGCAAGTCGCTATATTACGGATCGTTTTCTTCCAGATAAGGCGATAGATCTTGTGGATGAGGCGGCCTCTGCACTCCGGCTTCAGCTTGAGAACAAGCCTGCGCTCCTTGAAAATACCGATCGTCAGATTCGCCGTCTCGAGATAGAAAAGGAGGCCCTAAAGAACGAAACAAAATCGCGCCGTGCTAGTACGCGCCTCAAAGCGATAGAAAAAGAGGTTGCGGAACTTCGCGAAAAAACCCGCGAGCTGGAACTTAAATGGAAAAATGAGCGCGACAGCATTGTCGATATGCGCGCGCTAAAACAATCTCTTGAAGAGTTGCGCCTTGATGCCGAGAATGCCGAAATGCATGCTGACCTTTCGCGCGCCGCGGAAATCCGCTACGGAAAGATTCCTGAAAAAGAACGCGAGCTTACGGGCGTGCAAGATCGCCTGCGTAAACTCCAACGCTCTCGACAAGTGCTTCGTGAGGAAGTTTCCGAAGAGGACATTGCTGGGGTTGTTTCGCGTTGGACTCGTATACCGGTCGCGCGAATGATCGAGGAAGAATCGCAAAAGCTATCGCGCATGGAGGACACGCTCCGTTCGAGGGTAGTTGGACAAGATGAGGCTATCAAGAAGATATCGGACGCTGTGAAGCGTTCACGCGCGGGCATTTCAGATCCGGATCGTCCAATCGGCTCGTTTATGTTCTTGGGCCCCACTGGCGTAGGCAAAACAGAACTTGCCCGCGCGCTCGCCGAATTCATGTTCAACGACGAAAAAGCAATTATCCGCGTAGATATGTCGGAATATATGGAGCGGCATGCCATTTCGAAACTCATCGGTTCTCCTCCTGGTTATGTGGGATACGACGAGAGTGGTTCGTTGACCGAATCGGTGCGTCATCGCCCCTACTCCATTATTCTTTTTGACGAAATAGAGAAGGCGCATCCTGAAGTGTTCAACATTCTTCTGCAAGTGCTTGATAACGGGCGATTGACAGATTCAAAGGGTCGAGTTGTCAATTTTAAGAATGCCGTCATTATACTCACTTCAAACATCGGCTCCGAACACTTCAATAAAATGCAAAAAATCGGGTTCGATTCGGGCAGTGATGACACGCAAGATGCGATACGCGAAAAGATAACCGACAGTCTGAAGAACCATTTCCGACCAGAATTTTTGAACCGCCTCGACGAGATAGTCGTTTTCAATATGCTCGGCCGAGATATCATCAAGACGATCGTTGAGATACAGATCGCGGAAGTCGCGAAGCGATTGCGCACAAAAGAAATTTCGCTCACGGTGATGCCGTCCGCCCTCGAATGGATCGCCCGCGAGGGCTACTCGGCGCAATACGGCGCGCGGCCGATTCGTCGTCTTATCCAGAGTCGCATCCTGAACCCGCTTGCCGAGATGCTCGTCGCAAAAACAGCGCCGGAACAGGCGAATATCCTCGTTGAAGTAAAAGACAATGACCTTGCCATCGCAGTATCACCGAAATCATCGCGGCGGACAGTATCTCATCAGGTGGCATCCTCCCGTTCTTAATTTTGATTTGAACTGCAAATCGATGTTATACTGCTCCCTGCATGCGTAGGTGGCGGAGTGGTCAATCGCAACTGGCTGTAGACCAGTCGCCCTAGCGGCTTCGGGGGTTCGAATCCCTCCCTACGCATAAACGACAGAATGGCGTTTTGCGTAGGAGGAGTGCCGGGGGCACTCCGTGAGGGATTCGAAGCCCGATTGAGTATTTTTTCGAGTCCGTAGACGAAGAAAAAAAACCAATCGGGGTACTGCTCCTGTAAGGAGAGAATCCCGATGAAGGGGTCAGGAGCCTTCATTTTCTATGCCAATGCGGTTGCATGTGCAGATTGGCACATAAATGATAATATGCATATATGAATACGAACGAATCATTACAGGTTTCAAGTGCAATCAGGTTTGGTTACGATACCACGATGAAAAATTTGTGGTTTTTCGTGAAGGTCGCGCTTCTATCAGGGTTTCTTTATTATGCGCCCCGGCTCCTTTCGGTCCCACTTGGGTCGTATTTTGTGAATTATCCCGAAACCATCATAACGAATTTCATTTCTCTACTTCTTGTGCTCATTGCAACTTTCATTACATTTCTCGTAAGCGTCGGCCTGACTCATATTTCTGTTTCGTTTGCGTACGGAGCGGACGCACGTCTATCCGACCTTGTTCGGCATTGGCGCCTTGTGCCAAAATATTTATGGACAGTTTTGCTTGCAAGTCTTCCCGCGCAATTGATTGTCGCCGTAGCGTTCCTCATTTCATTAACCGTGCTCTTTACTGGAAATGTGGCCTTGTTCATTGTCGTTGAGGCCGCAATTGTTATAGCGGGGGTGTATATAGAACTCCGCCTTGGATTTATGCCCGCATATATTTTTGTAGACACCGGTGATTGGGGTCTGTCTGCCGTTAGGAAGTCATGGAATGCGACCGAAGGGCATGTCTGGCTTCTCGTTAGACTAATGATTGTCGCGGCCATTTTGAATATTCTGGGCGCCCTAGCTTTTATAGTCGGACTTTTTATAACGATTCCGACTACAATGCTCGCCAGCGCGTATATCTATAAATTACTAGCGCAGAAAAATGGAATTGGTCGAACCGTTTCCGAACCGCAGAGCATCCCTAGCGCCACCGTGCCACAGGCTTGATTTTTAGGGCGTGTTTCTCTATAGTGCTTCGTATGTCACAGGACTTTCTGATAAAATTGCAATGCGGCAAGTGCAAGCGCATCAATTATTGGAGCCGCAAGAACAAGAAGCGCGTGGAGCGCAAGATTGAGCTCATCAAATACTGCAAATGGTGCAAGGCGCGCACAAAACATAAAGAGCTCAAGAAGTAGTTCGGGGGCTTAGTTTAGTGGTAAAACAAGGGTCTCCAAAACCCTAGTCAGGAGTTCGATTCTCTTAGCCCCTGCTAACAATAGCCGACCCATTTTCCGACAGTTTATTTTTTGCATAATCAAAGATGCGATTGACATCGTGTGGGGAAAACCACTGAATTCGCACATCTTTCTTAAACCATGTCATCTGGCGCTTAGCATACTGTTGGATCTCGATCTCGAGTTTTTGCATAAACTCGTCATGCGAGATTTCTTTTTTTAATAACATTGCAAGATATCGGTATTCTAATCCGAGTGAATCCATGCGCTCATATGAGAGACCTTCAGAACGGAGCAATTCAGCTTCATGTATCATCCCCGCATTAATTCTCTCGATAAGGCGAGCGTGAATTTTGAGAAAGAGTTCTTTTTGTGGTATCTCAAGTCCGATAATAATAGGGGAGTAGTGTGGCTGCTTTTTAAGTGCCGACACCTTTCCTATAGCATATGCGATCTCTATGGCACGAATGAGCCGACGGCGATTGCGCCTATCTATTGTTTCTGACCGTTCGGCATCTTCGCGCCGAAGCGTTCGCCACAATTCTTCCGTACCTTGTGTCTCAAGTTCACCGCGCAGTAAGGGATTTGGAGGTACGCTTGGCAGGACAAGGCCGTCCGTAATCGATTGGATGTAAAAACCGGCGCCGCCGGCAACTATTGGCAATTTACCGCGAGAAAGAATCTCGTCTATCGCGCGATAGGCAAGCATTTGAAAATTCTGGACAGTGAATCGCGTGTGCGGGTCGGCTACATTGAGGAGGTGGTGCGGGACTCCGCGCATTTCTTCCGCAGTTACTTTTCCTGTGCCAATATCGAGTCCCCGATACACCTGTCGAGAATCAACCGAAACCACTTCGCCGTGCAAGCGGAGAGCGAGCTCAACCGCGAGCGCACTTTTTCCCGAGCAAGTTGGCCCGACGATAACAAGAATTTTTGGCGTAGGGGCTTTCATAATATTTCCCCAAATGCTTTGTATCAATAACAAAACAAGATCATTTATCAATGGTGCCCGGGGAGAGAATCGAACTCTCATGGGTTACCCCACACGATTTTGAGTCGTGCGCGTCTGCCAATTCCGCCACCCGGGCTTTGCAGTGTGCAATATAGCATTGAGAAAAGAGAAATCAAAATAAGGTTTGACAGTAACTAAACCCAATTACAGTCCATGTTGACAAATGTGTCAAGTATCCACAGGTGAGCTACGAAAAAGGGGATGCATTGCTGATGTTGCGTGCTATACTAATCGAATGGAACCGAACGCAACACTCGACAACTCGATTTACTGGGTTGAGGTTGAAAAGATAACCCCTAATCCTTATCAGCCTCGGCGCGACTTCGATGAAGCGCGATTGCGCGACCTTGCCGATTCGATTCGCCAGTATGGCATTCTTCAGCCGCTCGTCGTCACTCGCATGGAGAGCGAAAAGGATGACGGAGGAATTGCAGTAGCCTATGAGCTTATTGCCGGTGAGCGCCGCCTGCGAGCATCCAAGATCGCAGGTATCAAGCAGGTGCCTGTGCTCATACGAATCGGAGACCAGAGCGACAAGATGAAGTTGGAGCTCGCAATTATCGAAAACCTTCAACGAGAAGATTTGAGTCCCATTGATCGCGCGTTGGCCTTCAAGCGACTCGTCGACGAGTTCAGATTCAAGCATACGGAGATAGCAAAAAAGATCGGCATGAGCCGCGAGTATGTCTCAAATTCGATCCGAATTCTCGGTCTTCCGGATGTGATACTTTGTGCGCTTCGTGAGAACAAGATACGGGAAGGCCATACCCGTCCGCTTCTTATGCTCTCCGACCAGCCGCAGGAGCAAATCACTTTCTTCAAGGAAATTATGGCGAAGGGTATGAATGTGCGCGAGTCTGAAGATTTGTCGCGGCGCATCGCATACCATCGTGTTCGTTCGCGTATCGCGAGTATCAAACCCGAGGTTGCCGAGATGGAAGAGAAGCTCACCGAATGCCTGGGCACTCGGGTTCAGATAGATGTTCGAAATATGAAGGAAGGCGGCGGACGAATTCATATCGATTTCTTTTCGAATCACGATCTACAGGAATTGTTGGAGCGAATGGTTAAGAAACTCGAGATAGACCACGAAGTGCCAGATTTCTCAGATCTCGCGAGCGGCGAGAGTCCTGCTCCAGTCCTCTCCGAGATGGAAACATCTGGAGAAGTGCTTGCTGAAGATCCCGCCGAGCCAGCGCCTCCCTCCGAAAAAGAAGATGATGGGATGTACTCCGTGAGCAGTTTTACCATTTAGCCGATAAGGTTGCGTATCCGCTTGCGCGCTCCCGATGTGCGAGCATGCGAAAGCCACTTTTGACTTGGGCGGCTTTTCTTACTCGTAACTATTTCGATGATGTCACCATTCTTTAGTTCGGTGTCAAGTGAGACGAGCTTGCCATTGACCTTCGCTCCAGCAATGTGATCTCCGATCTCGGAATGGATTGCGTATGCGAAATCGATGGGACTTGAGTTTTCTGGCAGTTCAATTACATCTCCCTTAGGTGTGAATGTGAACACGCGGTACTGAAAAAAGTCAACCTTGAGATTTTCGAGAAATTCATTAGATTCTGAAATTTGCTTCTGCCAGTCGATTAGCTGTTGCACCCAGGTCAATTTCTTGTTTAACCTTCCTCCGCTTCTCGGCTTATCTGCGATATCGTACGCGATATGAGATGCAATACCATATTCCGCTTCTTGATGCATGCCTTCCGTGCGTATCTGTATTTCCGCGATTCCACCGTCTCCTGTGAATACGCTGGTATGAATGGAGCGGTAGCCATTTGGTTTGGGAGTCGCAATGTAGTCCTTAACGCGGCCTGGGAGCGGTTGCCAGAGTCCGTGCACAACGCCGAGAGCTCGATAACAATCCTCGAGAGTCGGGACGATAATGCGCACAGCTCGGATGTCGTGCACTTTGGTTAAATCCCAATCCTTGCGCATCAATTTTTTATACAGACTGTATGTGTGCTTAACGCGGTATGCGACTGCGGCCTTCGCAATGCCATGGTTTTCGAGAGCGGATCGGAGTTTTTCATACACGAGTTGCAAACCCCTTTCGGTCATATTGCTCTCGCGAGAAAGAATTTCCTTTACTCGGGAGAATTCATTGGGGTATGCATAGGGGAATGAACAATCCTCGAGCTCGGCCTGTAGTCGGCCCATCCCGAGGCGATTCGCAATCGGGGCGAATATTTCCAATGTCTCAAGCGCTATCCGCTGGCGTTTCTCCGCGAGGACATACTGTAGGGTGCGGATATTATGGAGCCGATCGGCAAGTTTTATGATAACGACCCGAATGTCTTGAGCCATAGCCAAGAAGAGCTTTCGCAAGCTTTCGATATGTCTATCAGCGCCTTTGTATTTGAGTGTGCCGAGTTTTGTTACACTCTCCACGAGAAAGAGAATGCTCGACCCGAATGCTTGTTCGAGCTCTTTTTTTGAAATGCTGGTATCCTCGAGTGAGTCATGCAGAAGACCGGCTGTAACAGTCTCCGCATCCATGCCGAGTTCCGCCAGGATTTTTGCGGTCTCTATTGCGTGAACTATATATGGTTCACCGGAAAGCCGTTTTTGATTCGCGTGCGCCACTTCAGCAAATTCATATGCCGCAACTATGCGCCTTTTATCATCATCGGTTGCGCCTTTCAAGAGGCTCGTAATTTCTTGTGCGGGTTGTGGTTCTCGCATGTCTTGTTTGAACAGCGTGTAGGGATGGTTTTTGTCCCCTCCATCATAAGGGAGCCGCAGAGTTGACACAAATCCCCGGTCGGCCTTGCTTTAATCGCGTTGGAGCATGTTGGGTAGCGGGAACAGCTATAGAAAATGCCAAAGCGCCCCGCGCGTTCTACCATAGTTCCTTCCTTGCAGACTGGGCACTGTATTCCCGTGTCCTTCTTAGCGGCCTCCGCTTCATCTTGTTTTACATATTTGCATTTTGGATAGCGACTGCAGGCAATAAACGTGCCAAAACGCCCCGCTCGCAGAACAAGCTTTCCTTCTAGACACTCTGGGCAATCCTCACCCGTCTCCTCGGGAGCTTTCATTATCTCTCCAGTTCTCGTTCGCGCGCCGCTACAGTCAGGGAATCGCGCACAGCTCATAAACATTCCATTCCGTCCAAGTTTGTATTTCATTGCACCCGTGCATATGGGGCAAGTGAACTCCTTTGGCGCATCGCCGAAATCATTAATTCTCGGAATATCTGCTTTTGAAGCTACCTGCTTCATAAACGGACCATAAAATTCGGAAAGGAGATTCGCGTAGCTAAGCGTGCCATTCGCCACATCATCAAGTTCTTCCTCCATCTCTGCTGTGAATGAATCGCTAATGATAGTCGCGAAATGATTTTCAAGGAACGCGCTCACCGCCTCCCCGGTCTCGGTTGGCTTCAGGGAGCGTCCTTCCTTTTCAACATACTTGCGCTCGCCGAGCGTATGCATTATGGCGGCATATGTGCTGGGGCGGCCGATCCCGCGCTTTTCAAGCTCCTTAATGAGACCCGCCTCCGTATACCGTTTGGGAGGTTCCGTTTGCTTGTGTTCCTCCCAAATCTCGCGGAGTTCGATATGGTCTCCAGCAGAAACGGCTGGCAATTCCAAATCATCTCCTGCCGCGGCTTTGTCCAGCGCGAGCCATCCGTCAAAGAGCGTTCTAGAGCCAGTAACCGCAAATGAGGGAATTGAATTACCTACCACAGACGCGGATATTTTTGTTCTAAGTATATCTGCGGGTTTCATTTGGCTGGCGAGCGCGCGCCGCCAGATGAGCCCATACAATTTTTGCTCATCGGGATTTGCGCCGCCGCTTGTAACGGTTGCAGAAGTTGGCCTAATAGCTTCGTGCGCTTCTTGAGCGACTTTGCTTTTGGTTTGAAAATTCTTTGCATCGGCATAGCTCGTGCCAAATGTTTTCATTATGTACGAACCCATGTGCGCAATGGCCTCCTTCGATAGTGTTGTCGAATCGGTGCGCATATAAGTGATAAGGCCCTTCTCATAAAGGCCTTGGGCGAGTTTCATTGTTCGGGAAGGTGAGTATCCAAGTCGCGAGGAGGCGCTCTGCTGGAGTGTTGAAGTAGTGAATGGTGGATTCGGGTTGCGCTGTGTTTTTGTCTCCTTGACTTCCGATATTTTCCATTCGCTCGCGCGGGCTTGTTCGAGAATGCGATCGGTTTCCGCCTGTGTTCTTGGTTCTTCCGAACAGATAAGAAGCATTTTCGAGCCGTTTACGGTCGCAAAGGCTCCTGTTATCACCCAGAAGTCTTCTGGGACAAACGCCTGTATTTCGCGTTCGCGCTCGACGACTATTCGGAGCGCGGGAGATTGAACGCGCCCTGCTGAAAGACCGTAGCGTAGCTTCTTCCAGATAAGTCCAGAAAGGTCATAACCAACAAGGCGATCCAGCACTCGCCGTGCTTCCTGCGCCTTGCGAAGGTTTTGGTCAACCTCTCGCGGATGCGCAACCGCATCTTGTACGGCAGTCTTGGTGATTTCGTGGAAGACTACTCGCTTTGGGTGATTGAGTTCTGCCGCCTCGGCGACATGCCACGCAATGGCTTCTCCCTCGCGGTCTGGGTCAGTCGCAAGCAAGACGGAATCGGCCTTCTTGGCGAGTCGTCGTATTTCGTCCACTATCTTTTCCTTTCCCTTAACGATTTCGTAGTGAGGCACAAAGCCGCCCTCGATATCGATAGCTTTTTTGTTGCTCTTGGGCAAGTCGCGAATGTGACCCACGGTCGCCTTTACCGTAAAGCCTGTCCCCAGATATTTTGAGATAGTTTTTGCCTTTGCGGGCGATTCTACCAATACTAGCGTAGACATATCTTTACACTACTACTACACATTGCGGACATGCGCAAGTGTTACCGCGTTCGCCTTCATTGTATGGCGTTGTTCGTTTTGCGGAAGCGACCTACAGATTCGGATATGAGACCACGTATCTCCATTGTCATGAGTAAGGCATTCGCTTCCGCGATTGGCATAGGAAGAGTTCGCAATAGCGCATCTCGTTCGAGTGGTTCATGGAGCGCTTCGAGAACCCGGCATTCATTAATGGTGAGACCGTCGACTAATGGTGAGGCATTTCGCTTGTTCTCGATGCCGAGCTCAAGCAAAAGATCGGCGCTTGTTGTTATGGGTACGGCTCCATGGCGTAGAAGGCGGTGCGCGCCGATGGAGTGTTCCGAAAAAATTGAGCCGGGAACCGTGAATAGGTCCCGATTGTATTCAATCGCGAGCCGCGCAGTGATAAGCGTTCCAGAGCGTTCCCCGGCTTCAACAACAAGCACAGCGCGAGAGATTCCTGCCATGAGGCGGTTGCGTCTCGGAAATGTATGCAGTGCGCCGCGAGTCATGGGCTCGAATTCGGAAACCAAGGCGCCGCCCGCCGCGAGTATTTCGTCCGCAAGTCCGATGTTGCTTCTTGGATAGAGAGAGCGACGGTCGAGGCCAGAACCGGGGAATGCGACAGTCGGCAATTTCGCTGAAAGCGCGGCACGGTGCGCGAGAGCGTCAATACCATGTGCGAGACCCGAAACGATGACGATGGGCGAGCCGGAAAGTCCTGCAATCAAGTGTTCGCATGCCTCCCTGCCATAGTTCGAATAGCGGCGCGAACCGACGACCGCAAGATAGATGAAATGTTCGGCGTTCGGAAGTTCGCCTTCAATATACAGCCGCGTCGGCGGCTCTGGTATTTCTTGAAGTGATGTAGGGATATTCTCTTTTTCTATGGTTCGCATAACTATTTCAGATATTCTAACATTTCTGATACCATTGAGTCGTATACTTCGAACTATGCTGGATATTAAATTCATTCGAGAGAATAAAGATTTGGTGAGGGAGGCGGCGCGGAAGAAACATATCGCGTTTGATGTGGATATCTTGATCGGGGAAGATGACAATCGGCGCGCTCTCATGACAGAGGTCGAAGAGATGCGGGCGAAACAGAACGAGGCGAGCCAGCAGATAGCAAGTACTGCTGATCCTTCGGAGCGTGCTCACCACATCTCCCTTATGAAGGAGCTCAAGGAAGAACTGCAGAAAAAAGAAGAAGCACTTCGGGGCATAGTGCAGAAGTGGCAAAAGCTGATGCTCGCTGTGCCAAATATCCCGGACATTTCTGTCCCCGAGGGGCAGTATGATGCTGAAAACAAAGAGCTCCACACATGGGGAGAACCGCGCAAGTTCGATTTCCTCGCGAAAGACCATGTTTCATTGATGACCGAACTCGATATGGTCGATTTTGAACGCGGCGTTAAGGTGGCCGGATTCAGAGGCTATTTTTTGAAAAATGACGGCATTCTTCTCTCTTTGGCTCTCTGGCGTTATGCTCTTGATCTGCTTATCGGAGAAGGATTTACTCCGATGCTAGTGCCGTCCCATGTCCGTAAAGAACCTCTTCTTGGAACTGGCTACCTTCCGCAGGGCAAGGACGACCTGTACATGACCCAAGACGGAACATATTTTGCGGGAACGGGAGAGGTTGGCGCTATGGGATACTTCATGGACGAAGTAATTCTGAAAGAGAAACTGCCACTAAGGATCGCCGCCTTCTCTCCTTGTTTCCGCCGCGAAGCGGGAAGCCATGGCAAGGATACACATGGCCTGATGCGAGTGCACGAATTTTTCAAGGTTGAGCAAGTCGTTCTCGTCGAAGCGAACCATCGAGATAGCGTGGAGTGGCATGAGAAATTACTCGAGAACGCGGAGAAACTCATGCAGGGGTTAGAGTTGCCTTATCGAGTTGTTGTCAACTGTGGCGGCGATCTTGGACTCGGGCAGGTGAAGAAGTATGATGTTGAGGCGTGGGTGCCGTCAGAAGCGACATATCGCGAGACACATTCAGATTCCTATTTTCACGACTTTCAAACGCGCCGTTTTAATATCCGCTATCGCGATGATGATGGGAGTTTGCGGTTCGTGCACTCGCTTAATAACACAGCTCTTGCAACGCCTCGGCTTCTCGTCTCACTCGTAGAAAATTTGCAGGAACCTGACGGGTCGATCCGCATCCCTCCGAAACTTGCGCAATATTTTGGGAAAGACAAGATTGTCCGTGGTGGAACGAGCCAGTAACAATGTCCGTCGGAAAACTAGTCAGCGCGATTTGTTGTTGCGCTCGCGGGTTATGGGTCGCAGGCGGCGACTGTGGAGGGTGGGCGGTATCTTTGCGGTCTTTGTCGCCATGCTCTCGCTAGTCGCGCTTGCTAGCAGAATCGATATGTTGACTATCGACTCGGTGATCGTAACAGGGGTCGAAACTATCGATAGCGAGGCGATTGTCGAACTCTCCTCCAGAGAGATCTCGGGAACCTATGCGTTTATCATCCCGCGCAATAATGTCTTCGCGTACCCGCGCAGACAAATCTCGAACCTTCTGATAGAACAGTATCCCGAGATAGCGACGGCGACGCTTATCGCGAGGTCTCAAGTCCTTGAAATTGCCATAACTGAACGCAAGCCGAGATATCTTTGGTGCCACGATAATGCTTCGCACGAATGCTTTTACATGAGTGATACGGGGTATCTCTTTCGCGCCGCGCCCTATTTCTCTGGCAGTGCGGCATATATCAAGTGGACAGGAGGTGTCGAGGGCGAGGCTCGTGGAATGACGGTATTAGCCGATACTCTTTTTCGTCGTGCAGAGGAGTATCTGGCGCGCATTCCGCAAGTACTCGGACACGGAATAACCGTGTTTGAAAATGTCGGTGATGGGGACTATCGAGTCGGATTGGCCGATAGTTCAAGCGTAATGTTGAATATTGACGATGATGCGCCGCGAGCGCTTGAAAATCTTACGCTTGCCATCACCGCGCCGGAATTTATCGCGAAGCGACAAGATCCTTCGCTGCGGCTTTCGAACATCGATATTCGCTTCGGAGACAAGGTATATTATACTTTCATACCACGACAATGATCCGCAATGCATTACACACATTCGTATGGATCGCGATAGTAGTGGTGATCGGTTTTACGGTGTCGGTAATTGTTGTAGAAGTCCCGCGGGCTGCGGCACATGGCATCGTTCGGTTCTCGGAGGGCAGGCAGCTGCTCTGGGAACGGGCGAGTGCTGTTGGGGATAGGATTGCTATAGAAATGTCAGAGCGCTGGCGCCAAAAGACGCTCTTCGTGGTTGCCTCGCACGAGACGCCCCTAGTCTCCGCCGAAGCATATATTGTTGGCGACCTGGATTCGGGCGAGATATTGCTCGCACATGCCGAGAAGGAACAGTTGCCCATCGCTTCAGTGTCCAAACTCTTCACGCAGGTTGTTTCGCAGGCCCTTCTCCCTCGCGACATCCCAATACCCGCAAGCAAAAAAGCCTTGTCGGCATATGGCACGACAGGCAACTTGGTTGTCGGGGAGGAATTGACTCCCCGAGAGCTTGCCTACCCGCTCCTACTCGAATCAAGCAACGACGCCGCAGAAATGCTCGCGGAGAGTGCTGGGCGCGATGATTTCATCGCGCAACTCAATACATTCGCCCGCACACACCTGCTTCATGATACTGTGTTTGAGGACCCAAGCGGACTTTCTGTCGGAAACCGCTCGACAGCATTCGACCTCTTTTTGTTCGGACGGTATTTATACGCGTCGGAACAGGACATTCTAAAAATTACCAATACGAATGATTCGGTCGTCCCAAGCACACTTCGCAATCGCTATCATCGTTGGATGCACAGTGGATACTTTATAAAAAATGCCGACCCGTTTTATGTTGGCGGTAAAACCGGCTTCATTCCGGAAGCGGCACAGACTGGTGTCGCATTCTTCTCGGTGCCATTTGGCAATTTAGATACTCGCACCATTATGGTAGCCGTGCTCGGAAGTAGCACACGCAATCGTGATATTGCCGCGCTTGTTGATTCTGTAACTATGGGAGAATATGCTAGACGCTCAAGCGTGGCGCGCACTCTGCTTGACGGAACTTCAGGACGGGGCGGTGACGATGATTCATCGCCGCTCTCTCTCGTATTCGTCGGTGACATTATGATGGATCGCGGCGTGCGCGCGCGGATCGACTCTGCGGGAGGCGACTACAGAACGATTTTTTCGAGTTCCGAGTATCTTGGCCGTGCCGATATTGCCTTCGCTAATTTAGAAGGACCCCTCTCCAACAGGGGGTATGATCTTGGTGGTGCGTACTCATTCCGAATGGACCCAAAGGCCATGGATGCGCTCTCTGGCGCAGGCTTCGATGTGGTGAGCGTCGCAAACAATCATTCCGGTGATTGGGGTCGTGGCGCCTTCGAAGACACTCTTGTCCGTCTAAAGGCGGCAGGCATTGAGTCGGCGGGAGGCGGGACTTCACGACTAGAGGCCAAACGACCGCGCATAATCGAACGAGGCGGAACGAGAGTCGCCTTTCTTGCATTCTCCGATCTTGGTCCCGCATGGCTCTCGGAAGACATAGATTCATCATATATGCTTACCGCGAGCGACCCCGACTATTCCTCTATCATCACGGCCGCTGCAAACGAGAGCGATACTCTCGTTGTATCTATCCATTTTGGTGATGAGTACGAGCAGGAACCCACTCGGCGCCAGCGAGAGCTTGCCCATGCCGCGATTGATGCGGGCGCGCGTATCGTCATCGGCCATCACCCACATGTTATTCAGCCCATCGAAGAGTATAATGGCGGCGTAATCGCGTACTCGCTCGGAAATTTCATTTTCGACCAGGATTTTTCAGAGGAAACAAAAACAGGAATGGCGCTCGAAGTTCTGCTGAAGAAGGATACTATAGTGCGGGTTAACCCGCGGCTAACGCGCACGAATGAAAACTACCAACCCCAGCTTTTGGAATAAATTGCCGCGGCCATTTTTTGCGCTTGCGCCCATGTACGATGTTACAGACGCGGCCTTTCGACGCATCATAGCGAAATGTGGAAAACCTGATGTGTTTTTTACAGAGTTTGTTTCTGTTGAGGGACTTCAAAGCAAGGCCAAAAAAAAGCTTCTCCGAGAATTCGAATACTCTGAAGTCGAACATCCGATTCTGGCGCAGGTTTTTGGTATTGATCCAACTAATTTTGAACGCGCGGCGGTTCTTGCCGGAGAATTAGGATTCGACGGTATTGATATAAACATGGGTTGTCCAGAACGCTCCGTGCTTAAACAGGGTTCATGTGCCGCTCTTATAAACGACACTGGTCGAGCGCTTGAAATTATCGCGGCCGCAAAGCAGGGCGGGGAGTCTGTTCGTTCGGATTTCCCAGTGTCCGTAAAAACCCGCATTGGTCTGGATGCGATCGTTACGGAATCGTGGATTTCGTCACTGCTGAAGGCTAAACCTGCGGCTATCACGGTTCACGGCAGAACGGCGAGGGAGATGTCGAAAGTTCCGGCGCATTGGGATGAGATTGGGAAAGCGGCGCGACTCGCGGCAGGTACTGGCACGCTTATAATTGGCAATGGGGATGTTCGAGACCTCGATGATGCACGCGAGAAATCCCTGGTCTATGGAGTCGATGGCGTTATGCTCGGACGGGCTGTTTTTGGAAATCCGTGGTTGTTCTCGGAGCGCAATCCGAACACTGCGGAAAAGCTCCGTGTGCTAGCGGAACATATTCGTCTTTATGAATTGTTGTATGATCATGAATCATGGTTGGTGCATGAGCGGGGTTGGCCGCCGAAAAGTTTCAGCGTTATGAAAAAGCATTTCAAAGCATACGTGGCGGGTTTTGACGGCGCTCACAAACTTCGCGCCGAACTCATGGATACGCAAACGGGAACAAAGGCTCTCGGTGTAATCGAGAATTTTTTGTCTGCTTTGGACGATGGGAATGGCGCATGATAGCAAATAGGCCCGTGTGGGCCTATTCGAACACCGAGAAAAATCATGAATCTCTCTTCTGTGCATCTTCAGCTTGTGCCGATTGTGCCGAGGCGTTGTGTTCCTGTTCTGTTTGGGGCGCCTTCTGTTCTATGGTGCCTTGAGTGTCTTGTCGAGGCTTCCGTCTAAAGTAACTAAACGCCGTTCCGATATGGAGCGGCCTTCGTCTTCTGAACACAGTCCACATAGTCCTCCTTTTTTCGTATCGAGCTAACTCATGCATCCAGTGTACATCTGTTTAGTATATATCATGGGATTAATGCGTAGGGCAATCACCGACTTGGGATAACTCATGAATATGCGCTACAATGGTCTAACTATACTCCCAATATGAATGCTCTAGCAGAGTTTAATAGAGCCCGTGAACTCGAAATCAAGCGAGTTTCAGCGCGTGTTATTGAGAAGCGTGCCAGCAGGGGCTATGTGCCGCACGCGGCATACTTTCTCCCCAGTATCGAGTTGCAAATAAAAAAGTGTTTAATGGGTTCTATCTATGAAGGAGAGGAGATACTGTTCTCGTTCATAGATACAGAAAAATTCGGGGCCGACATCTCTATCCGTCTACCAGGATTGCTGAAAGTGAAGGGGGCGGCGCTGTACGCAGAAGAAGTTGTTCCAAAACTCCTTGTACTTTTTGCGCAACTCGCTCTGGAAAATCCGCATATCGGGCACATTGCCCCGTCTGGAATGTACATCAATGTGTCATTTACGGACGTCGGACTTTTTTCATCGCTTGCAACTGTACAGGAAACGAAGGATGCCGACGGGATAGAACGATACGGAGACGCGGATATTTTTGCGGACCAGACCGCTGTTTGCGAATACTCGAGTCCAAATGTTGCCAAACATCTTCACGCGGGGCACATTCGTTCAACCATCGTTGGGGAGTCATTGTCGCGCATATATGAAGCCGCGGGATATACGGTTCAGCGCATAAATCATATAAATGATTGGGGAGGATTCGGTTTCGTTCTAGAGGGGTGGGATCGATGGCACGCCGAACCATCTCGTTTGGAGGACAAGAATGAAGAGCTCTATCAAATATACCTCCGTTATCGTCTGCTTGAAAAAGATGGCGGTTTGGCATGGGATGAATTCAAGGCGCGTGCGGATGCGCGTTTTCGAGCACTTGAATCTGGAGATCCCGAAACCGTGCGGCGTTGGCAAGAGATGGTCGGATGGAGCAGATCAGAGTTTGATTCATTTTACGCTCGCTTTGGCATCAGCTTTGACCACACGATAGGAGAGAGCTTTTTTCCAGCCCGTGGGCAGAGTATTGTTGAAAAAGGGCTTGCGGCAGGAACAGTAGTGAACCATGACGGCGCAGCCGTCGTGCCGCTCGAAGACGATGAGTATCTTGTTGTAAGGCGCAGTGATGGCGCATCGGTGTATGCGACTCGAGATTTGGCTGCGATCCAATATCGCATCTCAGCATTTAATCCGCGAAAAATCGCATATGTAGTCGGCGAGGAACAGTCGGCATATTTCAGGCAACTGTTCCGTGCCGCACGAGAGATCGGTATTGTTGATGGTACAGAACGTTCGCTTGTTCATGTTGCGCTCGGATTGTATGTGGATGCCGCAACAGGCGCCAAGCTTTCGAGCCGCGGCGGCGCGGGAGATGTATTCTCCTTGCTTGAGGCGGCACGTGAGCATTTTGCAAAAAAATACGCCTCGCGTGCGTACGCCGCCGCGGCGCAACTATCGCGTGAAGAAATTGAGGCAAATGCGGACATGCTCGCGCGCGGCTCTATCATATTTAACGACCTTAGAAAGGACAGGGTCCATGCAGTAGATCTGGATCCTGATACAAACGCGATGCTCGGAGAGTTTGAGGAATCAGGCGGAGCGTATGTGATGTATGCCCTTGCTCGCGCGCGTGGCATCATTCGAAAGTATGGCAAGAAGGTCGAAACGGCGCGTTCGATCGAGACTCTCTCGCTTGAGAATGATGAGCGCGCTCTTGTCAAAAAGCTCCTTCAGTTCCCAGACCTCGTGCTGAAGGCCGAGCGGACTGATAACCCTGGCATCATAGGTAATTTCGTATTTGAGCTTGCCCGCGATTATCAGAGCAATTACGCGCGCTATCCCGTGCTTGCGGATGGCGGCCTCGCCGCGCCCCATCGTCTTGTCATAACTCATGCAGTAAGGATAGTCCTTGAGAGGGGTCTTTACCTGCTTGGAATTGAATCGCCCAATATTCTGTAACCAACCACTCTATGCAGCAGTTTTCTCTGTATCGCAAATACCGCCCATCCTCGTTCGACCAACTCGTTGGGCAGGATGCGGCTATCTCCATACTAAAAGGCGCGCTTAAGAACGGAGTCGCGCATGCATATCTTTTTGTCGGTCCTCGCGGAACAGGGAAGACGAGTCTCGCGCGGATTTTTGCCGCCGAGCTTGGAACGAATGCAGGGGATCTTTATGAGCTCGACGCGGCGACGAACACTGGCATCGAGGATGTGCGCGAGATGAAAGAGTGGGTCGCGACGGCGCCCTTCAAGTCGCCGTACAAAGTGTACATCTTCGATGAAGTGCATATGTTCTCAAAGAGCGCATTTAACGGTCTCCTAAAAGTGCTCGAAGAACCTCCCCTGCATGTCATATTTGTATTGGCGACAACTGAAATCCACAAAGTGCCCGAGACCGTAGTATCTCGCTGTCAGCGAATTGATTTCGCGCGTCCCACCGAAAGTATTCTGGTAAAAGTCATTACTGCAACGGCAAGGTCGGAGGGATATTCGATTTCTGATGATGCGTCCACGGCGATCGCGCTACTCGCTGGCGGGTCATTCCGAGACGCGCATGGCGCTTTGCAAAAAGTTCTGCATGCGGTAGATGGCTCGAATATCTCGCTCGCGGATGTCGAGCATCTTGCGGGAGCTCCGAGCAAGGAGCTCGCGCTCCGTTATCTCATCGCTCTCATTACTGGCAACATCGAACAGGGAATTGAGGCAGTAGCCAGCGCATCAAAACAAAATGCCGATATGCAAGCCTTTCTCGAGATAGTTATGCGTTCATTACGAGCATGGATGTTGCGTAAGTATTCTCCATCGGCATTCGCACGGATATCGGGTGATTCAGAGAGGGCCGATCTTGATATAATAGAGGCGAGCGTTGCGACAAAAAAGATTTTTAAACCATCTGACCTCCTGCGCGATCTCATTATGGCACGGGAGCGCGTCACCTACGCATCGATACCCGAACTTCCTCTCGAGCTTCTCCTTATTGACCACCCAGAAACCCAATTGCAGTAGCAAGTATCTGGATTTTGTTATACTATCCCATATGAATTGCCGGGTCGTCTAACGGTAGGACAGGGGTCTTTGGAGCCCTTAATCTAGGTTCGATTCCTAGCCCGGCAGCAATGAATTTGTTAGGGTATTCTTATGAAGATCGGTATCATTTTGCAATCAAATAATCCCGAACATGTTTGGAATGCATTTCGCTTCGGAATCACCTCTCTTAAAGCCGCTCATGCGGTTGAAGTATTTTTGATGAGCGAGGGGTCGGAACTCGACTCTATCCAGGACAGCAAGGATTTCGATATTTCGGCAAAAGTGGCAATGTTCAAAGAGCTAAAAGGTAAAATCTACGCATGTGAAAGTTGTCTAAAGGTGCGAGGCAAGAGCGAAAGCAAAGTATGCCCCATTTCCACAATGTCCGATTTACTCAAAATGGTTGAGAGTTCGGAAAAGGTTTTGGTGTTTGGATAAATACGAAAAGTACGATATTCCACGCAGATAATGACGAAAGAATTATTTGAGCAAATGGTTGCGGAGATTGGATTATCGCCAGTCCCTGAACCATTTCGAAAAAAGATTCGTAATGTCGCATTCGTGATCGAGGATGAGCCAAGCGAGGCAATACGCATGAGTGAAGGCATCATGGAAGACGAAGCGCTTCTCGGTCTTTATCAGGGCATTCCGCAAACCGCGCGAGGTGAATATTACGGTGTGGGCATGACTCTTCCAGATACTATCACGCTGTACCGATTGCCTATCGAAGCGGCTGGCAACGGCAATCTAGATAGAATTCGCGAAGTCATCGCCGACACGATATGGCATGAAGTTGCGCACCATTTTGGTCTTGATCATGCCGAGATTGATTCGCGCACGAACAGTTCATGACGAACGCGAATGCAATTACAGATTATACGCATTTGGGGGTATACTTTCACAGAAGGCTTGTCGAGCCAGGGTGTGTATATTAATGATTATCACCTATGATTCTTTTCAGTGACATTAATTTTTGGGCGGTGCTTGGAACCGCCATCGTTATGATGGTTGTTGGCATGGTCTGGTATTCTCCAAAAGTATTCGGAATAGCGTGGATGCGATTGGCGGGACTGACCGAGGAGCGTACGGAACAGACGAAGCAGGGTATGTGGAAGATGTATGTCTCCGGACTTGTTGGTGCTATCGCGACATCGTTCGTAATGGCATATTTTGTGATTGTGAGCGATGCTCTCATGTTCGCTTCGGGCGCATGGGTTGGGTTTCTAGTATGGCTCGGTTTCAATGCGCCGGTGCTCATGGGTATGGTTACATGGGAGGGTCGCCCAATCAAACTCTACGCTATCAATACAAGCTATTACCTCGTAACATTTCCACTCATTGGCGGGCTTCTGGCGCTCTGGCTTTGAGAACACGATACTGCTTCAAAGACCGAATAAAGAGCTTATCGCGTTTGCCGCCGCATGGTTTGCGAGTATGCTGACAACGGGTACCCCATATGCACAGAAGCCCGTCCACGAGTGGGCGGGCTTCAATGCGATGAGCGATCTCGATGCGTGTGCACATAGTGCAATTGGCGTAGGCATTTGATACAGCCACGCGCCTCTGCATTTCGTACCACCTCGTTGAGTTCGCGGCGGTCGCGCGCGCACTCGATTTCCTCTCGCGAAACATGGCGATGCATCCGTGCATACTTTCTGTACAAAGACCACCTCCTGTGTTTGGACAATGCCGTGTACAGTATAGCTTTGATGGTTGTTTAGAAATACAAAGTTTTCCACAACCCACGGTGTGGAGTACAATGTGCGACATATGGATAAGCAGACTGAGCTAGAAATTCTCTGTGATGAAATCGAGCGCAACGATCTCCTCCCGCTTCGCGGATCCGCAAACTTGGTCTTTGGCGAAGGTAATTCTGACTGCAAAGTGATGTTCGTTGGGGAGGCCCCCGGGTCGAATGAAGACCGTTTGCGCAGACCTTTTGTGGGTCGCGCTGGCAAACTACTCGATGCGATGATAGCTACGATTGGCTGGAAACGGGAAGATGTCTACATTACGAACATTGTAAAACGGCGGCCTCCGGAGAATCGCGACCCATTTCCTGCGGAGATCGAAGCCTATAAGCCGTACCTCTCCCGACAAATAGATATCATCGATCCAAAAATCATAGCCCCGCTCGGTAGATTCGCGATGAATTACTTCCTCCCGAATGCGCGCATATCAACTGATCAAGGAAGAACATTTTGGTTGGGCGAGCGAATTATAATGCCGATATATCATCCCGCCGCCGCCTTGCGCAGTAGCGCCGTGCTCGAAGAATTAAAGAAGAGTTTTCATAAGCTTCGCGCCGCTTCAGAAAAATATGAAGAGTTTGTAATTCGCAAACGGTCAAAGGCGAACGGCTTGACTGGAACCGACGCGGACTTTCAGGCGCTATAGCAAAAATGTGATGCCCCGCGTGCGTGGAGCGCAGGCGGGGCATATCTTCAATGGCGAATGCAGTCCGTCATTGGTTCAGGGAATTTGTGAACGAAGCAGTGCACATTCAGGCGCATCCTGAATGGGTTTCGAAGCGTGAGTTCATGTCCGCACGCACAATGTGGAGCAACGCGGATGAACATGAAATAGCCCTCACCGCGCCCGGGTCGAGGTGAGCGGCACCGCTCTGGAATGGTCTCGGCGATTGCGCGCATCATGGGAGGCGCAGCACTTTGCACCGTTGTCCTGTAAGGCGGAATTGGCTGAAAACCATGCGCGGGGTCCGTCGTGAGAACATACCCTGCGAGCGCAATCACCACGAAGAGCCATCTCTCATACTGCATACATCCTCCTCGCGTGGTTGAATGTTCAGTACCGATTTCATTCTACGCATTATTGTTCACATTGCAATGTAATTGACTGCTCGATATCCCATGCTAAACTACTAGTGCGAGGGCAGAGTTTTACAGTGAGAATCAGTTTTCCGAAAGCTAATTGCCCTCGCATTAAAATCTCGAATTAGTTCATTTAGTTCTCGGCGCTTCAATCGCTGCAGACTAGTTTCACCTCCTTGGTTTCAGTTTTATGCGCCGAGATTCATCGATCGCCTCGCATCCGCGAGGCTTTCTTTTTTCTTAAGTGCTATACTATTGATTGCATTACGAACTAAACATTATTGGTCAAAGGTTCCTGACACCTTTGACCCGACACAACGTATCCGCATATCTGAAGTTTGACTTATTTTTCCTCTCGAAAATCACTTTCTTTTAATTCTGATTGAAGCAAAATCGACTGAAAGGTTCCGTACGGTACTTCTTTCTTTGCCATTTTTACAATTACAGTACGAGTTGGACTTCCTGGTTTACGAAACTTTGCGTGTGAACCTTTCTGCGACACAAAAAAGAAGCCCTTATCTCTAAGGACTCGGATTACCTGTTTCAGGGGAATAGGTCTAGGCATGCTGAAAAACAAATGGGACCAAGTCGGGTCGTTCCACTTTGTTTATTTTGGAAATTGGGATGTCCTCAAAATATAATTCTAATGCTTCTTGGAGCGCCAAAAGGGCTTCTTTTTTGGTGTCGCCAAAACTAGAAATCGCCGTGTTTAGGTTCCAGGAAACATAATATTTTCCTTCTTTCCACACCACATTTTTTAAGTCAATTTTGCGCATATAGTTTGAAGTGAATTGTAACGATTCTATTATATCCTAAAGGAAAAATAAGTCAAATTTATGAGCGGCTTTTTATTATGGCGCATAACGTTTCCGCATGATGCGAAGTTGCGCCGTGTTATTTAGATTAAACATTGCTTATCTCAATACTTTCATTGTATCACTAAACTCTGATTATCGTCAGCGCAATTTGGGTGAAAGAAAAAATGCAACCTTTGAAAATTATTTACGCACTTTTTCTTGAACCTCATACACGCTGTTAGGCGATGTTTCATTTTTTACTACAATTAATGATTCCTTTCCTTTGTTGGAAAAATTTTGAACCGTAACATCATAACCTGCTTTCCTTAGCTCATGCTCAACTTTTTCCGTTATCTCTTCACTGTTTGGATTACCAGTAATTTTTATTTCGCCCTCTGGCTTCAAGTGCTGCAATGCTTTTGCAAAGAGTGAGGTGAACGCCTGAATTCGCTCCTCGCCGTAGTCATAGTGAACATTGATTGACGGATTTTCTGGAAATATTATTAGATCAAATTTTTGATCATCTTCGAATTCAGGCCATTCTCCAAACATGTCGAAAATTTTAGTTTTGAAGTCGGTCGGCAAATCCCTCGGCTCTTTATCTGCAAGGATGATGTTGTCTTTGTTTACACCTAAATGTACCAACAGTCTTTCTAAATATGCAGGACCAGACCCGACGCTTAACATTTGTCGCTTTGGATCTTTTCTAAAATTTTCGACATCTGCTTCTGTTACCAAATCTTTTTTGAAATGTACATTCGGGGCGAAATAAAAATTGTTTGTCTCTGGTGAATCAATACAAAAATGCTCATCCCTAAATTCAGGAAAAAGTTGAGCTTCTAACTCTCGCATTCTTTGCCAATATGGCTTAGTTTGTTCTATTGTAGGTTCAAAATTTTCGGGCATATGTGATAGATGTAAAAAATGAAATTTCGCCTAACGTTCATGAATATGCGATGTTTGCTGTAGCGAAGCGGAGGCAAATATGGGTGAAAGAAATTGCGCCTCCATGAAAAATCAAGAAGCGCAATTTCATGAACCGCATATTCATTGTTATACGCTGTAATAAAAAGCCGCTTTCCTTATTCGTTTAAGAATTTTGGCAATTTATTTATCTTTCAAGTCCTTTCCAACTTTCCATTCGAGATAGATATTCCACGGATCGGCTTCAGCGTCCTCTTCTTGTCTCTTTTGGAGATAAGCAGCATACGAAGAAACATTCTCTTTCATAAAATCTACGAGTATATTCCAAGGATTAGTATAGGTACCATCTTTTTTTCTTTGTTCCGTATATGCATTTAATTTAATTTCCAACTCATCCTTATCATCTATTATTTCTCTAATAGTACGCGTGTCTCCTGCTAATCTTGCTCTTCTAATATAAACCTCTACGTCTCTCGCTTCTGACTCCATTTCGTCTTGCATTATTCTATCCCAATCTTCTTCTTTTGGTTCTCCGCGCGCCTCTGACATTTCTTCGCAATATTTTTGCCATTCCTCAAGACTTTCAACTTGTCTTGTTTCTTCATCTTTGCTCCCTGGTTCAGGAGAAAATCCTCCAAATGTTTCTGGTTTTTTAGGCATAATTTTTTATGTTAGATAATTAATGTTGAATTGTTGAAGTTATCTCGACCTCACCTAATAAATTGCCAAAATTATTATAAAAAATCAATAGAGGCTTTTTATTATGGCGTATAACGTTTCGACATATCTGAAGTTGCGTAGCAATTTGGGTGTAGCGTAGCGAAACCAGATATGCCGTGTTGTGCGATGTTGAAAAATTTTTACTTCTTTAATTTTAAATTATTTTTATGTCGGTCTTTATCTCTGTTCGTTTTTTTATCCATATTTTTCTGAAATGCCTCGGTTAAGTCAACGCCTGTTTGATTAGCAAGACAGATTAGCACGAATAATACATCCGCCAATTCATCAGACAAATTTTTGTCATCCGTCTTTTTAAAACTTTGATCGCCATAAGTTCTTGAGACTATTCGTGCGACTTCGCCCACTTCCTCCGTTAATTGAGCCAGCTGGGTCATTTCAGAAAAATAGCGGACACCAATACTTTTAATCCAGTCATCGACTATTTGTTGAGCTTGTTTGATGGTGACTTGAGACATAAAAATAATTTATTAATAGTTAAAAAAATTTTTCAATTTCGTACAACTGGTTTTTATACGAACTATGTGATCATATTGTAGCAATATCTTGTTTGTTATGCAAACTTTGCTACTATTTGATTATGGAAAATATTTTAGACAAAACTGAAAGAATTTTAAAACTTAGAAATTACTCCACAAAGACTCGTAAAGCATACTTACTCTATATAAGAGAGTATATCAGTTTTTCTAAAGAAAAAGGAATTAAAGATAAGCAAAAAGCGGTTGAGGACTTTCTGCTAGACAAACACAAACGAAAACAATCCCCGCAAACCATCAATCTGGCGCTCAATGCCGTGAAATATTTATATGCTGAAGTCTTAAAAGACCCGCAGAAGATTGACCTAAAATTTGCGAAGAGAAACAAAAAGTTGCCCGTCGTGTTATCGCGGGCGGAAATTGGGAAAATTATTGAAGTAACTGATAATTCAAAATATAAACTGATGATTTCGCTTGGTTATGCTTGTGGCATGAGAGTCAGCGAGGTTGTAGAACTAAAAGTAGCAGATTTGGACATCAATGAGCTTGTTGTGCACATCAAGGGAGCAAAAGGCAAGAAAGACAGGATTAGTGTGTTGCCAGAAAAATTACAAAACGATTTGCGAAATATAATCGCAGGCAAAAATATGAGTGATTTTGTTTTTGCCTCTAATCGAGGTGGCAAGCTTACGACAACATCTCTGCAAAAAATGTTTCGTAAAAGTTTAACAAGTGCGAAAGTTAGCAAATTGGCAACCTTTCATTCGTTGCGTCATTCGTTTGCTACACACTTACTAGAAAATGGCACTGATGTACGCTATGTACAAGAGTTGCTCGGGCATAGCAACATACGAACCACACAAGTATATACACAAGTGACCAATCCAAGATTGAAGAAGATCAAAAGCCCATTGTAATCGTATAGCGAACCCACAGATGGAGGCAACGAAGGTGCTTGCCGATCCTTAAGCGACGTTGCAGAGAGTTGTGAGCAGTTACGTTGTGGGTGAATTCGCATGCTAACCGAACAAAAGTTTGCAGGCTAATTTATATCCAGGCGAACGCGAGGATTTCTTTTTTCGATGTGGTATACTACGATTATTGTATTATGAAGTAATGTTTTTTCGCGTATGGAAAAGAAAGTGCATATTTACACGACGCCGACATGCATGTACTGCAAAATGGCCAAAGAGTTTTTTCAGGAACACAATGTGCGGTATGAAGAGCACGATGTGACAACAGACGAAGCCGCGCGTAATTCGATGATCGAAAAAACAGGACAAATGGGAGTGCCTGTCATCGAAATCGATAATGAAGTGGTTATCGGCTACGACAAGGATAAGCTTGCCGGCCTGCTTGACCTTAACGTATAGCCCTTGAGTATGGATGACCGCTACGATCTCATTTGCATTGGTTCGGGGGTAGCTGGGCTGTCCGCGGCGCTATATGCTGGCAGATATAAAATGCGCGTGCTTGTTATTGGAGAAAAGTTTGGCGGCGAGACGGCAACGGCAGGCACTATTCATAATTATCCCGGCGCTCCACATGTCGATGGTTATGAGCTTATGAAGATAATGCGCGACCAGGCGAAAGAGCTTGGGGCATTATTTCTTGACGGTCGAGTTACTGCCATCTCGCAGGGCGGAGGTTGTTTTGCGCTTACAGTAAAAGACAAACGTTATTTCGGCGGCACGGTAATGTTTGGCATCGGTACGGAGCGCCGCCATCTCAATCTACCTAATGAAACCGAGCTGACAGGCCGTGGCGTCCATTTCTGCATTACTTGCGACGGTCCGCTCTATGGAGGAAAGACCATCGCGATCGTTGGCGGGGGAGACGCATCTGTAAAAGGTCTCAATCTTGCGGCAGAATATGCAGAGAAGATTTATCTCATAACACTAAACAAGAGTGAGTTGAATGCCGAACCGATCAATCTCGAGCAAATGAAATCGCTCGGAGATAAGGTTGAAGTTATTTTCGATACAACCATAGCCGAACTTATCGGAGAAAAAAAATTAGAAAGGATAGTCCTATCGAAGAAATACAAGGGCTCGACCGATCTTATAGTAGACGGGATTTTTGTAGAAATCGGAGCGATTCCGCATGTCGAGCTTGCGGTCTCGCTCGGAGTGGCCCTCGATGATCATGGATATATCGCAACTGATTCCATGATGCGTACAAATGTCGAAGGAGTATTTGCCGCGGGAGACATAGTCAACCTATTTGGGTCATTCAAGCAGGACATTACTGGCGCGGCAATGGGTGCGGTCGCGGCGACATCCGCATACAATTTCCACAAAACGCACGGGAATCTGTGTCAATTACATTGGGTACCCGAAAAATAATACAAATGCAAGCTGGGCTATCCACAGCCTGAACAGCGTTAAGCATCCAAATTTGTTACTCTGTATGCTAGTCTCGCGTGTCGTGTGATCGCCGAGGTTGTTGTGCTGTGTTATGGCGAAAATGCATGTACTTATGTTTGGCTGGGAACTGCCGCCCCACAATAGCGGCGGTTTGGGTACCGCATGCGAAGGTCTTCTGCGCGGATTTCGCGACCAGGATGTTTTCTTCACATTCGTTCTTCCTCGGCGCGTGTCATTGGCACCGTCCTCTCCCAATGCAAAAATAGTTTTTGCCGAGGATGCCGCTTCTTTGGGTGGACTGAAATGGCCTGATGCTTCGGCATACGCAAGCCCCGATGGCGAGCGTGCGGCATTTGGCTTGCTCGAGGAAGTGCGCCGATATGCGCTGTGGGCTGGACAGATGGCCAGCGAGCTTCATTTCGACATTATACATGCGCACGACTGGTTATCGTTCGGAGCGGGTATGGCGGCGAGGGAGGCAACGGGAAAGCCGCTTGTCGTTCATGTGCACGCAACTGAATTCGACCGCACTGGCGGCGCGGGCGTGAACCAAACCGTATACGATATAGAACGCGAAGGCATGGAGCGCGCTGATCGCATCATTGCTGTCAGTAATTATACGAAAGACACGATCGTGCGCCGATACGGCATACCGCCTGAAAAAATAGCAGTGGTGCACAATGGTGTAACCGTCGAAGAGAGCAAACCACCACCGCGTCAAAAGCGCCGGTCAGCGCGTCTTGACGCAGTAGAGACGAGCGCCAAATCCGAGCCATTGCCGCTCGATCTCTCTGCTCTAAAGCGAAGCGGCGCAAAACTAGTGCTCTTTCTCGGACGCATAACGCTCCAAAAAGGCCCGGATTATTTTCTCAAGGCGGCGCAGGGCGTACTCGCGATCGAGCCGAATGTATATTTTATCCTCGCAGGTTCTGGGGATATGGAGCGGCAAATGATCCTGCAGGCCGCTCGCGCGGGTATATCGGATAGGGTAATCTTTGCCGGTTTCGTGCGTGGGAATGAGAGGACAGCTCTCTATCGCGCCGCAGACCTCTATATCATGCCGAGCGTGTCCGAACCATTTGGCATTGCGCCGCTTGAAGCAATGGCGGAGGGCACACCGGTTCTCATTTCAAAGCAATCTGGAGTCTCGGAGGCGGTTCGTCACGCGCTCAAGGTTGATTTCTGGGATACGGATGAAATGGTCAACAAAATCATCGGGGTACTGCGAAGCCCGGCGCTTACCGCGACACTTCGAGTTCGCGGCAAAAACGAAGCTCGCAAAAATACATGGGAGAGGGCGGCCGAGAAAGTATATTCCGTATATCGGTCGATTCTCGATTACATCCGAGAAATAAGTATCTGACAATGAAGCCGAGCACATCAATCTGTTTTTACTTCGAAGTGCACCAGCCATATCGCATCCGTAGATTTCGAGTGTTTGATATTGGCGGCGGCGGTTCATATTTTGACGACGATTCGGAGACGAATCTAAACAATGTACGCATTTTGAAAAAGGTGGCCGAGAAATGCTACCTTCCCGCGAACAGAGTACTCCTCGAACTTCTCGAGCGACACCCGGAATTCAAGATAAGCTTTTCGTTCTCGGGAGTATTTCTTGAGCAAGTCGAAGAACTCTCAAAAGAAGTGCTCGAGTCGTTTCGAGCATTAGTTCGTACTGGCCGCGTGGAGATACTCGATGAGACATATCATCATTCCCTCTCGTTTCTATATTCTAGGGAAGAGTTCATCGAGCAAGTTCGATTGCACCGCGAGGCGGTTAGGCGATTATTTGGCGTGATTCCCACTGCATTTAGAAATACGGAGCTGATATACAACAATGAACTTGCACATGTGGCTGAATCGCTTGGGTATTCCGCCATACTTGCGGAAGGGGCTGACCACATCCTCGGCTGGCGTAGCCCCAATTTTGTTTACCGCCCTCGCGGCGCAAAGACGATAGCATTGCTCTTGAAGAATTATCGTCTCTCTGACGACATTGCGTTTAGATTTTCGTCCCGCGACTGGTCGGAATACCCGCTTCGAGCGGAGCGCTACGGAGAGTGGATAGGAGCGGCTGCTTCGAGTGGCGCAAAGACCATCAATCTGTTTATGGACTACGAGACATTTGGCGAACATCAGTGGGCAGACACTGGCATTTTCGAGTTCATGCGCGCGCTTCCGGAAGTATTGCGTCGAAATCCGCGTCTTTCGTTCGCTACTCCCACGGAAGTGGCGCGCACGATTCAGGCCGAGGCTGAGCTCGATGTTCCGCAGTATATATCATGGGCCGATATCGAACGGGACTTGTCTGCATGGCGTTCAAATGAACTTCAACAGGATGCGTTGAAGCAGGTGTATGAACTCGAGGCGCCCATCAGAGCATCGCGCGATGCCGGGTTGCTTTCGGACTGGCGTCGCTTGCAAACATCAGACCACTTCTACTACATGTGCACCAAGTGGTGGAATGATGGAGATGTGCACAAATACTTTAACCCCTACGACTCGCCCTACGAGGCATACATCGCATATATGAATGTTCTGCATGATATGCGCATTCGCTTGGGGAAATATCGGGATATGTCAGTGCCCAAGAGCGCGCCTGTCGTGGTATACTAAAAGTCAGATTAGTAGTTAATCAAGTTCGAGATACTTATGGTTCGAAAAACATTGTCTGCGTCAACAAAAACTGCCGTCAAGAAGAAGGCGGCAAAATTGCGCACCCCGCCAAAACCGCGCCAAAAAAAGAAAGAGAATGAGACTGTGTCTGCGATGTTAAGTGCGGGTCCGAATGCCGCGAGGACAGTCGCTCACGGAGTGCATTGCTTTTGGGTGAACAACGGCCCGGTGGTGTGTACGCTTATCGATTTGCGTGATGCCATGCAGAGAATGAGTGACGAACAGTATCTGCATCATACAAGCGGTCGCAATGATTTTGCGAATTGGGTGCGCGATGTATTAGATGATCTCGGCGGCGCTTTTGCTCTTGCAGGCGCTATGCACCGGGAAGATGCCGTATCGATAATCGATGAACTACTAACTTACGCATAACGAAAGTGGCGCAACCGCCGCGCCGATCCCATGCCGCGCTCCATTGTTCTCGGAAATGGTCATATTGCAGTCGGTCTCGATTCGCGAGGACTCGTTCGAGATTTCTATTTTCCGTTCGTCGGTCTCGAAAATCATGTTGGAGGTCATTTGCCTCACCGTGTCGGGGTTTGGGTTGAAGGCAACTTTTCGTGGATGGGTGATGGGTCATGGGAGATCTCCGTCGAGAGCGCCCCTGACGCTCTAGCAAGCCTCATTAGCGCATTTCATTCGGGATTCGGCCTATCTCTTCTATTCCGCGACACGGTTTACAATGAAGAGAATATTTTTCTGCGTTCAGTAGAAGTCGTTGACCATAGCGGACGGGATAGGCATGTTCGCTTGTTTTTTGGGCAAGAATTCGAGATATATGAATCACATCGCGGCGACACAGTTTACTATGATCCGCTTGTGCATGCGATCATCCATTACAATGGCAAACGAGTTTTCCTGGTGAATGCAATTTCCGATGTTGCCTGCTTCAATGATTTTACAACTGGTGTATTTGGCATAGAAGGGAAAGAAGGAAGTTTTCGGGACGCGGAGGATGGGATACTCTCGCGCAATTTAGTTGAACATGGCCCGACCGATTCTGTAATAGCGGTGCACCTCAACATTGCCGCGAAGAAGACTGCGCACGCGCATTATTGGATTATCGCAGCCAAATCCACCAGAGATGTCTGCGCATTGGATGCGTATGTGCTCGAAAAAACACCCGAACATCTTCGGGAAACCACGGGCAACTTTTGGCGAGCGTGGGTTAATCGATACCCATTCCGCCTCTACGGGCTCGAAGATCGCGTATATACGCTTTTCAAAAAATCAATGCTCATTGTTCGCGCGCACGCCGATAACGGTGGTGGAATTATCGCATCGACTGACTCAAGCATGTTCCAAGGAGGGGGGAAGGACACATATGCATATGTGTGGCCACGGGACGCGGCGATATCAGCGATGGCGCTTGATGCCGCAGGCGATAACACGGTCGCGCGACGCTACTTCGAATTTGCGGCCGAAACTTTGACCGATGGCGGTTACTTTATGCATAAATATCGTCCGGATAAATCGCTCGGTAGTTCATGGCACCCGTGGCTTCAGGATGGCAAGGTGTCTCTCCCGATACAAGAAGATGAGACTGCGATCGTGCTTGTGGCGCTGTGGAAGCACTATGAGCTGACAAAAGATCTCGAGTTTGTCGAACGGCTCTATAATCCGTTCATTAAGAAAATAGCCAATTTTCTAATGGGTTATCGTGACCCCTACACCGGTCTCCCAAAGCAAAGCTATGACCTCTGGGAAGAGAAGTTCGGCATTCATACTTACACCGCCGCTTGTGTCTACGGGGCGCTTATAGCCGCGGCGAAGTTTGCCGCACTGCTTGGGAAGGAATTGAGCAAACAGAATTATCTGCATACTGCAGAAGAGATGCGGCGAGCGTTATTGCGGTATCTTTATGACGAAAAAACAGGTAATTTCTACAAGATGGTTAAGTGGAATAAGGCAGGGAACCTGATTCCAGACCAGACGCTTGACCTAAGCAGTATTGCAAGCATTGTGCGATTTGAAGTTTTGCCACCGGAGGACCCGCGCGTGAGGCGGGCAATGCAAAATGCTGAAGGAAGTCTAAGTGTTCGCGGTGTTGGGGGCATTGCGCGGTACGCGGGCGACCGGTATTACTGCGTGGATGATGCTTGCCGCAGTGGGAGTGTCCCAGGTAATCCATGGATCATTACTTCTCTCTGGCTTGCCCAATATTATGCGCGCATTGCATCGAAGGAACGCGATTTCAAAAAGGTGCGGGAATTGCTCTCATGGGTCTGCGATAGGGCTCTTCCGTCTGGGGTTTTTCCGGAGCAGGTCCATGCGGGCGACGGGTCTCCTGCGTCTGCGACCCCTCTCGCATGGAGTCATGCCGAGTTTGTATTGACAGTGCTCGGGTATCTCGATCGGATTCGAGAGATAGGTATTTGCGACGATTGCAATCCTGTTCGGCGTCGATAGAATTGGCGGCATGGCCCATCCATCTTTCAATATACCAACTACAATAATTATTCTCGGCGCGACGGGAGACCTCTCGCAAAAGAAGTTAATCCCTGCACTGCTCGATCTCTTCGCCAAAGGATATTTACCCGATGTTTTTCGCGTCGTGGGATTTGCACGCAGATCCTTCACCGACGACGCGTTCAGAGATTTTTTACGCACAGCGATCGAGAAGAATACGCGGGTTCACCCGGACGCGCTCATCGATGAATTCCTGCAGAGGGTTTCATATCAGTCAGGTCTTTTCGACAAAGTTTCTGATTATACACTGTTAAAGGAGCATTTGAGTGCTCTTGATTCCAATCTCGGACTGTGTGCGAACAAGCTTATCTATCTCGCGGTTCCACCCGAACACTACTCGAAGATTTTCGAGAATATCGCATCGTCGAGCATTTCGAATTTGTGTGGCGGGGAGGGTGTCTGGACGCGCGTGCTGGTTGAAAAACCATTCGGGAAGGATTTGGAAACTGCGCGTTCGCTTGATGCGAAGCTCGGTGCGCTATTTCGCGAAGAGCAGATCTTTCGCATTGACCACTATCTTGCCAAGGAAGCGCTTCAGAATGTCCTCATGTTCAGATTCTCGAACTCGCTTTTTGAGCCGATGTGGAATAATGACCATATCGAGCGCGTGGAGATATCACTCCATGAAGCTGGAGGGGTTGGCGCGCGCGGTGCGCTTTATGACGGCGTGGGCGCGCTCCGCGATATAGGGCAGAACCACTTGCTTCAGATGCTTGCGCTTGTCGCGATGGAACACCCTGGAGCTGTTACAGCAGATGCCATCCGGTTCGCGCGCGCCGCAGTATTTAAGAAGCTGCGGCGAGTAAGCGGCAATGGCGGCGCGATGCATATGCGCCGCGGGCAGTACGAAGGTTATCGCACCGAGGCGAATGTTGCGGCCGATTCGCAAACCGAGACATATTTCTGTTTGATGGCGCACATTGATTCCCCGCGATGGAAAGGCGTGCCATTCTACCTCCATTCAGGAAAAAAACTTGCGGAAGACAAGGTAGAAATATCGATACACTTCAAAGAAACGCAATCGTGTTTGTGTCCGAACACAATGGGCGCAGAACATCATCATCGTAATGTGCTTGCTTTCCGTATCCAACCAGACGAAGGCATTAGCGTGCGATTTTGGGCAAAGGTTCCCGGCTTTGACCTTGAGTTGGAGCCGAAGACGCTCTCGTTTTCGTATAATGTTCACGGAGGAAAGTTCTCGGAGCCGCCGGATGCATATGAACGAGTGCTCTATGACTGCATAAGAGGAGACCAAACACTTTTCGCCAGCACCGAGGAAATACTTGCCGAATGGGAATTCATAACACCCATACTGGATGCGTGGCGGTCGCACCCCCTCGAGTCCTATCGAGTCGGCAGTCAAGGGTTGTCGTGCCAAAACCATGCGGCTTGATTTTTTTTGGACGCATGATTGAATTGACGAGGTTATTAGATAATTGAAAGGAGAACACAATGCAGATCGGCTATATCGGACTAGGGAAAATGGGACACAACATGGTGCTTCGTTTGCAGGAAAAGGGATACGAAGTTGTGGCAACAGACAAGAATACGGAATCGGTGAAAGCTGTTGCGAATGTAGTCGGCATAAAAGGCACGGCTAATATCGTCGACCTCGTCGCTTCCTTGGCCGCTCCTCGTCTTGTGTGGGTTATGGTGCCAAATGCCGCCGTTGGTAGTGTTTTTTCTGAACTCTTACCCCTCCTTCAGGGCGGCGATATGGTCATCGACGGCGGTAACTCCTTCTTCAAGGATTCTATGCGTCGCGCGAAAGACGCGGCGGACAAGGGGGTGGAGTATCTTGATATCGGTGTCTCTGGCGGCGTGTTGGCGGCGAGGAATGGAGCATGCATGATGATTGGAGGCGCACACGAGGTATTCGAGCGACATGAGAACTTGTTCCGTGACCTCGCGCTTCCAAATGGATATGGGTATATGGGGCCATCGGGTGCGGGGCATTTCGTGAAGATGGTTCACAACGGTATCGAATATGGGATGATGCAAGCGATTGCCGAGGGAATGGAAGTTCTGAAGAGGGCACCCTTCAGCGTAGACCTCAACACTGTTGCGAGCGTCTACAACCACGGGAGCATAGTTGAATCCCGCCTCATTGGCTGGCTTGGTGACGCATTTCGATCATTCGGAGTTGAACTTGAGGGTGTTTCCGGCTCCGTCGCTCACACTGGAGAGGGTCAGTGGACAGTTGAGACAGCGAGGGAGCTTGGCGTCCCTGTTCCCGTTATCGAAGAATCTTTCAATTTCCGCCTTCGATCTGCGGAGAGACCCAGCTTCACTGGTAGGGTGATTTCGGCCTTGCGGAATATGTTCGGAGGGCACAGTATCCAGGGGTGAAGGGGTCAGGAGCCTTCATTTTATATATCTGCTGCACTACGAACAATTACTAGCGGAGTGCAAAAGTACATTAGATCATACAGTCGGGTGGTTTTTGTTTTCGGAAGAGGTATACTGTATGTACTATGAAAGGCGGCATGGAGTCTGCTTTAGAGAATTTCCAAAAACAGTTCGCCTGGGAACCATGTATAGAGAACATTGATACTCTTCCGCATGGCGTCAACAGATTCTTAATTGTCGGCATGGGCGGTTCTCATCTTGCCGCGGATATTCTGAAGCAAGCGCGGCCGGATCTTGATTTGATCGTTCGTAGCTCGTATGGCATTGGTCCGCGCGCACGCGCAGAGGGACGGTTTTGTATCGCCAATTCATATTCGGGCAACACGGAGGAAGTCACAGACGCGCTAGAAGAAGCGCTTGAGGCACGGCTTCCCTCTGCCGTGATAGCAGTTGGCGGCCGCATTATTGATATTGCGAAGAAAAAGCATTTGCCCTTCGTGGCTCTGCCTGACACTGGAATTCAGCCGCGGTCGGCGCTCGGTTTTAATCTGCGGGCTCTGGCGAAACTACTCGATCTTGACGATGTTTTACTGGGGACTGAATCGCTTACGGAAACATTGGACCAAAAATCTGCCCGAGAAACGGGGAGAGCGATCGCTCGCGCAATGGAAGGAAAAATTCCATGTATCTGCGCATCTGTAGACAATGAGGCAATTGCGTACAATTGGAAAATAAAATTCAACGAGACCGGAAAGATACCAGCTTTTTACAATGTATTTCCCGAGCTGAATCACAATGAAATGACAGGCTTTGATCGCGCCGCGAGTACGGAGCCGTTGTCGGAGAAGTTCCATTTCATTCTTCTTGCCGATTCGACAGATCATCCGCGAATAAAAAAGCGAATGGAGGTCACGAAACAATTGTACGAAGCGCGGAAGCTCGCAGTAACAGTCGTGCCAATCATCGGGGACACGATCTATGAACGCATCTTCAAGTCCTTGCTCGTCGCGGATTGGGCGGCTCTCGAGACTGCCCTTTTGTACGGTGTCGAGCCAGAGCAGGTTCCTATGGTTGAGGACTTTAAGAAAATGATCGCGTAACGAATATGCATATTATCTTTGATATCGGCGGCACGAAAATGCGAATTGCGGGAGTTCACAATGACGGGATTTTCTCGGAGCCATTTGTTTTTCCCACACCTGTGGATGATTTCAATGTTGGTATGGAAATACTGGCCGATGCCGCTCACAAACTATCTGGAGGCGAACCGATCCAGTCTGCCGCAGGTGGCGTTGCAGGCCCGTTTGATCCCGGAAAGACGATGCTCGTCAATGCGCCGAACATTCCGGGTTGGATCCGAATGCCGCTCAAAAAAGAATTGGAACATCGACTCGGAGCTTCTGTTCTGCTTGAGAATGATGTTGCCATGAGCGCTCTTGGAGAGGCACTTGTCGGCGCAGGAAAGGGATTTAGTATTATTGCGTATGTATCGGTTGGGACGGGAGTCGGCGGCGCGCGGATAGTTGACGGAAAGATAGATCGTAATCGCTATGGATTTGAGATCGGACACCAGATCATTGATGCAAGCGGGGGCCTTTGTCCATCGTGCGGAGGTGGAGGAGAGCTTGAATCATACCTCGGCGGCCGAGCGCTGTATCGCAGAACCGGCAAGAGCGCGACCGAAGTTACTGATCCACATGTCTGGGACGATGAAGCGAAACATCTCGCCATCGGTCTTGCCAACACAATCGTACATTGGTCTCCAGATGTGGTCGTGCTCGGCGGCTCAATGGTTGTTGGCGAACACGGTATTCCGATAGATAAAACTACCGAGTATCTTCGTGGAAGATTGACTATTTTCCCGGAACTGCCTGTCATCAAGATGGCGACCCTCGGCGATCTTGGCGGACTCCATGGAGCGCTCCATTTGCTCCCCATAGGGGACGTTTTTTTCGGTGCTTAAAAAATTCTATCTGCCGCAATCGTTTCTTCGCTTCAGTGAGAGTGGCATAACGGCCGAACACGCGTCCGGTGTGTTCGGACATGACGGTGTATTTTCCTTTGATTTTCTCTATCATTGTCCGAACGATTCCTCTGCGATTTTTTTGACTAGCGCCCCATCGGCTCTCCCTCTCAAATCCTTCATGATGGCGCCAAGGAGCATACCAAGTTTTGCTTTGTCGGTAATGCCAAGCTCGGCCTTTTTTGAGGTAACCGCAGTGCGGATCTCGCTCTCGTTCATCTCGGCGGGGATGTACTCTCTTAATATGACGAGTTCGGCTTCCTCGTCTGCGGCTAGGTCTTCTCGGTTGCCAGAACGAAATTGTTGTATAGAATCTTTCCGTTCGCGTGCGAGGCGAGAGATTACTGCCAGTACCTCATCGTCCGCAAGAGTTTCGTTCGGTTTGCGTCTTTTCGATACCAATTCATTGGTAAGTGCGCTGACGATGCCGCGCACAACGGACAAACGCACTTTGTCGCCCGCTTTCATCGCGCGCCGTACCTCTTCTTGTATTGAATCGTGGAGTGCCATATTATATGCCTCTGTATATATAGCATAACAGAACTATAGAAGGCTTCAACATGATATAATAAACAGTATCGCACGTTCTCAATATGGCTAACTTGGAAGAGAAAAAGAAAAAAGCTGGAGCGATTTTAAGGCGACTAAAAAAACTCTTTCCCGTGCCGGACAGCGCGCTCCATTACTCTAATAACCATGAACTGTTATTTGCCGTCATGCTTTCTGCCCAGACGACCGACAAGAAAGTTAATGAGGTTACAGAGAAGCTATTTAAAAAATATCGCACTATCGATGACTATGCACGCACCAAGCCGTCGCTATTTGCTGAAGAGATACGACAGGTCAATTTTTATCGCACGAAAGCAAGACACATCATCGAGACGGCTAAGATACTCAATTCCGAATATGGCGGCGAGGTCCCGCTCACGATGGGAAAATTGACCAGATTGCCGGGTGTTGGGCGCAAATCGGCAAATGTGGTCATTACGCATGCAGATGGTGAAGTAACGGGCATAGCCGTCGATACACATGTGAAGCGTCTTGCGCGTCTCTTTGGACTTACGAAGGAAAAAGAACCGGACAACATTGAACAGAACCTCATGAAGCTCTATCCGAAAAAAGACTGGCATGGGATCAATCCACGCCTTGTATATTACGGCCGCGCATATTGCACCGCTCGTTGCAAGCATTTGGAGTGCCCGTTACGGAACTATATCGAAGGTATACAATGAGAATATGAAGCCCGCGACTAATGAGGATATTGCGCGAATATTGCGCGACATGGGAGGATATCTCGAGCTTGCAGGCATCTCATTTAAACCGCGCGCTTACGAAAAGGCCGCCACTCTGGTCGAAAATCTTTCCGAGGAACTGTCAAATATCTATCGCGAAGGTGGCCTGCTCGCACTCGAAGCCCTTCCCGATATTGGCAAAGGCATAGCGGAGCGAGTCGAAGAGCTATTACAGTCCGGCCAAATTCGCGAATACGAATCGCTGAAAAGAAAACTGCCCGTTAATCTTTCCGAGCTCACTGCAATAGAGGGGATTGGTGTAAAGAAAGTTAAGGCGTTGTATGAGGAGCTCGAAGTAAAAACGCTTGCAGACCTGAAAAGAGCGGTTGAAAAGGGAGAAGTCGCCGCGATTCGCGGTTTCGGAAAAAAAACGGAGGACAATATCAAAAAAGGCATCGCATTTCTTGAGCAACACGCAGGAAGGTTCTTGCTCTCCGATGCGCGCCGCATAGCGGAGCGCATTGCCGAGCCAATACGAAAGATCGCTGGCGAGGACGATGTTGTCGTCGCCGGTTCGATACGGCGATGGAGAGAGACGGTTGGCGACATTGATATTCTCGTACGTGGAAGCAAGCCGGAGCCGATTATGAATGCGTTCGTGTCGCATCCTGACGCAGTGCACGTGTATCAACATGGCCAAACAAAATCATCTGTGCGCTTGAAGCAAGGGCTGGATGCAGACTTGAGGGTCGTTCCTAGGCATTCATTCGGCGCCGCCCTCAATTATTTTACCGGCTCCAAGGCGCACAATATTACGCTCCGTGAGATCGCTATCAAGAAAGGATGGAAGCTGAACGAGTACGGGCTTTTTGATGGAGAAAAACAGATCGCCGGAGAAACAGAAGAGGACCTGTATAGGAAGCTGGGGCTTGCGTATGTCGAGCCGGAAATGCGGGAGGATTCTGGCGAGATAGAACTCGCGCGAAAAAGGGCCTTGCCGAATCTTATCGACTATGGAGACCTGAAGGGCGATCTGCAGGTGCAAACGAATTGGACGGACGGCGTTGATTCTATCGAAGCGATGGCGGAAGCGGCGCTCGGCGCAGGTCTCGAATATATCGCGATTACCGACCACACGAAACGGCTCGCGATGGCGCGCGGCCTGGACGAACGGCGCATCAGGGAGCAGGGGAAGGAAATAGATGAGGTCAATAAAAAATTAAGAGGTAAATGTACCATTCTAAAGGGAAGTGAGTGCGATATTTTGAAGGACGGTTCACTCGATTTACCAGATGAGATACTCGCCGAACTCGACGTGGTCGGCATTTCGGTACACTCGCATTTTAATCTCTCACGCGACGCGCAAACCAAACGCGTTATTAGGGCGATGCAGAATCCGCACGCGGACATTTTGTTCCATCCTACGGGACGACTGGTGAACCGCCGAAAGGCATACGATATTGATATGGATGAGATAATCGCTGTCGCGAAGGAAACAGGCACGGTTATGGAAATCGATTCGTTTCCTGATCGTCTTGATCTTAAAGACGAGCATATACGCAAATGTGTAGAAGCAGGCGTGCCGCTGGTAGTAGATTCTGATGCTCATGCGGCAGGCCACTTTAGTGTTCTTGAATATGGCATTGCCCAAGCTCGTCGCGGCTTCGCGGAGAGAAAGGACATCATCAATACTCTCCCGCTCGACAAATTTTTGAACCGCCTGAAATAACAAATCTTCAACATCCTTTATTGAAGGTGGAATGCATAAAGGTACATGTGGACTAGTACTTTGATTGTATTTGTTTGACTGCGGTATAATGTGCCTATGAAAAAGATTCGCGTTGCGGTTAATGGATTGGGACGGATCGGGCGAGCATTTCTGAAGCTTGCGATCACGCGGCCGGAACTTGAATTGGTAGCTATTAACGATCTCGCTGATATAGATAATCTCGCATACCTCCTCAAATACGATACCGTGTATGGCGGTTCGGGTTTTGATATTAAACGCGTAGACAGTTTCTTGCATGTCAATAAGCAGTCGATAAAAATCTGCCAAGAGAAAAATCCTGCTGATTTACCTTGGGCGGATTTACACATCGATGTTGCAGTCGAATCCACCGGTGTTTTTGAGACATACGAAAAAGCCCGCGCGCACTTGCGCGCGGGCGCGAAGCGCGTTGTCATTTCCGCGCCGATAAAAGACGAGCCGCCCCAGGGAGTGCGCGGGGCGACAGTGCTCATGGGTATAAATGATGAAGCTCTCGCGCAGTGCGATATTTCATCCAACGCATCGTGCACGACGAATGCCGCAAGTCCTGTAATGAGAATTCTGAACGATGCCTTCGGCATAGAGAAGGCCATGCTCTCTACGGTTCATGGATACACCGCAAGCCAAAAGATAGTCGACGGGCCTGATGCGAAGGATTGGCGGCGCGGTCGAGCTGCGGCGCAAAATATAGTCCCCTCCACGACCGGCGCCGCGATAGCAGTTACAAAAGCTATGCCCGAGTTAGAGGGGAATTTTGATGGCATCGCGTTTCGCGTGCCGGTTGTTACCGGCTCCATCGCCGATATTACCGCAGTCATGAAGCGCGAAGTGACATCAGGCGAAGTAAACCGCATATTGAAAGAAGCCGCATCCGAGACGCGCTGGAAGGGAATCTATACGACCACCGAAGACCCTATTGTTTCCTCGGACATTATCGGCAGTCCCTATGCCGCGATCGCCGATTTGAGCTTCACCAAGGTCGTCGGCGGCAATTTGCTCAAGGTATTGTCATGGTACGATAACGAAATGGGCTATACCTATACGCTTGTCGAGCATGTGATTAAAAGCGGCAGGTACCTTTCATAGACACTATGCGGATCTATATCGGAGCTGACCATGCTGGCTTTAATCTTAAGGAGAAACTCAAGGCGACACTACAATCTGCAGGGCATGAAATTGTTGATAAGGGCGCATTTCAGAACGACCCTGCTGATGATTATCCCGATTTTATGGTTCCCGTGGCGCAAGCGATATCGCAAGACCCCGAACGCAGCCGCGGCATAATCATTGGCGGTTCGGGACAAGGTGAGGCGATGGTTGCTAATCGATTTCCGCATGTGCGCGCCGCCGTCTACTACTCCCCCAATTTTGATATACTTGATTTATCACGGTCGCACAATAATGCGAACATACTTTCACTCGCCGCGCGCTTTCTCTCTGACGAAGAAGCAGTGGAGGCGGTCCTGCGATGGCTCGCGGCCGAGTTTAGCGGCGAACAGCGGCATACACGCCGCCTTCATGAGATAGATTCGGTTACAAAAGACGTATGCGAGAAGTATTACCAGCTATAATCGGGAAAACCATCGAGGATATTGCCGCGAAAACTGAAGAACTTCGGGGTTTGGTTGATTGGGTGCAAATAGATGTCATTGATGGCGAATTTTCCTCACAGCGATCATGGCCTTTTACCGATGGCAGTCCGGGAGATCTTTCCGACATCGCACTTGAGATGAACATTGAATTACATCTCATGATCAAGAAACCAGAGCATATGATCGAGGAATGGCTCGAGTCGGGTGCGAAGCGGATACTAGTTCACTACGAATCAACACCAAACCTAGATGACCTGCTTATGGTCATCAACGGTTCGGCCGGCGTTGAAGCGGGCATCGCGATTCTTATGGATACGCCAGTTGAGGCGCTCTATCCTTTTCTCGGTAGCATCAAATATGTTCAGTTTATGAGTATTGCCGAGATCGGGGCCTACGGCATTCCCTTCGATGATGGCGTATATGAAAGAATCATCGCCCTGCGGAGCTCATATCCCGATCTCCATATCGCCGTTGATGGAGGCGTTACGCTACGAAATGCGCCCCATCTTATTGCGGCAGGGGCAGATGCGCTCGTTGTCGGTTCGGCTATCTGGAAAAGCGGCGATGTTGCAAGAACAATCAAAGAATTTCAAAATATGTAACCTATATCGTATGAACCATTTGCACGACGATAAAATAAAGGAGCTAGAAGAGATGGCACAGAAAGTCCGCGTGTCTTTGGTGAATGCCCTGGTAAAAGCAGGATCGGGACACACGGCTGGCCCACTTGGCATGGCCGAAATTTTTACATACCTCTATTTTCACGCGCTGAAGCATGACCCAAAAAATCCGACATGGCCGGAGCGCGACTACCTCGTGCTATCAAACGGACACATTTGCCCAGTTTTGTACTCCACGATGGCGCATGCGGGATATTTTCCGGTAGAAGATTTTGAGAATCGACTTCGCGCGTTCGGTTCTCCGTATCAGGGGCATCCCCACAGAGAGTACCTTCCGAGCCTCGAAACAAGTTCGGGGCCGCTCGGCTCGGGATTGTCGCAGGCCATCGGCATGGCGTTTGGATTGCGAATGGATTACGGCACCTCGTCCGATAGATTTGTTTATTGTCTTATGAGTGATGGCGAATTGGACGCGGGTAATACATGGGAAGGTGCTATGCTCGCAGGAAGGGAAAAATTGCATAATGTGATTGCTATCATTGATCGAAACAATATTCAAATAGACGGATACACCGAGGATATTATGCCGCTTGAACCGCTTCGCGAGAAGTGGGAAGCGTGGAATTGGCATGTGCAGGAAATCGATGGGCACAATTTTGAGGCCATACATGAGGCGGTGGGTCAGGCGAAGTCTGTATTCGAGAAGCCCTCGGTTATCATTGCGCATACAGTTCCTGGCAAGGGCGTGTCATTCGCGGAACGAAAGTTTTCATGGCATGGTTCTCCACCCGGGCAAGGCCCCGAAGATAATTTTGCTAAAAAAGATCAAGCAGATGCATTTCTGAACGAACTGCGCACGCTTGGCGGGGCGATCAAGGGCGAGCATGAATAGTCTTCTGTCTAGAATATGGAAATAAACCAAGCACAAAAACTGAATCCGAAATTGTTTACTGAAGATATCGAACAAGTCCCTATCCGTCAGGGATTCGGTGAAGGATTGCTTTCTGCAGGCGAGCGCGACCCGCGCATTGTTGCTTTATGCGCCGATCTTACCGATTCAACGAAGATGTCTCTCTTCGTCAAAAAATTTCCAAAGCGATTCATTGAAATAGGTGTTGCGGAGCAGAACCTTGCGACGGTCGCTTCCGGACTTTCCGCGGTTGGCAAAATACCAGTCATATCATCATATGCGATGTTCAGTCCTGGGCGCAATTGGGAGCAGATACGCACCACTATTTGTTATAACAATCGTCCAGTCAAGATCGCTGGTTCACATGCCGGGGTGTCTGTTGGTCCCGACGGCGGGACTCATCAAGCGGTAGAGGATATTGCCATTATGCGCGTCATCCCGCGGATGCAAGTCATCGTGCCGTGCGACAGTATCGAGGCAAAAAAAGCCATCCTAGCAATGACGCAAAATGAAAGCCCCGCCTATGTGCGACTTGCTCGCGAGAAGACTCCCTTAATGACTACCGAAGATTCGCCATTTGAGATAGGAAAGGCAAATATGTTTATTGATGCGCCGTCGCCGCAGGTGACGATCGTGGGTTGTGGGGCGGTGCTCTATAACGCCCTTATTGCAGCCGACATGCTTGCTAAGGAGGGAGTCATTGTCAGTGTCATGAACAATCACAGCGTGAAGCCGATAGATACTAATGCCATCATTGCGGCGGCGAAAAGATCAGGTGCGATTGTAACTATAGAGGAGCATCAGCGCGCAGGTGGAATGGGTTCTGCGGTTGCCGAAGCTCTTGCATCTCATCATCCGGTGCCAATCGAATTTCTGGGCGTTGATGATAGATTTGGACAATCGGGGACGCCCGAAGAACTTGTTGAACACTATGGCCTCGGCGCATCGTCTATCGTGGAAGCCGTAAAGCGTGTTATCGCAAGAAAAAAGTAGAACCCCCCCTAGTCTAAGCGATGAGGCAGATAGTCTGCTGGTGCGGTAGACAAGTACGCTTCAAGCCTTTCACGCGACAGGAGGCCCTCCTGCGCGCCGACATATTGCACGACAGACATGGAGTTTATAGGACCCCAACGCAACGCTTCTTGAAGCGGTAGACCTAATAAGAGCGCAATGGTTACTGTCGAGGAGAATGAGTCACCTGCGCCAGTTCGGTCTACGGGCGGCTTCGGGTCGGGGTATGGGGGCATAAACCATGTCGCTCCTGTCGTGCTGTCGTGTGCATATAGTCCTTTCGGGCCGTCCGTAATCACGGCGATTTTCGGACCAAGTTTCGAAATATTTTTTGCGAGCAGGGCGCCATTTTGTTCACCTGTCTTCAGTATGCGCCGCGCTTCATCAGTATTGCAGAAGAAAATAGCCGACCGCTCGTACATTCCTCTAGTTTTTTCGTATCCGAGGGAGATCTGGAATGTCCCGGGCTGATAGGCGAGCATGGTGATCGGGTGTGAATCGAGAAATGTCTCAATTTGTGCGTGATAGGGCGCAAGTTGTTCGCCAAGAGAACTCACATAAATCCATTTTGGGTTGCCGATATTGGGGAGAGAGTATTCATAGGCATGGTGCTTGATGAGAATGGTGCGTTCTTCGCGGTACCACAGCACATAGTGATAATTGGTTGCAATACCGGAATGATTACGGAGAAATTCAGTTGCAACATTTTCTCTTTCAAGCGTTGCGCGTTGTTCCTTCGCATGATCGTCATCGCCATGGTCAGACACAATAGCCGACCGAAGACCGAGTCGTGCGGCCGCAACCGCCGCGTTAGGAGAATTTCCTACCCCGGGAATGACCGTTACCGATTCGTAGGGGACTTTCGCGCCGAAAGCGAAACAAATTTCTCGTTTCCCATCATGTGTGTCGGCGTGCGCATTCGGGTCCTGTATCTTGATGAACGCATCGGTAACAATGTCGCCAATCGCGACGAAATCATAGTCAGCCATTATGGTGATTTAATTCGTTAGTGATAGAATACAGTATATCATGAAGACATATCGAGAATATCTAGCCGATGCGAGCAGAGACCGTTATGCGCTCGGCCATTTCAATATCTCAACAATAGAGACTCTTTGGGCGATTTTTGACGCGGCGCGGGAGGCGAGGCAGGCAGTTATCATTGGTGTATCAGAGGGCGAACGGGATTTTATCGGCATGCGTCAGGCGGTTGCTCTAGTGAAGAGTATTCGAGACGAATTCAATTACCCGATATTCATAAATGCAGACCATACCTATTCGGTAAAACGAGTAAAAGAGGCCATCGATGTCGGTTTCGATTCGGCCATTTTTGACGGCGCAAGACTGCCTATCGATGAAAATATTGCATTGACAAAAGAGTGTGTTGCATATTCGCGAGCGAGCAAGCGGGATGTTGTCATAGAAGGTGAGCTTGGATACATTGGGACATCCTCCAATGTGCTCGATGTATTACCAGAAGGCGTTGCGGTTACTCGCGAGCAAATGACTGCTCCGGAAGACGCGGAGCGGTTTGTGAGAGAGACTGACGTAGACCTGTTTGCTCCTGCGGTTGGAAATATTCACGGCATGCTAAAAAATACCCCTAATCCTCGACTCGATATAGAGCTTGTTAAGAACATCGCTGGCGCTGTCGATAAGCCCCTAGTATTACACGGCGGATCCGGCATACTCGATGACGACTTTCGCGCCGCCACGCAAGCTGGAATTAGTGTTATACACATAAACACAGAGCTTCGTGTTGCCTGGAGGGGTTCTATCGAAGAATCTCTAAAGTCGAGCAACGATGTCGCGCCATATAAACTTCTAGTGGGGGGCAGAGATGCGATGCGAAAAGTTGTTGCCGACCGCCTTTCACTATTTTGCGGAAAATAAGATGCCTATGCCGTCTGTATACATCACGAGGAAAATTCCGGATGCGGGGCCTTTGCTCTTGCGAGAGAAAGGATATGAAGTTGAGGTGAGCCCGCACGATAGGGTGCTTTCAAAAAGCGAACTTATCTCCGTCCTCCACAGGAAGCAATACGACGCAGTACTTTGTCTGTTGACAGACGTGATTGATGCTGAAGTTTTTGATGCCGCGCCAACTGCTAAGATTTTTGCCAATTATGCGGTCGGTTTCAATAACATTGATATCACGGCCGCCAAAGAACGAGGGATAACAATTGCTAATACTCCAGGCGTTCTTACAAACACGGTCGCGGAACACACATTCGCCCTTATTATGGCGCTTGCGCATCGTGTGGTTGAGGCCGACCATTTTACGCGCGCAGGAAAATATATGGGATGGGCTCCAGAACTTCTACTCGGGAGCGACCTTGCGGGAATGACACTCGGCGTGCTTGGTCTTGGACGGATCGGCTCACGAGTTGCGCATCACGGTTCCCGCGGTTTTGATATGCGCGTCATCTATTACGATTTGGCACGAAACGAGCAATTTGAAAAAGAGTATGGGGCGGAATATCGGTTTACGCCGGAGGATCTACTCAAGGAGGCAGACATCGTATCAGTGCATGTTCCACTGCTCGACTCCACGCGCCATTTAATAAACGCACAGAGCCTAGCGCTCATGAAGCCGACAGCATATCTCGTGAACACTTCACGCGGGCCAGTGGTTGACGAGGCCGCCCTCGTGGAGGCGCTCAAGCGGCGCATCATTCAGGGCGCGGCGCTTGATGTTTTCGAGAACGAGCCTGCGCTCGCGCAAGGACTCACGGAGCTTGAGAATGTGATTGTAACTCCGCACATCGCTTCGGCGACCGTTCGGACCCGCGCCGCAATGTCCCGCCTCGCCGCAGAAAATATCATCGCATTTTTCGATGGAAGAACACCGCCAAATGTAGTTAAATGAAAGGTACTAAACTCGTCGCTATCGTGTAATGGCGGCTCGGCGAAATCTGCGTGTGTGGAGAATACGCGCAAGATATAAGGTTGCTATTATTTGCACGACTCCCATGATCACAAACAAAATGTCGAACGAGTATGTTTTTACGATATAACCGCCAAGCAGTATGGCGATTCCATTCATAATTTTTCCTTCGCCATCTGCAAGTCCCCACATAGCGCCAGCGCGTTTCTTGTCTGAATATTTGCCGTAGAGCGCATACCATGAAGGATTACTCAACGCGAGCGCGAAGCCAGACCCTGCTTGCACAAAAAATAGATGCGTTGGACTTCTAACGAGAAGATAAGAAAATGTAAATAATGCCGAGAGGGCATAGCCCGCGATGAGGATTTTCTCTTTAGGATGGTGGTCAGAAAATCGTCCGATGATGATTACGAAGATGCCAGTTACCATCCAGTATATTGCCCATGCGGAGGAAACATCGAGAATGCTTCCGCCTATTCGTTCGGTAAAAATTGCAAGCAGTGGGCCAAGCATCCCATCAGCGAATGTCCACATATTGCTTGCATAGAGGAGAATTTTCTCTTTTGGATTCATTCCCATATAGTTTATCACAACCCCAGGGCGCTAATTGGCTCTTTTCCCCAAGGAGGTGAAGGGGTCAGGAGCCTTCATTTTATATATCTTTTACACTATGAGAAATTACTAGCGGAGTGCAAAAGTACATTAGGTCATACAAGGTGTGGACAATGCGGGAATAAAATGTATACTAACGCACATGTTTGAGTTGCAGGCTGAAAAAAGGGATGTATTCGGTAAGCGGCTCTCAAAATGCCGCCAAGCTGGCAAGCTACCGATAGTTATGTACGGGGGCGCCAAGGAGGGAACGCGCTCGTACTTTGTTTCGGCGCGTGAATTTGAAAAGATATTCCGTGAGGCCGGTGAGTCGTCTATCATCTCAATCAGCGCTCCTCATGGGACAAGAGAAGTCTTGGTGCATGCCATTGACAGAAATCCGGTATCAGGTGAGATAACGCACGCTGATTTCTATGTTGTTGAAGGCGATAAACCTATTGAGGTGACAGTCCCTCTCGTTTTTCGCGGAGTTGCTCCCGCTGTAAAAAATCTTGGCGGCATTTTGGTTAGGGTTATGCAGGAGCTTCCGATCGAGGTCCTGCCGAAGGATATTCCACACGAGATCGTCGTGGACATATCCTCGCTTACCGAAATGGATAGTCAAATTTTAGTCAAAAATATTGCACTCCCGCAGACCGCGCATGCGCTCGCAGAAGAAGATGAGGTTATCGCGAATATCTCAATACAGGAAGAAGAAAAGCCAGAAACTGTTCAGACTCCAGATTTCACACAGATCGCCGTAGAGAAGAAGGGCAAGAAGGAGACTGAAACTGAAGGTGGCAATAGTAAGTAGGTACTGGCACAAACACGAGCCTATCTATCCCACAGTGCTTTTTGCTGTGTTAGACTGGTTTCAAATACTATGATGCGTACTCTATCGTTCTGGTTTTCATTGACGATGTTGTTTTTAGCATTCATCGCATTGCCGATGCGACATGCTCATGCGGTGGAATGCTCGATCGCCATTCGAGAACAAGCGGCAGAATCAGAACTTGCGGAGCGCCTGCGGCAGTGTGAGGTTGAAATTGCACAACAAACTGCCGAATTGCAGGCAAAACAGCGCGAATCCACAACCCTTGAGCGCGATATTGATATTCTCAATTATCAGGTTAACAAATCACAGCTCGAAATTAAGGCGCGTGACTTGAACATTCATAAACTGACCCGCGACATTGGAGCGCAAAATGCCGCAATCGTGAAATTGAACGCGAAGAGCGAAAGTCTTCGAGTGTCGGCGAGCGAACTTATGCGCAGAACAAATGAACTCGACACATCCCCTCTCATCGAGATAATCCTCTCGGGGGCTACTTTGTCGCATTTTTTTGAGGGGCTAGGATCGATCCATGTTCTTCGTGCCGGCATGCAGGGGGCCTTTGAGGAAATACGCGATGTTCGAGCCGAAACGCACGCACGCAAGGAAATCCTTGAAAAAAAGACCCTGGATGAAGACAGGCTCAAACAACTCCAAGTTATCGATAAGCGGAAGAATGAGCAGAAAGAGCGAGAGAAAAATCGAATACTTGCGCTGACGCGTGGCGAGGAAAAGGAATATCAGGAAATTCTGCGCCAAAAGCAACGAGTGGCCGCCGAGATCAAGAATCGCATACTGCGCTTGCAAGGGGGCGGAGAACTCACTTTCGGCGAGGCGCTTCAGATCGCGCGCGTTCCTGAACGGGAGCTTGGTGTTCCTGCCTCACTTACGCTTGCCGTTTTGACTCAAGAGTCCGCCATAGATGGCGTTATCGGCAGAAATCTCGGCAGATGTTTCTACAACACACCCTGGAAAAATGCGGCTGGAACCGTCATGAGCGATACGCAGAAGTCCTCATTTTTGTATATTTTGGACCAGCTCGGACTTGAACCAAACACTACGCCCGTGTCATGTCCTATTCCAAGCGATGGTTCATATGGTGGCGCGATGGGACCGTCACAGTTTATGCCCCGCACATGGTGGGATGTCGATGCGGGAGCTGGGTATTCCACTCGCATCGGAAAAATTACAGGCCACAATCCACCGTCGCCATTTGATAATCTTGACGCCTTTACGGGAACCGCGCTGTATTTGTCTGACGGCCTTTCGGGTTGTAGTCAAATCTACGATAGTCAGCATTCAAGACAGAGTTGTGCAGCAGCAAAATACTATGCTGGCGGCAACTGGCGAAGGCACATGAGCGGATACGGCGCGCGCGTAGCGAATCGAGCCGCCGAGTTCCAAAAAGATGTTGACTTTCTTGACGCGCAAATATAACACATGCTATCGTGATCGCGTTATGAAGGCGGAAATTCACCCAACATACTTCCCAAATGCGAAAGTGTCGTGTTCGTGCGGAAGCGCATTTGAGGTCGGCTCAACCAGACCCGATATATCTGTTGAGATTTGTGGCGACTGCCACCCATTTTTTACGGGCCTTGAAAAAATCGTGGACACTGCAGGGCGTGTTGAAAAGTTCAAGGTTCGACAGTCAAAAGCCGCCGCCACGCAAGCGAAGCCTAAAAAAAAGAAGGCCGCCTAGATACTGCGCGCACCTCGCGCATTCTCAATGGACATCTCCTCTTTTAGAGAGAATCCAAAAACTGCATTTTACGCCGAGGAATATGATCGGCTAGTACAACGCGCAGAAGAGACGAAAACTGTTGCCGAGTCAGACGACTCGGATCTTCGTGAGCTCGCTCGCGTTGAGCTTGAAGAGCTCGAGGAAGGGATGCGCGCCCTCGCCGAGAAAATGCAGGAAATCGTCACCGCAGACGAAACGCGGGTACTGTACCCGAAAAAACTTCTGCTTGAAATTCGCGCGGGCGCCGGTGGCGATGAGGCATCGATTTTTGCCGCCGACATTGCTCGCATGTACTCGCGATATGCGGAGCGGAAGGGCTGGAAATTCATGTCTGTCGATGAATCCCGTTCCGAGGGCGGTGGATACAAGGAAGCGATATTTGAAGTGGAGGGTAAGGATGCATATGAAGCGCTCCGCTTTGAAACAGGCGTTCATCGCGTTCAAAGGGTTCCGGCAACTGAAAAATCTGGTCGCATTCATACCTCTACAGCATCTGTCGTTATTATGCCACTGCGGGAGAAGTCTGATATTACAATCTCACCCACGGACATTGAAATGGATTTCTCACGCTCCGGCGGAGCAGGCGGTCAGAATGTGAACAAAGTTGAGACGGCGGTGCGTTTGGTGCATAAACCGACGGGAATAGCGGTTCGTAGCACTAGTGAACGAAGTCAACAAAGAAATAGAGAAAAAGCGATGGAAATATTGCTGGCGAAGGTGAGCGATCACATGCATACGGAGGAATCTGTCAAAGAAGCCGCTCTGCGGCGAGGGCAGATAGGCACCGGGGATCGTTCGGAAAAAATACGGACATACAACATATTGCAGGATCGGGTCACCGACCATCGAATAAAGGAATCCTGGCACAATATTGAGAATATACTAGGTGGTGATATTGATGCCATTATCTCCGCGTTGCATCGAACTGAATAATTTGCTATCATCAATGCCTATGATGACCGAAAGCGCTGAAATTACGCAAAACCCTCTCGTTGAGGAGCTTTTTGCATCGGGAGCGCATTATGGTTTTGCGCGCTCGCGCAGACATCCATCCGTACGACAATACATTTATGGAGCAAAGAATTCGATCGACATCCTCGATCTTTCTCAAACCATACAACTCATGTCTCGGGCAGAGCAGGCTATCGAAGAAATCGGGGCAGAAAAAAAGATTGTGCTGTTCGTTGGAAATAAAAAAGAGGCGCAGGCCATAGTGAGAGAAGGAGCACGGAACATCGGCGCGCCGTTCGTTGCGCATCGTTGGATCGGCGGCACACTCACCAATTTTTCAGAAATTGCAAAACGACTGAAGCGGCTTGATGAAATTGAAACGAAGACAACAACTGGCGAACTGTCCGTATATACGAAGCGTGAACAAGGAATGATTGCAAAGGAAGCAGAGAAGCTGGAACAGAACTTCGGCGGCATTCGCTCTCTCGCGCGGGTCCCAGATGCGATCGTCATCGTTGATCCGCGATACGAGGACACCGCAGTTCGCGAAGCCCAGGCGAAGCATGTACCAATTTTTGCTGTTGCAGGTTCGGATTGCGATATTTCGGGCATCGCATATCCTATTGTCGCAAATGATGCCTCCCCGTCCTCCATTCACTTTCTCGTAAACCGTCTCATGGGCGCATACGAGCGCGGTTTAAAACGCGCGGCTCTCCCTGAAGTTGTTGCGCTGGAATCAATCGAGAAATAATCCAAACCCCCATGATTTCCATTGATACAATCAAGGCATTACGAGACAAAACTGGGGTGTCCGTGATGCAATGTCGTCAAGCGCTCGAGGAGGCCAAGGGCGACATGGAAAAGGCACTCTTCGTATTACAAAAGCAAAGCTCCGCGATCGCGCAAAAGAAGAGCGGTCGAGCGCTTGGAGCGGGCGTCGTTGCCTCATATATCCACACGGGAGGCGCCATCGGAGCACTTCTTGAGCTTAATTGCGAGACAGATTTCGTAGCGAAAAATCCTGAATTCAAAGCCCTGGCTTCCGATCTCGTAATGCATGTTGCGGCTATGGCTCCTGAAAATACGGAAGAGTTGGCGGCACAACCATTTGTGAAGGATCCGTCGAAAACTGTCGCTGACCTCATATCATCGAATGTTCAGAAATTTGGCGAACGGACGGAGATATCCCGCTTCTCCCGCTTCTCGGTTCTTGGCAATTAAGGTATACTTATACTAACTACACAATATGGCTCTTTTTCTTGTTCTGTTGTATATTTCGCTATTCGGTGTGCTGTTCCTTGTATACCGAAAAATGGCCGCCATCCGAGAAAGGGAAGGCATCTCTGTCCGATCGACATCCGGCTTTGACCAACTCGCGCAATTTACTGACAAAAAAGTCCGTTCCACGCTTCGAGCGATTGGTATGCACATTACCCCAATACTTGCTCGGTTGAATGCATGGGTGCAGTATCTTACATACCATGCCGCAGAAAAAAGCGGTCGACAGCTGACGCGCCTCTCGCGTGTCATCAGGGGTAAGAACATGATGCGAGACAATCGAGGCGCCACATCACTTTTCCTGCGCAATCTGAATGAGCACCGGAAAACGCGTTAAACTAACAGCCGCCTTAGCTCAGTTGGTAGAGCAATAGTTTTGTAAACTATAGGTCCGCGGTTCGAGCCCGCGAGGCGGCTCCAAGATTAGGCTTTCCGATTTTTGACGAATGAATTGATGGCAGGCTTATTCGTGCTGGCATTATTTGCTATACTTAACTTCGAATATGATAACCGAACCAGGGCATAGACATCCGCTTTCGAGATCAATTCGTGAGATGGTGGAGATCCTTACGGCGCTCGGTTTTGCGGTTGCGGATGGTCCCGAGATAGAGACCGAGCACTACAATTTTGACGCACTCAATATTCCTGCAGAACACCCAGCTCGCGATCTCTGGGATACATTTTGGATACAACCGCGCTCGCTCGGCAAACTGCTGCGAACACATACATCACCCGTGCAGATACGCTATATGGAGACTCACAGGCCACCTCTTGCCATTGTGGTGCCGGGTAAAACATTTCGATATGAGGCAACCGATGCTACGCATGAAGCCCAATTCCATCAGATCGAAGGCCTTATGGTCGGTGCGGGCATAACGCTCGGGCATTTGAAGGGCACACTCGCCAATTTCTTCTCGCGTTTTTTCAACACACAGACACGCGTACGTTTGAGACCAAGTTATTTCCCTTTTGTTGAGCCCGGTGTCGAGATAGACATGTCATGTTTCAAGTGCGGTGGCAGTGGTTGTTCGCTTTGCAAGCAGAGTGGATGGGTAGAGATCATGGGCGCTGGGATGGTGCATCCGCAGGTGCTTTATGGAGTCGGCATTGATCCTCGTAAGTATTCTGGATTTGCATTCGGAGGAGGCGTGGATCGTATGACAATGTTGAAATACGGCATTGATGACATTCGCCTATTCTACGACGGCGACCTGCGGCTAGTGAATCAGTTTTGATATGCAGTTATGAATATCTCATACGAATGGCTCCAGTCCTTCTTTGCTGAACCGCTTCCTGAAATACGTGAGCTGGCAGGACTTTTGACTGCGCACGCATATGAAGTTGAAGAAATCGCCGAGGAGTCGTTGGTCATAGATATTCTGCCAAATCGAGGACATGATTCGCTTTGTCATCTCGGTGTTGCGCGAGAAATTGCGGTATTGCTTGATCGCGAGATAGTGATGCCCTCAAGCGAGGCTAATATTGCATATGATATCGAACGCATGCCGACATTGCTGACGCTTCGAATACCAGAGGATGGTCTGGTGCGTCGTGCGAGCAAGCGCGTGATCAAAAATGTGACGGTTGGCGATTCGAGCGAGTGGATGAAAAGACGACTCGTCGCCATTGGTCAGCGTTCAATCAACAATATAGTGGACGCCACGAATTATGTCACATTCGAGATGGGTCAGCCGGTGCACGCCTTCGATTATGACAAAATCGCTGGAATGGGAGCAAAAAATATATACATCCGCCACGCAAGAGATAATGAAAAGATCGTCTTGCTTGACGGGATTGAATATTCACTCGAACCATCGATGCTCGTTATCGCTGATGATGCTGGCGCACTTGATGTTGCTGGAGTGAAGGGAGGCGCTCGAGCGGCGATCGATAAAAGTACAAAGAATGTACTTTTGTCTGTCTGTAATTTTAATGCAACAAATATCCGCAAAACAAGCGATAGATTGAAATTAGTTACCGACGCCGCCAAGCGTTTCAGGCAGGAGCTTACGACGGAGCTCGTAGGTGTCGGCATTGAGCGGCTTACGACACTTGTAATCGAAACATCTGGCGGACAGGCAACCAAGGACATACTTGATGAGTATCCTCATAAAGCGATGCCCGTAGAGATTTCTGCGAGCGTGCATGAGACGAACGCCCTGCTCGGCACTACTCTTGTCGAACAGGACATGGCTTTAGTCCTGCAACGAATGACTCGCGCAGGTTTTAGATACAGAAAGGAGGACGACAGATTTTTTGTTTCAATTCCCGCCGAACGACTTGATCTCATGAATCCAGGCAGAGGTGAGTGGAGCGGGGGCGTATCAGCAGATCTTATTGAGGAAATCGGGCGGATTGTCGGATATGACAGAATCGCTGAGGTTGCGCCTAGTTCCGTATTAATCCCGCGTGTCTTGAAGAAGTATTATTACAGCGAGCTCATCCGTCAAACTCTCATCTCTTGCGGATTCAGTGAGGTATACACATATTCGTTTGTTGGCGATGGCGATACTGATGCGCATGTTGCGATTGAGAATCCTATCGCGGACAATAAACGATTTATGCGACATGAGCTTTCGCACAGCTTGGAACAGAAGCTCGATGAAAATATAAAAAACGCTGATCTCCTTGGTATTGAACAAGTGAAAATATTTGAGATTGGCAATGTATTCAATAAAGATCGCGAATGGACAACTCTTGCAATGTGCGGCGGGGACAAAAATGGGAAGAAACTAAACATAGAGCCAGCGATCCATGTTCTTAACGATACGCTTGGTGCGCAATGCGAACCTATGCGGAGTGGCCGATGTGCTGAAATAGATTTGACGATGTTCTTTGATAAACTGTCCGAACCAGCAAATTATGAAGACCTTGTTCGTATTTCAGCGGAGCACATAGTATATGAACCAATTTCTCAATACCCTTTCATTACGCGCGATATTGCTGTATGGATGCCTGAAGGCGCGGATTCGACTGAATTAGAAAGTCTCATTGCAGAGAATGATACAGCGTTAAAGAAGAGAGTAACTCTTTTTGACTCGTATACAAAGAACGGCCGCACCTCGTACGCATACCGGATTGTTTTTCAGGCACCTGACCGCACTCTTACAGATGACGAGGTTAATGCGCTCATGGCTCCGCTCTATGCCTCGGCGGCTCGAAAAGAAGGTTGGGAGATTCGTTAACTAGCTAGCATTTCGGAGCAAAATATGCTATAATACAAAACAATATGGCGGCAAGAAAAGTGTCGAAAAAGGCCCCATTGTATGGGGCCGAACAAATCACGGTGCTTGAAGGGCTTGAGGCTGTTCGTAAGCGGCCCGGCATGTATATCGGCTCGACAGGGCCCGATGGCTTGCATCACATGCTTGTCGAGATCTTTGACAATGGCCGTGATGAGGCGATGGGAGGATTCGCAGATGAAGTGGAAGTTGCATTACTCCCTGACGGCGTTGTTCGAGTCGCTGACAATGGCCGAGGCATACCCATTGATGTCCATAAAAAAACAAAAGTGTCCGCACTCGAGACTGTTATGACCGTTCTTCACGCCGGTGGAAAGTTCGACTCTGAAAGTTATAAAATCGCGGGAGGCCTGCATGGCGTAGGCGCATCTGTGGTAAACGCGCTTTCGGAGTGGATGAGAGTATTCGTGCATCGGGATGGAGGTTTGTATATGCAGGAATATCGGCGCGGCAAGAAGGTTTCGGCGGTGAAGAAAGTGAGCGCATCTAGAAAGCACGGCACCATTGTCCTATTCAAGCCAGATCCGGAGATCTTCTCTGCTCTTGAATTTGACCGCCACCGTATCATCAATCATCTGCGCGAACAGGCGTATCTGACTAAGAAACTCCGCGTACGCATACTAGATGCCCGCGATGCGGATCTTAATGGCGCGTTAAAAAAGATTGATTCAGTTTTTTATTTTAAAGACCTCGCGGTCGATGTTCCATTGCATTCGTTTTATTTTGAGGGAGGATTATTGTCGCTCATCAATTTTTATAATCTTGGTGAAAAGGCGATAAATCGTTCTATTTTTTATGTAGACAAAGAGCAGGAAAATATCTTCGTTGAGATTGCGCTACAGTATATCGATGATATTACAGGCAGGGAGGTTAGTTTTGCGAACAACACAGCTACGCCAGAAGGCGGCATGCATCTGACTGGATTTCGCGCCGTGTTGACACGCACGCTTAATGCCTATGCTAAGAAAAATATAAGCCAGAAGGACGGTGACGCATTCACTGCCGAGGACGTGCGTGAAGGACTTATAGCGGTCATATCGGTAAAAATGCAGAATGCGCAATTTGAAGGACAGACCAAAGCAAAACTCGGAAGTCCCGAAGCACGGACTGCGGTGGAATCTGTTTTTAGTGACGCGTTTGGCATATATCTCGAAGAACATCCAGAAGATGCCCGCGCAATTATAAACAAAATACTGCTTGCGATGCGCGCTCGAAAGGCAGCGAAAGCGGCAAAGGAAACTGTGCTCCGTAAAGGCGCGCTCGAAGGTATGACGCTCCCCGGCAAGCTTGCTGATTGCCAGACTCGCAGCAGAGACGAAGCCGAGCTGTTCATAGTAGAGGGGGACAGCGCTGGAGGATCAAGTAAAATGGGACGGGACCGCCGCACCCAAGCAATACTGCCGCTCAAGGGTAAGATTCTAAATGTTGAGAAAGCTCGCCTCGATAAAATGCTTTCATCTGAAGAGATTAAGTCTCTTATTATCGCCCTTGGTACCGCGATTGGCGATACATTTGAGATCGAAAAGCTTCGATATCATAAAGTAATCATTGCGACCGATGCTGATGTTGACGGCGCACACATTCGGACGCTCCTGCTTACTCTCTTTTACCGATACTTCCGTGCGCTCATTGACTCGGGCAATATATATATCGCACAACCGCCACTGTATAAAATTAAAAAAGGCAAGGAAGTGAATTATGCATATAGTGATAGCCAGAAAGAAAAAATAGTCGGCCGAGATGCCTCTGCCTATTCAATCCAACGCTACAAGGGTCTTGGAGAGATGAATCCGGATGAATTGTGGGAAACGACCATGAATCCCGAAACGCGAGTACTAAAACGCATTACTGTCGAGGACGCAGAGGCGGCCGATAAGACATTCAATGTTCTCATGGGCTCTGAAGTGGCGCCACGCAAGCTTTTCATTCAAACGAACGCAAAATTGGCAACAGTGGACGCATAAACAGAGAAGGCCGTAATAGGAGAGACATGTCTCTGTGGAATTTAAATTATCATCACAATTCAAACCTGACGGCGACCAGCCGCAGGCGATACGCGCGCTTGCTGATGGCTTGCGGCGTGGATTTGCCAAGCAGACATTGCTTGGGGTAACTGGTTCTGGCAAGACATTTACCGCCGCTAAAGTCATAGCTGAAATTGGCAAACCAGGGCTTGTCATTGCTCACAACAAAACGCTTGCCGCACAACTCGCGCAGGAATACCGCGACTTTTTCCCTGACAACGCAGTTCACTATTTTGTCTCATATTATGATTACTATCAGCCGGAAGCATATCTACCAATTACCGATACATATATCGAGAAAGATGCGAAGATAAATCAGGAAATAGAGCGTCTGCGGCACGGAGCGACACAGGCCCTGCTCACCCGCCGCGATGTCATTGTCGTCGCATCGGTTTCGTGCATTTATGGCCTTGGCAGTCCGGAGGAATATCTCGCGAGCAATCTTCGCCTCGTTGTTGGAGAGGAGTTCGAGCGACTTGGTCTGCTGAAGGCCTTTGTTGGTATATATTTCGAACGAACTAATGCAGACCTCAAGCCCGGCACATTTCGGACACATGGATCTGTCATAGAGATAATGCCCGCCTCGGAAAATGAAATTATAGAGATAACGCTTGCTGGAAAGCATATTGCGGGTATCCGTCGCATTGACGCGATCACGAGAAGCGTTATTCGGGTCGAAGATTCTATCTTTATCTTTCCCGCAAAGCACTTCGTAATGCCGGAAGATATGAAAAAACGTGCGTTTGATTCCATTCGCGAAGAGCTTGCGGGTCGTCTCGCCGAACTCGAGAAGGAAGACAAAGTGCTCGAGGCGGAGCGGCTTAGACGTCGAACGACATACGATCTCGCAATGATGAAAGAAACAGGTTATTGTTCTGGCATCGAAAACTACTCTCGTCATTTTTCCGGACGGAAGGTCGGCGAAACTCCAGATACACTTATTTCATATTTTCCGAAAAAAACTGATGGATCGGCTGATTTTGTTGTCGTCGTAGACGAATCGCATGTTACTATTCCGCAAATCGCGGGAATGTACGCTGGAGACCGCTCTCGCAAGCAAACGCTCGTTCAGCATGGTTTCCGTCTGCCTTCAGCGCTCGATAACCGCCCTCTTCGCTTTGAAGAATTTGAGAGACTTGTCGGACAGATGATATTCACTTCAGCAACACCCGGCGACTATGAATACGATGAGAGCAAACAGATCGTGGAACAAATAATCCGCCCCACAGGCCTTGTCGACCCTTTGTTAGACATACGACCGATCGTGGAGCGTGATGGGCATGCAGGACAGATCGCCGACATGATTCAGGAAGTTGAGAAAGTAACAGCACGCAAGGCCCGCACGCTCGTGACGGTTCTCACGAAAAAAATGGCGGAAGACCTGTCATCATACCTTAAGGAGCGCGGCGTCAAGGCGGAATATCTCCATTCAGAAATAAAGACGATCGAGCGCATCAAAATACTGTCAGCATTTCGCAGAGGGGAATTCGATTGTCTAGTCGGAGTTAATCTTTTACGCGAAGGACTTGATTTGCCAGAGGTAGAACTCGTCGCCATTTTAGATGCAGACAAAGAAGGTTTTCTTCGTTCGCAAACCGCACTTATTCAGACCATCGGCCGCGCGGCGCGCAATGTTGCAGGACGCGTCATCTTGTATGCCGACCAAATAACCGGCAGTATAAAAGCCGCTGTTGATGAGACTAATCGCCGCCGTGAACGACAGCTCGCCTACAATGCAAAGCATGGCGTAACGCCCGCCTCCATCAAGAAAAATATCTCTGATATTACAGACCTCATTCAAACAGAACACGAAAAGGCAGGACACCTGCTCGCAGGCATTGATATTGCCTCGATCGCCGACAAGCCAAAGGAACTTAAGAAACTTATCAAAGACAAAGAAGACCAGATGTCTGATGTCGTAAAAGCGCTCGATTTTGAGACGGCAGCAGTGTTGCGGGACGAGCTCAAAGAGCTCCGCACTCTAATTTCCGCATAAATTTGAAAGCGAACGGTTCAGCGTAATTCTTCACTATACTTTGCTCAAATATGCTAAGCATTTCGTACGCCTGTATAAGATTTCTGACAGCAGACCATTCCTCGCGGGCCGCAAACGAGATGGTATCGAACGAAAGAATGCAGTCAATAATATCTAGTATTCGCATGCGCGCATTGTTCGCGCGCCTCAAATCTCCTTCTTGTTCTGCGTCAGCCATTCTGCCGATCTCCGGATGCGCATTCGCCATATAAAAGAGAGCGTCCTTGATCAGCATAGAAGGATTAAAATAGAATCCATGATCGAACAATATTCTCGACCTTGCGCGCGATTTCATCATTCGTGATGATTCTGCTTCGATTGTTAAACTGCGGCTTTATGTTTATCATAGAGTCAAATTCGATTTTCGATGCTTTTTCGTCGAAGCGAATATTAAATCCCCACACATTTTCATGCCTTGAGCCTCGCTTCACCAAGAGCTCTGCCGATTCAATATGATAATCACCGCCAAGAGCAATTTTGTTTTCTGAAATATCCACTGAACCCTTTAAGAAATCTGGGTACCAATGTGCCCCAAATTCTCGAGCAGAATCAATACTTATTGGTTTCTCAAGAATCTGTATATCCATTGCAAAACTATATCATACTGCATAAAGTTAACATTCATTTCATTACACCAATCTAGCAGAAATGCCATCCCGCATGACTAACTATACTTAATTTTGACTTTCATTCGAAATTGGATATAATGAGACATACATTGTAAGACTTTCTGCCCATCGAAGTTCAATGGACTGAACACCGATCTCAAAAAGATCGGAGGTTGCAGGTTCGAGTCCTGCCGATGGGAAGAAGTTTATGCTCGCCCTCCTTGGCGGGTTTCTTTTTTGGAGCAACTTTGATATATTCACACAGTAACCCCAAGCATCATCTTGGGGAATCGTGCATTGGTATGGAAGACGCAATTCGCATAAAGGGCGCTCGGACGCACAATTTGAAGAATATCGACCTTGATATACCGCGAAATCAGTTCGTGGTTTTTACAGGACTTTCGGGTTCAGGAAAGTCGTCGCTTGCATTCGACACCATTTTCGCTGAAGGTCAACGGCGGTATGTAGAGAGTTTGTCCGCATACGCGCGCCAATTCTTGCGCCAGATGCAAAAACCCGATGTGGATGAGATTACCGGCCTTTCCCCCGCCATCTCAATTGACCAGAAATCGCGCTCGAACAATCCTCGCTCAACAGTCGCAACGATAACTGAAATATACGATTACATGCGCGTGTTTTATGCGCGAGTTGGGGTTCCACACTGCCTTCTTTGCGGGGAATCGATAACCCGAGTCTCCAAGGAAGAAATCGTCAATTTCATTGCCGCAGGAGCTCAAAAAGACGGCGTAAAATCAGTCGCCATCTTCGCGCCCGTTGTGCGCGGCAGAAAAGGGGAGTATTACCAGCTTCTCTACGACCTACTCGGCAAAGGATACCAGCGGGTGCTCATCGAAGGAAATGTTCATAGTCTTCGCGAACGCATCGTGCTCGATAAGAATAAAAAACACGACATCGATGTAGTTATTGATACGGTGAATACAGACGATTACGGAAGCAATGAGAAAGGACTTCGCGAACGCCTGACAGAGGATGTTGAATACGCCTTGCGAGAGGCTGATGGGGTCGTGCGCGTTCGTCTTGATGGCTCGGAGAAGATTTTCTCTACTTCATTTACTTGCCCGAGAGATGGATTTTCCTTCATCGAAGTCGAACCACGACTGTTTTCCTTCAACTCGCCGTATGGAGCATGTCCTGAATGTCACGGACTTGGCACGAAGCACTTTTTCGGCGAGGAGCTGTGCGGGGTATGCAACAACCAGCGTCTTCGGCCAGAAGCGCTTGCCGTTCGAATAGGTGGGAAAAATATCGTAGAGCTTTCCTCGCTGTCAATCGAGAAGGCGCATGCGTTTTTTGAAAAGCTGAAACTATCGAGGATGGAAACGGAAATATCATTGCCAGTTACGAAGGAGATAAAAAGTCGTCTTGCATTTATGATGGGCGTTGGCCTGGAATATCTCACGCTAGACCGTCGCGCTCATACTCTCTCTGGCGGTGAGGCCCAGCGCATACGACTCGCAAGCCAGCTTGGTTCGCGTCTTGTTGGGGCGCTCTATGTATTAGACGAGCCAACCATTGGCTTGCACTCGCGCGATAACGAGCGTCTGATTAAAACCCTGCGTGGACTTGCGGATGCTGGCAATACCATCATTGTTGTCGAACATGACGAGGACACTATTTTCGCATCTGACTATCTCGTGGATATCGGGCCGGGTGCGGGTGTACATGGCGGCCATGTTGTGGTCGCCGGTCAGACCGAAAAACTAATCACTGCGAAGCGGAATATGATTGAATCTCGCACGCTGAAATATCTGCGAGATGAAGAGAGAATAGAGATGCCGAAGGCAAGGCGCGAAAAGAATAAAGGGGTACTCAAGATTCGTGGAGGGAAAATATTCAGTATAAAAAATCTCTCGCTTGACATGCCGCTTGGCCAATTCGTCGCCATCACCGGGGTATCAGGTTCAGGAAAGTCAACGCTTCTTTATGAGATATTGAATAAGAATCTGCAAGCTAAATATGAGCGGCGGTATCGGAGTAATGACACCTATAACTGTGCGCATTTTCTCGGGGCCGAATACCTCTCGCGTGTTGTGCTAGTAGACCAGTCGCCGATCGGCAGGACCCCGCGTTCAAATCCCGCAACCTACATCGGCGCGTGGACGCATATCCGAGATCTGTTTGCCGCGACGCCAGAGGCGCGCGTGCGTGGCTGGAAATCTGGACGCTTCTCTTTTAATGTGAAAGGTGGGCGATGTGAGGCATGCCAAGGCAACGGTCTTGTTGCGGTAGAGATGCATTTTTTGCCCACAGTCTATGTAACATGCGATGTGTGCCACGGCAAAAGGTTTGAGAAAGAAACCCTCGAGATTGCATATCGGGATAAAAACATCTATGACATATTGCGGATGACCGTTGAGGAGGCCCATGCCTTTCTCGAAGATATTCCGGCGATTTCAGACCGCCTGAAGGTTGTCGAGGAGGTAGGTCTTGGATACCTCGAACTTGGCCAACCATCCACCACCCTCTCTGGCGGCGAAAGTCAACGCATCAAGATCGCCTCCGAATTGTATCGTCAACACATCGCGAAAACTATCTACCTTCTCGACGAGCCGACGATCGGTCTTCATTATGATGATGTGAAAAATCTTCTTTTGGTGCTCCAGAAGCTCGTAGATAAAGGGAACAGCGTGGTAACTATCGAACATAATATGGATGTCATCGCATCAGCCGATTATATAATTGACATGGGCCCGGAGGGCGGTGCGGGAGGCGGGAAATTGGTTGCGGCAGGAACACCCGAAGAAGTCGCGCTGGAAGGGAATGGACATACAGCGAAGTATTTGAAACGCGCCCTCAAAAAGAAATCTGCCTAGCGGCATATATATAAAAAATGAGACTAGTCGATACTCTAAAAAGAGAAATCCCAGATGTTCCAGGTGTGTATTTCTTCAAACGCGGAAGGGAGATACTCTATGTCGGGAAGGCGACTTCCCTTCAGAGTCGGATTAGGTCATATTTTTCGTCTGACATCCGCACAGCGCGAGGTCCAAAGATAGTGCATATGATTACAGCGGCCGACTCTGTTCGTTGGCGGAAAACGGACTCTGTTCTTGAGGCGCTTCTGCTTGAATCCTCGCTGATTAAAAAATATCAGCCGTATTTCAACACGCGCGAAAAAGACGATAAGAGCTATTCATTTGTGGCTATCACAAACGAGGAATATCCACGCGTGCTCACAATACGGGGAAGAGAATTGGATGGAAAGCGCCTCTCATCTCCAGCGGCTCATATATTCGGACCTTTTCCAAGCAATGTTGAACTTCGCGATGCGCTTCGTATAATTAGACGAATATTTCCATATCGGGATAGATGCCAGCCGATGGTCGGCAAGGCATGTTTCAATGCACAGATAGGACTATGCCCCGGTGTTTGCGCGGGGACGATGTCCATTTCGGAGTACAGAAAACAGATACGAAGTATTCGATTGCTCTTCGAAGCCAAAAAACAGGCTCTCGTGCGTTCGTTAAAAAGGGAAATGAAAGCGGCCGCAATAAAAGAAGCGTTTGAGCGCGCGGCCATTCTGCGGAAACAAATTGCCGCACTCGAACACATTAATGACATTGCGCTCTTGAAGCGTCGCGATACGGGCGTCCTTTTTTCGGAGAGAACACAGCGCTCCCCTAGGATCGAAGCATACGATGTCGCGCATCTTTTCGGCGGTGCGCGCGTTGGCGCGATGGCTGTTGTGTGTGACAATGAGCCGCTGAACAAGGAATATCGCAAGTTTACGCTTGAAGCAAATCTCATTGATGACATAGCGGGTCTCAAGGAAATACTCGAAAGGCGCCTGGCTCACCACGAATGGCGTTACCCAGATATCATTGTCGTAGACGGTGGTATTGCTCAAAAGAATGCTGCAGAGGTCCTGCTAAGGAAGAACAAACAAGATATACCGGTTATTGCGGTGACAAAGGACAATAATCATCGTCCCCGTGAATTAAAGGGGCTCAAAATATATCGCGACTCGCATGCCAGCTCTATTTTGCTTGCCAATGCCGAAGCGCACCGTTTCGCCATATCATTCCATCGAGCGAAAAGGAGGTGCGAACTAATGGGCTCTGTTGACCCTCATAAACGAGCGTGATAGCATACGCGCACAATATGTTGATGATACGATTACAGCGCGTAGGCAAAAAGCATGATCCGTCGTATCGGGTTGTGGCTGTTGATTCACGCCGCAAGACAAAGAGCGGAAATGCCATTGAGGTACTCGGGTTTTACGATGCCCGTAAGGGTAAATCTCCAGCACGGTTTGACGCCGACCGTATACGATACTGGATTTCAAATGGCGCTCAATTGTCCAACACTGTCCGAAATCTTCTCATCAGCAAGCGACTTATTGATGGCGGGAAAAAGGATGTTCTTCCGCGCAAAAAAATGAAACTAATGGAGGAGGAACGCATCGCGAAAACACAGGCAAGAGCAGAGTCCGAAGCAACGGAACCTGTTGCGGCCACCGAACATGCTCCGGAAACATCCGGCAATTAGATGGCGCGAGTTGTGTACCCCACCCTTATTGCGAACCGAACAGAGAGCGGTATACTTATATGGGCGCCGATGGGATGGACAGAGCTGTATTGTTTAGAAAACTAATCTGCAAAGAATGTCATGGAGAAAGACCAGGAATTTCTTGAGTATGTAGTTAAGATGCTTGTTGATCATCCGGAAGATATACAGATACAACGAATTGTCGATGAAATGGGAGTTCTCATAACGCTCGATGTGCATGCCGAAGACATGGGAAAGATAATTGGGCGCAAAGGCAAGACGGCAGAAGCGATACGCACGCTTCTTCGTGTCGTTGGTATGAAAAATCGCGCGCGCGTTACATTGAAGATCAACGAGCCCGCCGGCGGAATGTCCCCACTGCCGAGTCCGACCACCAAAACCGTTGATGAAGCGATGGCCGACTTGAACTTGTAGTTCATAATAGTGGCGCCTATACAGTACGCATGGTCAAGTGTGAACGTGCGTTCATTTGAGCATGGCTCTTCAAAGGAAAAAACAGATGCGTTTCGATGTCGTAACTCTATTTCCGGAGAGCCTTAGTTCGTATTTAGGAGCTTCCATTATCGGACGCGCGCAAGAGCAGGGTTTGATTTCCGTGCGCGCGACCAATCCGCGTGATTTTACGAGCGATGCGCACAGAACCGTTGATGACCGTCCGTATGGCGGTGGCCCTGGGATGATTCTTATGGCGGAACCGCTATTAAGGACAGTAGACGCTATCAGAGGAAAGCGGCGCGGCGTTCGTATCGTAGTGCTTTCGGCGCAGGGTAAAACCTTTGATAATACGGTTGCAGAAGAGTGGGCTACGAGCAAGCGTGACATCATTCTTGTAGCTGGTCGTTATGAAGGGATTGACGCGAGGGTTACAGAGGCGTTAAAGGCGGAAGAGTATTCTGTTGGGGAGTATGTTTTGACAGGAGGAGAATTGCCTGCGCTTGTCATTATCGATGCAATCACTCGCCGTATCCCGGGAGTCCTTGGCAAATCTGAATCTATCGAAGAGGGTAGGGTTGCGAGCGCCAAGGTCTACACAAGGCCTGAAACGATTATTTATAAGAAGAAAAAGTATTCTGTGCCGGAAGTCTTGCGCGGAGGACATCATCGCAAGATAGAAGCGTGGCAGTCAGAGCATCGGAAATATCCCGCACGTGGCGAATAATGCGGCTGGATTGACATTTTATCAATACACTGATAGGATTGAAGGTGAATTGGAAGTAGAGTAAGTAGAGGAGAATGATGAAGGCATCAGCATCAGTTCGTTCCAGAAGCAGGATTTCTCGCAGAGATGGAAACATCCTGCGAGTGGATCCACGTATGTGGACATTCTACGCCGCATATAGGGCGGCGCAGGATGGCAAGACGGTGGTTATCGCGAAACCACCGTTCACGACGGAAGAGGAGCATCTCCTCCGGTACGACGGCGGATTTTGGATTTAGTTTAGGAACGACCTGATGAACCTGTTGCAAGGCCCATAAATGTGGGCCGTTTCTTTTTTCATTCAGCCCAGCAGGATGTGGTATAGTAATCGGTGGATAACTGCTTGACAGGATATTCGACCATCTATATACTCGCTTATACACTTGCATATACGGCCATTAGGTGCTAAACCAAGTGCCGCCAAAGGAGGAATATCTATTCGATAAACGCTTGTTCGAATGCCGACCGGCTCATAAAAACCAAGCGCAATAAACACCTGTAGAGATATAGGTGGCATTTTTGTTTTTTGGCCCTCAATACAAATATTTATGACAACACAGCAGAAGCATTTCTCGAAATATAAGGCGCCTCTTGCCGAGTTTCCGAATCTAATAGAGATGCAACAGAAGTCATATGCATGGCTTCTGAAGGAGGGGGTCCAGGAGACATTCAAGGAGTTCTCTCCAATCGATGATTATACGGGTAAGAAATTTACTCTTGAATTCGTAAATCTCGAATTGAAGGAACCCAAGTTTAACGAGCATTATGCAAAAGCGAACAAGCTCTCACTTGACGGTCAGCTTAAGGCAACTATTCGTCTCACCAACAAAATACTCGGCGAGAGCAAGGAGCAGGAAATATTTCTCGCAGACTTCCCAATGATGACGCCGCACGGCACATTTGTTGTCAATGGCAATGAGCGTATCGTTGTTCCCCAGCTCGCAAGAAGCTTCGGTGTATTCTTCACAACCAATGAAGTAAAGGGCAAGCTCCTCTTTGGCGCGAAGATTATCCCAGTACGCGGCGTGTGGGTTGAATTCGAAACGGAGGCGGATGGCGCTATTTATGTGCGTATAGATCGTCGTCGAAAATTCTCCGTCGCCTCACTATTGCGCGTGCTCGCCGATATCGAGGGAAAGGGCGATTCGGAAATCTTTGACGCATTCGATTCCCTAGGAGAACGAATTGCGTCCATCAAACACTCATTTGAAAAGGACTCGGCGCGCACCGTCGACGAATCATATCTAGAAATTTACAAAAAGATACGGGATAACGATCTTGCTAATGCTTCGAATGCTCGCGAATTCATTACGGGCATCCTTGGAAAAGAGCGTTATGACTTGTCCCTTGTCGGTCGGTATCGCTTCAATGATCGTTTTTCGCTTGATATGGGGGAGAATGAAATGGCACGACGCACAATGTCGTTTAACGATCTTGTTCTCATTGTAAAGCACATGATATCTCTCAACAACACCCCCGATGCGAAGGAGGATGACATTGACCACCTTGGTGTGCGTCGCGTGCGCGGAGTGGGTGAGTTGTTGCAACTCAAGATACGTCTGGGACTGACCCAAATGAAGCGGTATATTCAGGATAGGATGTCAACTGTCGACACGGATATCACGCTCCCCACACAGCTCATAAGTCCTCGACCGCTTCAGGCCCGTCTCAAGGAATTTTTCACGACCAACCAGCTGTCACAGTTCATGGGTCAAGAGAATATAATCGCGGAGCTTGAACATCTGCGTCGTCTTTCAGCTCTAGGTCCCGGGGGTCTCACGCGCGAGCGTGCCGGTTTTGAAGTTCGCGATGTGCATACTTCCCATTATGGTCGCGTGTGTCCAATTCAAACACCTGAAGGCCCGAATATCGGATTGATTCTGCATCTCGCGGCATACGCCCGCCTTAATGAGTTTGGAGTGATTGAAACCCCATACAGGAAGGTTGTTGATGGTAGGATCACCGACGAGATCGCCTATTTGAACGCGCTCGAAGAAGAGAACGCCGTGATAGCACACGCCGGAGTCCGCTATGGAGACGATGGGATACTGCTCGATACTGAAGTCGAAGCTCGCGTGAAGACTAAACCGGAATTCGTTTCTCGTGATCGGATACAGTACATAGATGTGGCGACCAACCAAGCATACTCGCTCGCCGCATGCATGATCCCATTCCTTGAGCACGATGACGCAACGCGCGCCGCAATGGGTTCGAACATGCAAAAACAGGCAACCCCTTGCATTGTGCCCGAAGCGCCGGTAGTTGCGACTGGAATAGAATCAGCCGCGGCAAAATACAGTGGACGATTAATATACAGTGGCATCGATGGAGAAATTTCGAAGGTTGATGCCCGCCAGATAGAGGTTTCCGGTAAAGGAAAGACGGAGTCATATAGCCTCGTCAATTTTTCTCGAACCAATCAGTTCACTGCATTTCACCAGCGTCCTGTTGTATCGATCGGACAGAAAGTTAAAAAGGGCGACTTGCTTGCAGACGCATCGACATCCGAACATGGCCAAGTCGCGCTGGGCCAGAATGCGCTTGTGGCATTCATGTCGTGGGGCGGAGCAAATTACGAGGATGCCATCATTCTCTCGGAGCGCCTCGTGAAAAAGAGCAAATTTACAAGCATACACATAGAAGAATTTTCGGTGAATGTTCGCGACACGAAGCTTGGTCCGGAAATAACAACTCACGATATTCCAAATGTTGGCGAGTCGAAACTCAAGGATTTGGACGAGGACGGTATCATTCGTATAGGCGCGGAGGTGCACCCGAATGACATTCTCGTCGGCAAAATCACGCCAAAGGGCGAAACGGAGCTCACGCCAGAGGAGAGGCTTCTCCGTTCCATCTTCGGCGAGAAGTCTCGCGATGTTAAGGATACATCGCTCCGCATGGAGCATGGCAAGAAAGGCCGCGTTGTCGGCATAAAGGTATTTTCGCGCGATCGCGGCGACAGGCTCGAATCGGGAATTATAAAAAAGGTCTATGTAGAAGTTGCGCAAGTCCGCAATATTTCGGTCGGCGACAAGTTAGCGGGGCGTCATGGAAACAAGGGCATTATCTCGCGCATTCTTCCGGAAGAGGATATGCCCTATCTCGCGGATGGGACTCCGATCGATGTTATCCTAACGCCACTTGGCGTGCCGAGCCGCATGAATCTTGGACAAATACTTGAAATGCACCTTGGGCTTGCGGCGCACACACTCGGCTATCAGGCAATCGTTCCTTCATTCATGGGAGCAACGGCAACGGAGATACACAGCGAGCTTTTGCGCGCAGGATACCCGCGTTCGGGCAAGGTTCCTCTTTACGATGGTCGGACGGGCGATAAGTTCGCGCAAGACATCGCCATCGGATATATGTATATTCTGAAGCTGCACCACATGGTCGAAGACAAGATTCACATGCGCTCGATTGGTCCATATTCGCTCATTACACAGCAACCTCTCGGAGGCAAGGCACAGGGAGGCGGTCAACGGTTCGGAGAGATGGAGGTCTGGGCGCTTGAGGGATATGGCGCATCGCATACTCTTCGTGAAGTTCTTACCATAAAATCGGACGACATTCGCGGCCGCGCGGCGGCGTTTGACGCGATCGTAAAAAACAGCGAGCTTCCCGAACCGAACTTGCCAGAATCCTTTAATGTGCTTGTGTCAGAACTCAAGGGTCTCGCGCTCGATATCAACCTTATCTACGAATAACCATGCAATACGCTAATCCAAAGGACCATTTCAAGGCGATTTCGATAAAAATCGCGTCTCCGGAACGAATTCGCGAGTGGTCATTCGGTGAAGTGACGAAGCCGGAGACCATAAATTATCGCACACAGCGTAGCGAACGAGCGGGACTTTTTGACGAGCGAATCTTCGGTCCAGAAAAAGACTATGAATGTTACTGCGGCAAATATCGGCGCATTCGTTACAAAGACATTATCTGCGAGAAATGCGGCGTAGAAGTTACTCGTTCAATAGTTCGCCGTGAACGAATGGGCCACATAGAGCTAGCCTCGCCTGTCGCACATATTTGGTTCTTGCGCGGAGGTGGTTCGTCGCGCATTGGCAACCTGCTTGGCATGACACTCTCCGATCTGGAGCGAGTCGTGTATTTTGCCGGCTACCTTATTACGCATGTCAATGAAAACGAACGGAACCGCATCCTTAAAGATTTGGATGCGGAATATCGGGCAAAAGTGAAGACCATCGAGAGCGAATCCCAGCGCGAGAAAATCAAGCAGTCGATGAACGATCTCAAAAAAGAGATAGAGTCTATTAGAGTCGGTCGCGTTATCGATGAGCCGACATATCATGGCGCATCATTGCGTTATGGCGGAATGTTCGACGCAGAGATCGGCGCAGAGGCTGTTTACAAAATATGCGCCTCGCTTGATCTTGGTAAGCTCGCGGATGAGCTCGAGCGCGAATTGGAACATGCGCCCGCCGCCGAACGCATTCGCATCCGAAAGCGCCTTAATCTTGCGCGCTCGCTCCTTAGAGCTGGAAGCCGTCCCGAGTGGATGTTTCTCACTGTCGTGCCCGTGACACCGCCAGCGCTTCGCCCAATGGTGGCGCTCGATGGGGGACGACATGCCACCAGTGATATCAACGATCTATATCGTCGCGTCATCAATCGCAATAATCGCTTAAAGAAATTGAAAGACATTGGCGCGCCTGAAGTCATCCAGCGTAACGAGAAGCGTATTTTGCAGGAGGCGGTCGATGCCCTTATAGACAATTCGATACGATATGGCACACAGGGCGCAGTTGCAACAAGTCAAGGTGGACGCCGCCCACTCAAAAGCCTCGCCGATATGCTAAAAGGTAAGCAAGGGCGCTTCCGCGGCAACCTTCTCGGCAAGCGCGTAGACTATTCTGGTCGCAGTGTTATCGTCGTCGGTCCCGAACTCAAACTACATCAGTGCGGACTGCCGAAACATATGGCCCTTGAATTATTTCGTCCGTTCGTGATCTCAAAGATTCTCGCGGGAGAGCTTGCCTACAATATCCGCGGAGCAGGTCGCCTTATAGAGGAAGGGGCGCCGGAAGTCTGGGCGATTCTCGAGGAGGTCATTAAGGATAAATATGTACTGCTGAATCGCGCACCCACGCTTCACCGTCTTGGCATCCAAGCATTTCAGCCGATATTGATCGAGGGTAACGCAATCCAGCTGCATCCACTCGTATGCACCGCGTTCAATGCCGACTTCGATGGCGACCAGATGGCGGTGCATGTTCCGCTCACCCCCGAAGCACAGCGAGAGGCGCGTGAGCTTATGGCATCAAACAAAAACTTATTGCGTCCTGGAAGCGGTGATCCCATCGTCACGCCGCGTCAGGATATGATACTTGGATGCTATTGGATGACGAAGCTCGCGCCAGGAACTATCGGCGAGGGCGAGTTGTTTGCGAGCACCAACAGTGCAATACTGGCGCACGATCTAGGGCGCATTGATTTTCGCGCACCCATCAAGCTGAAGGCGTCGGACACTCCAAAGTATAGAGAGTTCGCGGGTTCGGTATTCGAAACAACCGTAGGCCGCCTTCTCTTCAACAGTGTTCTGCCGAGCGATTTTCCATTCATAAATCGAGACGTGACCTCGAAGGAGATCGGTCTGATAATGGAGCAACTTATCTCAAGGTATGGGACAAACGAAACACCGTCCATTCTGGATAAAATTAAGGATCTTGGATATCGCTATGCAATGGCGAGCGGCATTAGTCTGGGGTTGTCGGATTTTATCACTCCACCAATAAAATTGGAAACTGTTTCAAGGGCTAAGGCAGACGCGGCGACGATTGATGAAAAGTATGCGGAGGGATATATCTCCGACGACGAACGCTATCGCATGCTTATCGAAGTCTGGCAGGGAGTGAAGGATATCATTGAGGACAATCTTCTTACAGCGGTCGAAAAAAACGGAGCGATCGTCGATATCATCACATCCAAAGCGCGTGGCACTCTCGGACAGTTAAACCAAATGACCGGCATGAAAGGTCTCATTCAAGGACCTACTGGGCGTATCAACGAACTTCCGATCATCTCGTCATACATTGAAGGTCTTTCTCCTCTTGAATATTTCATTACAACTCACGGTTCGCGTAAGGGGCAATCTGACACCGCGCTCAATACGGCTAAGTCAGGATACTTAACGCGCCGACTCGTTGATGTTGCGCAGGAGAGCGTTATTCTGCTCGAAGATTGCAAGGACACGAAGGGCAGACGCTATTCCAAGAAAAACGCTTTCGGCCTAGAAACGAATATTGCAAACTCAATTCGCGGAAGAATACTCGCCAAGACGATCACAGCAGAGAGCGGCGAAACGATTTTCAAGGCGGGTTACTTGCTTAGCAAGGAAGATGCATCGCTTGTCGGCGCAAGCGGCATAGAGGAAGTGTACGCTCGTTCTCCGCTTTCATGTCTTGCGACACGCGGTATCTGTCAGAAATGCTATGGTTACGATCTCGGCCGCAACCAAATTGTATCTCTCGGTGAAGCCGTAGGCATCGTAGCGGCCCAAGCAATCGGCGAACCTGGCACACAGCTTACCATGCGCACATTCCATGCCGGAGGCATTGCTTCAGCGGAAGGAGATATAACTATGGGTCTCCCGCGCGTAGATGAAATCTTTGAGCGTCGCTCACCCGCAAATCCAGCAGTTATCGCGCACGATGACGGCGAGGTAATTGAGATTAGCCGAGACCGCAAGGAAAAGCGCATCGTAATCCTCGGCGAGGGAGGCAAGAAGGCAAAACAAGAATCGATCACATATCCAGTTTTACCAAATCGGACTATACTCGTTGATCGCGGCGCCCGCGTGAAGAAGGGGGACATACTTACTGATGGCGCTGTAGATATTTCCGAGCTATTCAAATATGGCGGCAAAGAAGCTGCCGAGAACTACATTATACGGGAGATCATTGCCGTGTACTCCCTGCAGGGAGAGGCAGTGTCTCCAAAGCATGTGGAGGTCATCGTTCGCCAAATGTTCTCACGGCGAAAGATAACATCGCAGGGCGGCACGCGATATATCGTTGGAGAGGTCGTCGACGCAGGGGAACTTGAAATCGAAAACGCCGCCGCACAGTCACGCGGAGAAGAGAGTGCGACAGTAGAGGCACTTGTTCTTGGCATTACCGAAGTCGCTCTGAACACATCTAGCTGGCTATCTGCGGCGTCCTTCCTAAACACAACACGCGTGCTCATCGATGCGTCAATCGCGGGAAAGACTGACCGACTTCGAGGCGTGAAGGAAAATGTAATAGTCGGTAAGCTTGTTCCCGTTGGAACTGGTTATCATGCAGAACGCTCCGTGCGTGATAAAACTGAAACTATAGACCCTACACAAGCAGACAATGAGTCGTCCATTAGGATATAATTCATAGCCATGTCGTCAACAGTCGAGCAAATTAAAAGCCGGCTGGGCATTGAGGCGGTAGTAGGAACATACATAAAACTGGAGAAGGCGGGGGTTAATTTCAAGGCAAGGTGCCCATTCCATAACGAGAAAACGCCCTCATTCTTCGTTTCGCCCTCGCGTGACAGTTATTACTGCTTTGGATGTGCCCGCGGAGGTGATATTTTCACCTTTGTGCAGGAACTTGAGGGCGTTCAATTCAAGGATGCCCTTCGTATTCTTGCTGACCGCGCCGGCGTGTCCGTCATGGAGACATTCGAGCACGGCGATGATGAGCGCATGCGATATCGCGCGATATTGCGGGATGCCGTTCTGTTCTACCGCGAACGCCTGACTAGTAACCAGGGCGCTCTCATGTATCTCAATACGCGCGGCGTCGACTCCGAGGCGATAGAGCGTTTCGGTATCGGATACGCGCCGGCCGAGTGGCGCTCCTTGTATGACTCGCTCGTTAAGAAGCACAAACCCGAGGACCTAGTTCGGGTCGGAGTATCGGCGACATCAAAGGGAAGAACATACGATCGATTCCGCAATCGGATAATGTTCCCCATTAACGACACGCACGGACACCCTATAGCATTTTCGGGACGAATGTTCGGAGACGAGGCATCGGATGAGAATCGGCGAATAGGTCAGGTCCCGGGGAAGTACATCAACAGTCCTGATTCGCCGATATATGACAAGTCGCGGGCTTTGTTTGGATTTGATCTTGCTAAGACATCCATAAGGCAACTCGGTACAGCAGTATTCGTAGAGGGACAATTTGATGTCGTTCTCTCACATAAAGTCGGTATAACCAATGCGGTCGCTGTGTCAGGAACTGCGCTCACTGAATCTCATATTGAGCTAGTTGCAAGATTCGCTAATACCATAATTACGGCATTTGACGGCGATGACGCAGGCATTCGTGCCTCGAAGCGCGCGATCGAGCTTATGCTTGCCCGCGGGATTGACTCGCGGGCGGTTCGATTGCCTCAAGGGAGTGACCCTGCTGACCTCGCTCGCAAAGACCCAAATGAGTGGCATCGTATTGTTCGGAATGCCGAGCATATTATTGACTACTTTCTCGGTCTCCTTATAGACGAGGGCGGAGATCGACATAGGCAGGCCGTCAAGGCAACGGAAAGCATCCTGCCATTTGTCGCGCTTCTTGAAAAAGCAACGGAACGAGCGCATTTTATTGGCAGGATCTCTACTGCGTTGGGCCTTCCGGAGGAGCCGCTCTGGAAGGACTGCGAACAGATAATGCGGACAGCAAAAGACTCATCTGCACGAGCAACCTCCGCACAGCGCAGTAGCGAGACGCTGAATTCTCGAGAAAAAACTCGGATGGAGATCCTTCTACGCCGTCTGTTAGGTATATTTTGGTGGACAAAAGACGAAGGCCTTGCAGGTATTGCGGAGACGATCGTAGGGTCGGCGACATGGCATGCCGCCATGTCGAAGTGCATAGATGAACGCGAAGCACTTCTGTTCGAGGCAGAAATGTATTTTGGAAAGAGCCCGCCCAATGTGGAAATTGAGCAGTTGCTTGAGCACCTGCGCCATGAGGTTATCAAGCAGGAGCTCAATGCCGCAGTGCGTTCGTTGCGGCAGATAGAGTCAAGCGGTGACCCGCAGGCGGTCCGAGAAGCAGTCAGTCGCTGTAATGACCTTAACCAAAAACTAGCGCACAGTACCTTGCGCGACAATGAATTAATGTAATCAGATACTCGTATGCCGGTAAAAACAACAACACAAAGAAAAAGGTCAGCGGCTCGAACGGCTCGTACTGCGCGCGGGGCACGCAAGGTCGCGCCACGAATAAAAATACGCGCGAAACACAAGCCTGCCGGAAAAAAGGCCACAATGCGAGCCGTTGCGAAGCGAAGCGATTCACGGATACGTTCAAGTCCTCAATCCAGCAAATCTCCCGCCAAAAAAAGGAAATTGCCAGCTCGCAGAAAGAAACTGTCAAAGCAAGTCCGCGAACAACGCGCTGATGTTCTTCTTGCGCGAGGAAAGCACCGCGGGTTCGTTACCTACAATGAGATACTGAAAGAATTCCCTGATATTGAGGACGATGTGCTGTTTCTCGATGAGTTGTATGAACGGTTCGGAGCGGCTGGAATAGATGTTCTTGAAGGTGGGAAGCTCCTCGAGACCGGTTCTGATGACCTACTCCCAACGAGTGGTCGCGTGTCGGAAAGCACCCAGCTCGACTCGGTTCAAATGTACTTAAAAGAGATCGGCAATTACAAACTTATCTCTGCCGCAGACGAGCGCGAACTTGCAAAGCGCATTGAGTTAGGCGACCGCGAGGCGGCGAATATTCTTATAAAGGCGAACCTCCGCCTTGTCGTATCCATCGCGAAAAAGTATGTCGGGCGCTCGAGTGATCTCACGCTACTTGACCTAATTCAGGAGGGAAATCTCGGATTGTTCAAGGCGGTCGAAAAATTTGACTGGACAAAAGGCTACAAATTCTCGACCTATGCCACTTGGTGGATACGACAGGCGGTAACGCGCGCGATCGCAGACCAGTCGCGCACCATCCGAATACCGGTGCATATGGTAGAAACGATTGCCAAATACAAGCAAGTTGTGCGCCGTCTCTCGCAAGACCTCGGCCGCGAACCGCTTCCAGAGGAGATAGCAACCGAAATGGGCGTTGATGTCGAAAAGATTCATACTATAGAAAAAATTGACCAAAATACTGTAAGTCTTGAACGGCCGATCGGAGACGAGGATGATCGGTCGACGCTGGGAGAGTTTATACCAGATGACAAATTGCTCTCCCCAGATCAACAATCGGCACAGCGAATACTTGCCGACCAAATTAAGGAAATCCTCAATGACCTCACGCCAAAAGAGCGCCGTATACTAGAAATGCGTCATGGACTAACTGATGGTATTATGCACACGCTTGAAGAGGTGGGGAAGGAGTTCGGGGTTACTCGCGAGCGCATCCGTCAAATTGAAGCGAAAGCACATGAGAAAATTCGGCTTCACGACAAGGCCAAGAAACTCATGAATTACTAGCGGTGAGGTGTTCTCGATTATGAGAGAGGCCTTGCGCAATTGAGAATAAGTGATATAATGCGTGTACTATGGTTGAGGACAATACGGCAGAACAAAATGATTTTGAGATCGAGCCGACGGATGCTACTGAATCCGAACAAGGCGCACAGATTAAAATCAAGAAATTACGCGATGAACTTAGCGCATGCGAGGTGCAACGCAAGGATTATCTCGATGGGTGGCAACGGGCGCAGGCGGATTATGTGAATGCGCGCAAGGAGGAATCATCATCTCGTGAGCGATTAATGGAGACTGTACGCGACGAGTGCTTCCACGACCTTGTTCCAATTTTGGACAGTTTCAGCATGGCCATGTCAGGCCATGGATGGGCGGACATAGAGGCACATTGGCGCGTTGGGGTAGAGCAGATATATAATCAACTGTCGTCAATGCTTGCAAAGCACCATGTTGAGAAATTCAATCCGAGCGGCGAGCAATTCGATCCGAATTTTCATCAAGCTGTGGCCGTTGTGGATGTTGATGATGAGAAAAATGACCACCAGGTGATCGAGGTGCTTCAGGATGGATATAGGCGCGGGAATCGCGTCATACGCCCCGCGCAGGTGAAGGTCGGCAGTTATCGGCAAAATAAAACGTAATTCAATCGTATGGCAAAAATATTAGGCATAGATCTCGGGACTACTAATTCGGCGATGGCGATCGTTGAGGGTGGACAACCGAGAATCATAGAGAATAGCGAAGGCGCGAGGACAACACCGTCTATCGTTGCCGCATCAAAAACCGGCGAACAGCTCGTCGGGCTTGTTGCAAAACGTCAAGCAATTACGAATGCCGAGAACACTATTTATGGCGTGAAGCGACTCATGGGACATCGATTTGATGCGCCCGAAGTTCAGCGAGACAAGTCAGCAGTTCCGTATTCAATCAAAGCAGCCGATGACGGCGGCGTAAAAGTAGCAATGGGTGGCAAGGAGTACCGTCCCGAAGAAATCTCAGCTAAAATTTTGCAGAAGCTAAAGAGCGACGCGGAGGCGAAGATTGGCGAGAAGATTACAGAGGCTGTTATTACAGTGCCTGCATACTTCGATGATTCTCAGCGCAAGGCGACTAAAGATGCCGGCGAAATTGCGGGCTTTACCGTTCGACGCATTATCAATGAACCGACCGCAGCGGCGCTCGCGTATGGTTTTAATAAGAAAAAGAACGAGCAAATAGTTGTATACGATTTCGGCGGTGGCACATTCGATGTGTCGGTACTCGATATTTCTGGAGACGGAACGGAGCAGAGCATCGAGGTGAAAGCCACCGACGGTGATTCGCACATGGGCGGAGAAGACATAGACCAGAAAATAATTCGATGGATAGCTGACGAATTCAGGAAGGATTCAGCAGTCGATATCACGAAAGACCCGCTCGCGCTACAACGCCTGAAGGACTCGGCCGAACGCGCGAAGCATGAACTATCAACTACCGTGGAAACGGAAATAAACATCCCGTTCATAACATCTGATCAAAGCGGTCCAAAACACCTTTTGTTAAAAATGTCACGCGCAAAACTCGAGGAGATTGCGCGTGAATATATTGACCGTTCTGTTCTGATCACCGAACGCGCTGTTGCGGCGTCTGGATTTCAAAAGACGGACATTGACGAAATCATCATGGTCGGCGGGCAAACGCGAATGCCAGCGATTGTCGATGCAGTAAGAAATTTATTCGGAAAAGAACCAAATAAATCAATAAACCCAGACGAAGTCGTTGCAATCGGTGCCTCCGTACAGGCCGGTATCTTTCAAGGCGATGTAAAGGATGTTCTTCTTCTGGACGTTACGCCGCTCTCGCTTGGACTTGAAACGCTGGGTGGTGTCGCAACCAGACTCATTGATCGTAATACGACTATCCCCGTCTCAAAAACCCAAATCTTTTCAACGGCAGCCGACAACCAGACTGCTGTTGAGATACATGTCGTGCAGGGCGAACGACAAATGGCGCACGACAATAAAACACTCGGGAAATTCACACTCGAGGGTATACCGCCGGCGTCGCGCGGTGTTCCTCAAGTCGAGGTGAGCTTCGATATAGACGCGAACGGCATACTGTCAGTCAAGGCAAAGGACAAAACGAGCGGGAAGGAACAATCAATACGCATCGAGGCGCGCTCTAGCCTTACGAAGGACGATATTGAACAAATGAAGAAAGATGCCGAATTACATGCCGCAGAAGATGCTAAAAAGAAAGAGCATGCCGAGGCGCGCAATATTGGCGAATCACTTGCGTATACCGCAGAGAAATCGATTAAGGAAGCGGGCGACAAAATACCATCGGAGTTGAGGAAGTCTGTAGAGGATAAAATCGCAGCCCTAAAACAGGCTCTTGGTGGCTCCGATGCGGAGGTAATACAAAGGGCTACCGAGGGACTCTCAACGGAAATCCAAAAAATTGGCCCTGCGATGGCGGCGTCGCAAGGACAACAGCAGGGCAACGGTGGTGTACGAGATGCGGAGTTCGACGATAAAAAGAATGGGGACGACGCCAGCAATCCGAATGCGACAGCCTCGTAGAGAGCGCGTGATATACTTCTGCAATGAATAACAAGGATTACTACAAAATTCTTGGCGTGGAGCGAAATTCCTCCAAGGATGACATCAAAAAGGCCTTCCGAAAGATGGCGCACAAATACCATCCCGACAAAAACGAATCGGCTGACGACCAACGCTTCAAGGAAGTGAACGAGGCATATCAAGTGCTATCGGATGATAAAAAACGCGCTGAATATGACACATACGGCCGTGTCTTTGGCGATACTGCTGGTGCGCCGCCGGGCGGCGGCTTTAACGGCTTTGATTTCTCCGGGTTTGATTTTACTGGCGCTGGGGATTTTCAAAATGTTGATCTTGGGGATATATTCAGCGAGTTCTTCGGTGGGGGCAGAGCGCGACGCCAACCGCGAGGCAGAGACATTTCTATAGATCTGCAGGTATCATTTGCAGACTCGATTTACGGCACCAAACGAACCGTTCTCATAAATAAGGTTGGTGTCTGCGATGAATGCAAGGGGAGTGGCAAGGAAGCTGACTCTGCGATGACAAAATGCACCATCTGTGGCGGTAAGGGCAGACTCCGTGAGGCACGGCGGTCGCTCCTTGGCAATGTCACCACGGAGCGAACATGCGATACATGCTTCGGCAAGGGAGAAATACCCAAGAAGCCCTGCAAGAGATGCGGCGGCCATGGCGTAGCGAAGAGAAGCGAGGAAATCGCAATTACTTTGCCCGCCGGTATTGGAGATGGGGAAATGATACGACTAACGGGCCGAGGGGAATCGATACCAGGCGGCATGGCAGGCGATCTCTATGCCAAAATACATGTGGAACCGCATTCCGAGTGGAGGCGCGATGGGGTGAACCTTGTGATGGAGCTCACTATTAAGTTGAGTGATGCGCTTCTTGGCGCGGAGTATCCTGTGGCGCTTCTCGACAGTTCATCCATCACACTTAAAATACCTGCTGGCGTTTCGTATGGGGAGACATTGCGCGTGCGCGGGAAGGGTGTTCCGCTGAATGGCAAGACAGGCGACCTCTTCGTTCGGCTCAATATCGCGACCCCCCAACATCTTTCTCGCAAAGTTCGAAAACTTGCCGAGGAACTTCGCGAGGAGGGGATATGATTCGTGAGAAAATATAAATTTTATATCAATTCCGAGGCGGCATGGACTGCCATGCTTGATGCTATCAAGCGTGCGGGCCATTCAATATATTGGGAAATCTATATTTTCAACAATGATACGCGCCTCACGCACGACTTTATTGCCGCGCTCGAGGCTAAAGCGTCAGCGGGAGTATCCGTAAAGATAGTCGCGGACGGCTTCGGTAGTCTCTGGTTCAATCGGGCTACGCAGGAAAAGCTCCGTGCCGCTGGAGCAGAAGTAATCTTCTACAACCACATATTGTATCGAACGCATCGCAAAATCCTCATTGTCGATGAAAAGATCGCGTTTATTGGTGGCGTTAATATCGGTGATGAATATAGAAAATGGACAGACCTGCATATGCGAATAACGGGGTCTGCAACAAAGCCGCTTCTACGGTCTGTCGCGCGTTTTTATGAACTCTGTGGCGGCAAGGATACTCGCATTCTCGCCTATGCCCACGCATCACCATTGCGTCAGAGATTGCGAAAGACTCATATGCGTATTCTCGAGCACTGGCCTAATTTAGGACAACCGACTTTCCCAAAGGAATACCGAGAACTTATCGACGAAGCGAATTCCAAAATTGTAATCGTCACGCCATATTTCATCCCCCCTCGCTGGTTGTCATCTGCCCTGCGAGCCGCGCGCGGGAGAAATGTCAGTATAGACATCGTGCTTCCGTTACATACCGATCCGAGATATATCAATGTATTTCATCGCATATTCGCTCGCGAACTTGCGTCCACTGGCATCACATTTCATTTCTCGTCAGATATGATACACGCAAAAGCGCTAGTCATTGACGAAGAACGGGCAATAGTTGGAAGCCAGAATACAGATCCTGTCAGCTTTGGTGTTACAATGGAGGTGGGAGTATTGTTTAGCGACAAGAAAATGCTACGCGACCTGAACAGAATCATCTCGCTGTGGAAAAAATCTGCCACTATTTTCAATGACGACATCTATGCAGAGCGCTGGTACTACCCCCTTGCACGAGCATTCGCCCGCCTACTCACCCCGATTATTCTCTAACCAAGGCGGCATAAAACAGTGAAGCAAGCTCTCCCATATATTTTTGAGAAACTCGTATGGGCGCCGCTACGCATCCTGTTTATCTTCTTTGTGCGCTTGCGGATACGAGGAGCCGAAAATCTTGCCAATGTCGACGGGTCTCATGGTGTTATTCTTGCGTCGAATCACATAACGTGGATGGACCCGTTTCTCGTCTCTGTGGCGCCAGGACTATTTTCGCCATTGTATCCAATATTCTACATGGCAATGAGCAAGGAACACTATCGCTCGATGCCGTTCTTCAGATACATCATAGGCGATATCGTGTTCAGTGTTCTTGGCGGCATCTCCACGCCTCTCGGAACAGGAGATTATGATGTAGCGCTTAAAGACCATGTAAAACTCCTACGGCGCGGCGGGACATTATTGATGTTTCCTGAAGGTCAGCGAACGCCGGATGGTAAACTGCACGAGGGCAAACCCGGCATCGGTTACCTTGTTGAAAAAACAGGCGCCGTCATTATCCCAATCGCCATCACAGGTTCCTTTGGTCTCACCCCATCGCGTTTTTTCCTAAGAAAGCATAGAATCGAAGTGCGTATTGGAAGAACTTTTCTCAATCATAGAGATCGTGTCTATCAAAAAACCAAGGACGATTTCAGTAAGTTGCTATCAATATCTAGTTTGATAATAAATGAGATAGGGCTTTTAGGAGATTATGAGGGATCAATGGATTCATAAAGGAGTAAGAATTTCTGTTGACGATGACAGCGCCGCAGGTTATGAAAAAATCGGACCTACTAGGGGTGTGTTGAATCTATTAATCATTCCATTGATTAATCTACTCCCTTCAATACTCGGAGGTTTTGTAAAAAAAACCCATCGAGGCGCAGAAATCGTCATCAATAAAGCAACGACACATGAGGCACTAGAGGTACTTTATAGCGGTGGCCACCCACATCTAACTTCTAACTGGGCTGAGGCCATAGCGCATAAGCTATGGTTCAGTACAATAAATGCAAAGGCGGCGCGTAATCGACTAAGACTAGTTAAGAAAATAATCAGAAATACAGCAAAGAAGCTTGTAAAACAAGATGTCAATATTGGCCTCCTTAGTATTGCTTCCGGGTCGGCTCGGGCGGTAATCGAAGCAATGTCCAGACTTAAAATACCTAAAAAATTGAGGGTATCCGTTATTTTTCTGGATAAAAACCCAGAAGCTATTGAGTATAGTAAAAGTCTTGCGATGATATGCCCAAAACAATTCAGATTACGATGGATTGTAGATACTGCCTCCAATTTCCCAGCTCATTTAACACATAAAGACAAGATAAATATCGTCGAAATGGTGGGTTTGTTGGATTATTTTGATGATTTACAGGTGGTCAAGGTACTGTCAGTGATTTATAATAGTCTAGAAAATGGTGGGGTAATGATAATAGCCAACATTGATGATAATATTGAAAGGCGTTTCGTAACCAATTTAGTAAATTGGAAAATGATTTATAGAAGCACAGAAGAGCTCATCGATCTTGCGTTAAAATCTGGATTCCAGCCGAATAAAATGCGCGCGATTTATGAACCACTACGAATCCACCATGTGCTCGTTGCAAAGAAGTAAAAATGGAGATTAAGACAACTTTTCTATTTATAATCTCGATTCTCAATAGTTTTCTAGCACTTCTAGTAGTGTTAGGACAAAAGAATCTTGTTGGCAAGGTTTTCGGTTTATTTGTTGTATTATTGTCATTTTGGTCACTGGGTTTAGCTCTTTTTTTGAACGCAACGTCAGTTGATTCAGCATATTTCTTCGCGAATTCGTATTATGTTATTGGGGCCACATTCGTAAGCCTTTTTTTATTGTTTTCACGGGTATTCCCCGCAAAGAAAAAGTTCGATGCCCTGGATTTCTTTATCGTTGTCACTCCATCAATTTTCCTTTCAATCCTGTTTCTATCAAATAAATATCTATTCCTTAAAGACATCACGCTAAATGGCACTCAAAAATCTGTAAGTATCGATACTGTAAATTACGCTTTTTTCTTAATTTTTCTCTTTATTTACCTTAGTGCAGCATTTGAAAATCTTTTAAATGGATACAGGAAGGCAACTAACCATATTGAGAAAGCTCAATATCGTTTTATTATTGTTGGGACATCTGTCGCATGGTTTTTTGGAATTATCTTTAATATAATCCTCCCCTGGTTTAACAATTACAGTTACATTTGGCTTGGACCGATTTTCACAATAATAATGATTATTTCCATCGCTTATGCTGTTGTTAAGCATCATTTATTTAATCTCAAGGTTATCGCAACAGAGATAATCACCTTCTTGATGTGGATAGGAATTTTAATTCGAACATTTTTGTCTGTTGAAACTAGCGATCTAATTGTAAATTCTGTATTCTTAGTCCTTACTACGATTTTCGGCATCCTGCTTATCCGCTCTGTGTTGAAAGAGGTTGAATCGCGGGAGAGGATTGAGCATTTGGCAGGTGAATTGGCCGGGGCTAATCAACAGTTGCAGGAATTAAGTCGTCAAAAAACCGAATTCCTTTCGATGGCATCGCATCAATTCCGCTCTCCACTCACGGCGATAAAGGGCTACTCGTCTATGCTCCTTGAAGGATCCTTCGGTGCAATGGGTGAAAAAGTGAGTGGGGCTGTTGACAAGATTTTCCAGTCTAGTCAACTGCTTGTCTCGGTAATCGATGACTTTCTCAATATATCCAGAATTGAACTTGGTAAGCTAAAGTTTCACTTTGAGGCTACCGATCTTGGAAGACTTTTGCGCGAAACCATCGAATCACAGAAGCCGGCGATAGAAAAGACTGGCCTATCGTTTACATTGACGATGGATAAGAAAAAAGACTTCACGGCGACGCTTGATTCCGAAAAAATTCGACAGGTCGTATTGAATCTCCTGGACAATGCCCTGAAATATACAAGTGGGGGGAAAGTGCATATATCACTAAGCCGAAACGACGGAGTAATTCTGCTATCTATTCAGGATACCGGCGCCGGAATCTCGCCTGAAAACATTGACGGCCTTTTTGAAAAGTTCAATCGCGCCGATGCCGCTAAGGCGAAAACGAGCGGCACTGGACTTGGTCTCTATATAGCCAAAAATATAGTCGATGCGCATAACGGAACCATATGGGCAGAGTCCGCCGGGAAGGGCAAGGGCGCTACATTCACCATCTCATTGCCTGCTGGCGTTCAGGAAAAACTTCTGTCCCAAAATGCCTTGCAGTAAAAGTTATTTCACTCCCCCTGCGTCATTGACATTACTCATCAAGGTGTGGTAGTCTTGCTCTCCAAGCCCGCGAGGGCTTTTGCAATTATGGAAACTCGCAACATCGCGATCATCGCTCATGTCGATCACGGCAAGACAACCTTGACCGATGCCATCATGCGGCAAACAGGCGCTATTCAGGAAGGCGTAACGATGGATTCAAATCAACTAGAACAGGAACGCGGGATTACTATTTATTCGAAAAACGCATCAGTTCAGTATAGGGGGACAAAGATTAATGTTGTAGACACTCCAGGCCACGCTGATTTTGGATCAGAGGTCGAGCGCGTATTGCGTTCCATCGACTCTGTGCTGCTTGTCGTAGACGCCCAGGAAGGTCCGATGCCGCAAACGCGATTCGTGCTCAAGAAATCGCTCGAGATTGGACATCGACCAATACTTGTTTTGAACAAAATTGACAAGCCTTCTGCCGACCCGAAAAGAGCCCACGATGAAGTGCTGGAATTGTTCATCGAGCTCGGAGCGACTAATGAACAGCTTGAATTTTCGACCATCTATGCGATCGGCAGGGAAGGTGTCGCAATGAGAAATCCTAATGACCCGCGCATTAATCTCGATCCGCTCCTAGACACAATCATAGAAAAAATCCCCTCTGCGGGAAACGATGTATCGGCGCCGCTCGCCGCGCAGCCTTTTAATCTCGCATATGATAACTTTCTCGGCAGGCTCGCAATAGCACGCATCTATACTGGAACACTGCGAGAAGGCGCGACCGTATTTGTGAAAAAGAACGATACTGAAATAGCAAAAGGCAAAATTACGAAAATATTCACATTCAACGGTCTAGTCCGCACTGCGGTGCAAGAAGCTTACGCAGGGGACATTGTCATGTTTGCGGGTATTCCGGATATTTTCATCGGCGATACTGTCTGCGATTCTACCGATACCGCGCCTCTCCCTACGATTTCTGTTGACGAGCCAACCATTGCTCTCAACTTCCTGGTTAACAATTCTCCATTCGCTGGACGGGACGGAAGATTTGTTACGGGAAGACAAATACGCGAACGGCTTGAACGAGAGTTAGAGGTGAACATCGGCCTCAAGATAGATTTCTCTGGCGATGTTATGCGCGTGTACGGGCGCGGAGAGCTCCATATCGCGATCCTGCTAGAAAATATGCGACGCGAGGGATATGAAGTTCAGGTTTCTCAACCACAGGTAATTTTTAAGAATATAGATGGCGTTAGGCATGAACCATTCGAGGAAGTAACCATAGAGATACCCGTTTCGGAACAAGGAACAGTAATAGAAAAGCTTTCGCGCCGCGCTGTTTTCGCAAAGGACATAAAGACGGATGGGAGCCGAGTCCGCCTCATCATGGAAGGACCCACGCGCGGATTACTCGGCTATCGCGGACAATTCATTATCGATACGAGGGGCGAAGGAATATTCGCGAGCAGAGTAATCGGATTCCGACCTTTCGTTGGCGAAATACAAAAGCGCAAAGCGGGCTCTATGATCTCAATGGCTTCTGGAAAGTCGCTCGCCTTCTCTCTTGACAATTTGCAAACTCGCGGCGCCTTGTATATTGGGGCAACGACAGAAGTATATGAAGGCATGGTAATAGGCAACACGGCAAAAGGAGAGGAGATGACAGTAAATCCAACCAAGGGCAAGGAGCTTACCAATATGCGCGCAAGCGGCTCGGATGAGAAAATTATGCTCACACCACACCTTGAGCTTACGATAGAACGTGGTCTAGAATGGATGGCCGATGATGAATATCTTGAGATAACTCCGAGCAATATCAGATTGAGAAAGCAGTTCCTCAAGGAGTCTGATCGCGCAAAGGCCCGCAAACACTAGCCACACAAGGCTGTTGACAACAACCGATGATGGATTATTAAAACACTCCACATGAACCGTATGAGCTTGACGATTCAACAAGCGACAGGTGCGTGGAGCTGGTCAAAAGACTCAATCTCAAGTTTGGGATCATCGACCTTGTTGTTTCTACCGAAGGGGAAATCGTTTTTCTTGAGTGTAACGCACAGGGTCATTGGATGTGGATAGAGCAGTTAACCAAACTGCCAATCACGGAGATATTGTGCAAACATCTCTTACGCGGCCCGGTATAATGTCGAGCCGCTTTTTTATAAGTGATAATATTTTCCGCCTTTCTTTTCCACCCGAAAACATATGGTTGGCATTAGGAAAATAGACATAGCGCGAACTCGGTATACAGTACTGACGGGCTATGATATGTCCTCCTTTCCCAGCTCCTATAATGCACACATCCTCACTCGATAATTTAGAAGAGTAAGCCAATTCTTTAATTGACGGCATTAGCTTGATTGATTCTACAAATTCAGTTGATAGTTTGACTTTGTGTTTCCCGTCATCGTACAGAGACCCGTTGTTCCCATGTTTTGTGTTTGGCAGGACAATATCAGAAATGGCAAGAGACGGTTCTAGAAAAACGACAGGGCAATTAAAAACTAATTGTGCTGAAACATACGCGCCGAGACTATGGGCAACCAGCATGTCAGGGCGTATATCGTCAATGATGGTTTGTATCCTTTTCATTTCCTCAGCAAAGGAGTAGGAGCCAAATTCTGATTCTGGGTATAATTCAATACCACACCATTCAATATGTACGGTATTTTTCTTAAGATATGTAAAGAGAGAATCGGTGTGATTCTCGAATAATCCGAAGAGATAGACAATGTTTACTTTCATTTTATAATTGTATCACCGCACACACGGTATTTGTACAGCTAATCTTATTGGGTGACAAAGGTTAACTATCGTGCTATTTACCACATATGGCTCATCTAAACAGATGCCGGCCTGCGCCGCAATACGAGATCACATACAATACAAATCAAGAGAGACTGGGTGTCTAGGAAGTGAGGTACCTTGCACATACAGCAACTTTAATTCTCCGCGGAGATTTGGTATTATGTGCTTCACGCATGAATCGCGACGATACTAAAACGAAGCGCATACTAACTGGCGATAGACCGACGGGGAAGCTACACCTCGGTCATTATGTCGGATCCTTAATGAATAGGGTTCGAATGCAGGATGCACATGAACAGTTCGTGCTAATTGCCGACATTCAGGCGCTCACCGACAATGCCGATAATCCGGAAAAAGTGAGTCGAGCAGTGCTTGAAGTTACGCTCGATAATCTTGCCGCGGGCGTCGACCCGAAAAAGACGACGCTTGTTGTGCAATCCATGGTACCCGAGATAGCCGAACTTACGGTGCTTTTTTTGAACCTTGTTACTGTAGCACGACTAGAACGGAATCCGACAGTGAAGGACGAGATGCGACAAAAGAGATTCGGAGGAAATGTGCCCGCAGGTTTCTTGGCTTACCCCGTGAGCGAGGCGGCGGATATTCTCGCGTTCAAGGCGACATTAGTTCCCGCCGGAGAAGACCAGCGGCCGATGATAGAGCAAACAAACGAGATCGCGCATAAGTTCAATTCGCTCTACGGAGAAGTATTCGAAAAGGTCGACATTGTGGTTTCCAACGCACCGCGCCTTGTTGGCATCGATGGCGCGGCAAAAATGAGCAAATCGCTCAATAATTGCATCTATCTTGCCGACTCAAATGCGGCAATCGAGGAAAAGGTTATGGGCATGTACACTGATCCCGGGCATGTGCACGCAAACGACGCGGGGAAAGTGGAGGGAAATGTTGTCTTTATGTATCTGGATATTTTTGATTCTCGCACCGACGAGATAACCGAGTTGAAGCGAAGATATACGGCAGGTGGACTTGGGGATGTCGAGATAAAAAGGCGACTTATTGAGGTATTGACCGAAATGATTCGACCAATACGGTCGCGCCGCGAAGAGTTTGCAAAAGACACCACAGCTGTGATGTCGATTCTGAAAAAAGGCACAGAGACTGGCCGTGAGGTTGCGGCGGCCACGATGGCGGATGTACGCCGCGCGATGGGCATCAATTATTTCTAATCTCCACTTATGGAACGAACTTATATAGGCGATATAGGAAGCAAGGTCGGCCAAGTAGTAAAGTTATGCGGCTGGGTTGCGGTCCGTCGCGATCATGGCAAGCTCATTTTTATAGATCTTCGAGACGCGAGCGGAGAGTGTCAAGTAGTTTTTGCTGGTAAGGAACTTCGTGACGGCGCTGATAAACTCCGAGGTGAATGGGTCGTCGAGGTGCGCGGTAAGGTTGCTCCGCGTCCCGCTAGCATGATCAATCACGAGCAGAAGAACGGCGGATATGAAATACAGGCGAGTGGTCTCTCGGTATTTTCGGAATCCGAGACGCCGCCAATGGAGCTAAACTCGGATGGATATGAGATAGGTGAAGAAGTAAGAATGAAATATCGCTATCTCGACCTGCGACGGCATCGGTTGCTGAATAATTTGCGCCAGAGGAGCGACCTCATCGCGGCAATCTCCGATTTTTTCAAAAAACGCCGCTTTGTCGAAGTTGAGACGCCCGCACTAAGTAAGTCAACGCCCGAGGGAGCGCGTGACTATCTCGTACCATCTCGTATTCATCGCGGTACATTTTATGCTCTACCGCAGTCGCCCCAGCAGTATAAACAACTCTTGATGGTCGCTGGCCTGGAAAGATATTTTCAGATAGCGCGATGTTTCCGCGATGAGGATACGCGCGGAGATCGACAGCCAGAATTTACGCAAGTCGATCTTGAAATGAGTTTTGTAAACCGTGATGATGTCATGCGAGCGCTTGAGGAGCTTATGGTGCATGTTGTGGCGTCTTGTTATCCCTACAAGCATATATCACATATTCCGTTCCCTCGGCTCACACACGCAGAGTCTATGAAAAAATTCGGCACCGATCGACCCGACCTGCGCAACAACACAAGCGACCCGAACGAGCTCGCATTCGCATGGATAGTTGATTTTCCATTTTATGAATGGAGTGAGAAGGAGCAAAAGTGGGACTTTGGGCACAATCCTTTCAGTATGCCGCGCGGGGAAACATTGCCAGAAAACGGCACGGATCTTGGCGGCGTCATCGCAGAGCAATACGACCTTGTGCTTAATGGCTATGAGATTGCCGGCGGCAGTATCAGAAATCATAAACCTGAACTTCTAGAACGGGCATTCCTTCTCCTCGGATATGGTAAGGACACCGTGCGAGCCAAATTCGGGCACATGCTAGATGCGTTCTCCTACGGCGTGCCGCCGCATGGCGGCTTCGCGATCGGGTTTGATCGGCTCGTCATGCTCCTCGCCAATGAGCCGAATATCCGAGAAGTTATCGCATTCCCAAAAACAGGCGACGGACGCGATCTAATGATGGATAGCCCGACCGAGGCTGGGGCGGAGCAGTTACAAGAACTAGGCATTCGTGTTTTGGGAAATGAGTAATACTTCTGGAGATCAATTCATAACCAAAGCGGGTACATTTGAGGGGCCTCTTCAGCTTCTAATCAGTCTTATTGAGCGGAGAAAAATGCACATATCCGAAGTCTCACTCGCGCAGGTTACTGACGATTTTATCGAGTACATAAGAAACTTCGAGCATTTCTCCATTCCAGATATAGCAAATTTCATCGTCGCCGCCTCGACGCTCATGCTTATCAAGGCTCGCTCGCTCCTTCCATCGTTAGAGATTACAGAACATGAACGAGGCGATATAGAGAACATGGAATATCGTCTGCGATTACTGCAGATTTTCAGACACATTGGAGACAAACACATCTCTCTTGCAGACGCCACTCGGCGTATCGCGTTTAGGACAACGAGTGGGGCGAAAAGCATTGCGCCGCAATTTTTTGCCCCAACGAGCGGCCAACTGACACCGCGAGGGCTCGCATCCGCAATCCGTGGGGTAATAGAAAGTCTTCCGAAGATTGAGCAAATACCGCAGGCGACCGTGCGAAGGATAGTTAGCATTGAAGAGGTGATGACACGCCTGGTTTCGAGAATACAGAAAAACTTGCGAATTTCTTTTCAGGAATTCCATGGCCAGCACAACGCAAGTACGAAGGAAGGGCGAATGAATATCGTACTCGGATTTTTAGCGATACTTGAGCTTATCCGCCGCGGCGCCGTGCTTGTGAATCAACGTGCGCATCGTGGGGACATAATAGTAGAAAGCGCTAATATTAGCACGCCTCATTATGGATGATAGCGCGCGCATAGAAGCCGTTCTTTTTCTCTCTGCAGAGCCTATGCCGATCGCGGAGCTTTCGCGCATACTTGCACTACCAGCGCAAAGCGTGCGAACTGCGCTCGACACACTCGAGCAGAGACTTGCGACTAGCGGAATTCGCCTCATTGAAAAGGATGGCTCTGTTGTACTCGGCACTGCGCCTTCAGCAAGCGATCTTGTGAGCGCCCTAGTTGCCGAAGAACGAGGGCGCGATCTTCCGCGGGCCGGCACAGAAACACTATCGATTATTTGTTACTACGGGCCTGCATCGAAGCACGCCATAGACCACATACGAGGCGTCAACTCAAGCGCAATTCTTCGGACACTTCTCGTTCGCGGCCTAATCGAGCGAGTTCAAAGCGAGGGTGGCGACCGTAGCTTCGCGTATCGTCCGAGCTTTGAGCTCCTGGCATATCTTGGTATAACTAAACTATCAGAGTTGCCAGAATACGAACAAACAAAGGCAACGTTAGCGAATTTTTTCAATGGAGACCACGGCGAAGACGGCAAATAATCCAGATATCGCGAACGCATTCCGCTTCTTGGTTCTTTTTGTGCTTGGGGTTATTCTCGGCGCTAACTTTTATCTACTAGGAACTCCAGCAAAGGAAGTGCGCGCGGTTACTCCACTAACCGCAAACCCATTCGATACAACCGCAATCCGTGCTCGTGGCGCAGTCGTGTATGATATTTCTCGCAATGAGACTATCTATCGCCATAATGCGGATACTGTTCTTCCGCTTGCATCTCTCACAAAGGTTATGACAGCAATCGTTGCAGGTCGACTAAACAATCCCGCCGACAGTGTTACCATCAGCGCACAGGCGATCGCGCGAGAGGGGAATCAAGGACTTTTCGCGGGAGAGGTATGGCGGCCCGACATGCTTTCATGGTTCACACTCATATCGTCATCAAATGACGGAGCATATGCGCTAGGAGAACACACTGGTCGTGAGGAGTTCATTCAACAAATGAACGAGATGAGCACACAGCTTGACCTCCATAATACATATTTCTTCAACGAAACCGGACTTGATGTATCCGTGGAAACAAGCGGGGGATACAGTACCGCAGAAGAATTCGCAAAGCTGTTCGCATATGGCATAAAAATGTATCCTGGCATATTCGCACCAACACGCCATTCTTCCCTGCAGGTTGCTTCACTTTCTGGCGCTATGCATCGAGCAAAAAATACAAATGAAGACATTAAGTCCACGCTTGGTATTATCGCCTCAAAAACCGGATATACAAAGATTGCGGGCGGCAACCTCGCAGTGATATTTGATGTCGGACTCAACCGCCCAATGGTTGCGGTAGTTCTTGGTTCATCAGCGGAGGAACGATTCAGCGATATCGAAGCACTAATAAACGCTTCAATCGCGTACGCGACGGGACAATGAAGAAAGCGGCGGGAATGCGTGCCGCCGCTTTTCTGCTCTCTATCTTACCATAGTCGTGACACAAGAACTCCGTTATTCCTGCCATATACGGAAGAGACCCCGTTCCTCTCCCTTCGATGGCTATTCCAGCGATAACCACCGATATGGTCTCTATCGGAGTATGTATCAATTGTGTCCCAACTGATCCTGTCGGCACGAACACCTCGAGCCATGCATTGGGCTCGAATTAGAAGGGGGAGTGAGATACTGTTGCCATTTACCGCGCCGTCAGCATACCCATTGCTCATCTCTCTCAATGCCTTCAACAGTTTCCTGTTGAATCCTCCCCAATCTGCATGGTCTTCTGGAAATGAATAGTTGTCTGCTGCGATTCCGCAGAGAGCGTGGACATGCACCTTGTGGGCATTGTCCCGCCCGAAAAGCTCGAGCGATGCATCAATCACGCTCTCATGAACACGATTCGATGCGCCCTCTTCGACACGGCGGAAATCCACGAGCGAGCGCAAGCCAGCATGAAGACACACTAGGTTCGGCTTCGCGTGCGACCACATGATGACAGTGGGGCAATCAGCAGTCGCCAGAAAACACGCAGAACGCCGACCGATGATAACGCCATCCGCGTGAGCGCCACGAAATATCGGAACCTTGGCGTCCACGATGCCGGTAGTCACATCTTCAGTTAGTTCATCGTGCTTGCAGATACGGGCATTGAATTGCGATATGTTAGGGGAATATACCTGACAGACCCCTGACATATGTGCGGCCATTGAGATGGTCGCGACGGTGCTGCGGTCGCTCAATTTCCAGTCCCTTCCCGCTCCAAACAGCGAAACTGAAACTCGTCCGCAGAAAAGAGTGTGCTTTTCAGTATGTTCGCATGCCTGCATTAGTTCCTCCTCATTCGAACATGAATCCTTCGGAATGACTCAATCCGTAAAGAAGGTACCATATTTTGCTAATATTCGCCATATTTGCCATAATTTGGTCAAGTATGATCGAACTCGGGAATGTAATAAAGATTTTTGCGCCAACCGCCATCAATGTTGCAAAAATACTGATTCCCATGGCTGTGGCCTTCTTTTTCGGGCTTTTGATAACCCCGCTTGTTACCCGATCACTCTACAAGTACAAGATGTGGAAAAAAATGGCGCGAACGCAGGCACTCGGCGGTGGCGGTGCACCGATATTCAACAAACTCCACAAACAGAAGGAGACGACCACGCCACGTATGGGAGGCATTATTATCTGGGGAAGTACTTTATTTACCATTATTCTATTCGCAATAATAGGCGTAGTGTCGCCAACAGAGTTGACTGAAAAAATGAACTTTCTGTCGCGTAGCCAGACATGGTTGCCATTGTTTACACTTCTGGCCGCATCGTTTGTCGGCCTCGCAGACGATATATTGGTAATCCGCGGGAAAGGGAATTATGTTGCTGGTGGACTATCGCTCGTTGAACGTATCACTGCCGTTCTATTCATTGGCGCCGTTGGCGGCTGGTGGTTCTACTCGAAGTTAGGCTATTCGACCTTGACCATTCCGTTTACGGGGACATACGATCTCGGATTCTACATTGTGCCGTTATTTATGGTTGTTACACTCGCTCTGTTTTCGGGCGGCGTGATTGACGGCATCGATGGTCTTGCCGGCGGAGTAATGGCTTCGGCATTCGTTGGTTACGCGGGCATCGCATTCTTTCAGGATCAAATAGATCTCGCGGCGCTTGCGCTCGTCATTACTGGAGCGATCCTCGCATTCCTCTGGTTCAACATTCCGCCCGCGCGGTTTTATATGGGAGAGACAGGCATGCTCGGACTCACGGTCACGCTCTCCGTATTCGCCTTTTTAACGCGTCAAGTTCCAGCCCTCGCGCTTATCGCATTACCGCTGTTCGTTGAATCTGGCTCTGTTATACTCCAGATTCTTTCAAAAAAACTGCGTGGGAAAAAAATATTTCTCGTTGCTCCGATTCACCATCACTTTGAAGCGCTCGGTTGGCCAGAATACCAAGTTACCATGCGTTTTTGGATTATTAGTATTATCATGGCGCTGGTTGGAATGGTCATAGCCATTATCGGGTGACAATAATGCGCAAACCTTTCGATAAGCTCTTTTTCGGAATTGTAGCCACGCTAGTTCTTGCGGGCGTTTTCATATTCTCTTCAGCCTCACTTGGGCTCGTGGCAAAGGGGTCATCGTTCACTGACATTGCGTTTCGACAATTCGGTCTCGGACTTCTTGGCGGAAGCATCGCCCTCATTCTTGCACTGCGGCTGAACTACCACGCATATAGAAAGGCATCGCTCTATATCTTTCTAGGCACGGCCATGCTGACGCTCCTTGTGTTCGTTCCCAGTCTAGGACTTTCGCACGGCGGAGCGTCTCGCTGGATAAGCATATACGGATTTTCTCTCCAACCGGCCGAGTTGCTTAAATTCGGAGTTGTTGTCTATCTTGCCTCGCTCTTTTCATCGCGAACATACAAAATATCCTCATTCAAGCACGGAATATTGCCGCTACTCGCGGTCATGGCCGTTGTTGGGACACTCCTACTGAAGCAACCCGATACGGGAACCTTTGCTGTTATTTTTATGACAATTCTAGCCATGTTCCTCGTTGCAGGTGGGTCCTGGAAACATTTTTCATTCTTTATAGTCCTCTCTATTGCCGTACTTGCGGGCCTCGCGTATATGCGTCCCTATGTGCTCGACCGACTGGTCACATTTCTCGACATGGAGCGCGACACGCTCGGCGCGTCCTATCAGGTACGCCAGGCGCTACTTGCCATAGGATCGGGAGAGCTCATCGGACGAGGCTTTGGTCAAAGCGTCCAGAAGTTCAATTTCCTACCAGAGCCTGTTGGTGATTCAATTTTTGCCATTGCGGCCGAGGAATTTGGCTTCGTTGGCTCATCGGTAATTATAGTACTATTCCTACTCTTTACGCTCCGTGGACTCCGCATTGCGGCGCGGGCCGAGGATTCATTCGGTAGACTGCTCGCGCTCGGACTTGTTATACTAATATCGTCTCAATCATTCGTAAATATCGCGGCAATGCTGAACATTGTGCCTCTCACGGGAGTGCCATTGCTCTTTGTGAGCCAAGGGGGAACGGCGCTGCTACTTGCATTATTTGAGGTAGGCATTATTCTGAATATTTCACGCTATGCGAGACGCTAATTTAGCGCATCCAAAAACCCCTATAATGAAAATATGAAAATCGTATTTACGGGCGGAGGAAGCGGGGGTCATTTCTATCCCATTATCGCAGTTGCAGAAGCGATCAATGACCTATCTGATATTGAAAAATATGTCGATGCTGATTTATACTATTTAGCTGACAGTCCATACAATAAGCGACTTCTGTTCGAGAATCACATCGAGTATGTGTATGTTCCTGCGGGAAAGTTGCGGCGGTATGCTTCCATTCTCAATATTGTAGACTTAGTAAAAACCTTTTTCGGCATATTTCGGGCCCTCTTTACTATGTATATGCTTTTTCCAGATGTTGTTTTCAGTAAAGGCGCGTATCCATCGTTCCCAACGCTCCTAGCCGCGCGAGTCCTTGGTATACCGGTTATTATTCACGATTCCGATACCGTCCCGGGACGCGCGAACATATGGGCTGGTAAATTTGCCGAGCGCGTAGCACTTTCATGGCCTGAAGCTGTCACCCATTTCCCCAAGGAAAAGACCGCGGTAGTTGGAAACCCGATACGCAAAATACTCCTAAAACCGCTGTCAGAGGGAGCACATGAATTCCTCAAGCTAGACAGGACCATACCAACCCTTCTCATACTCGGTGGGTCGCAAGGCGCGGCGGCGATCAACGATATTGTGATCGATGCCGTGCCTCAACTCGTAAACTCCTTTCAGATAATTCATCAAGTCGGTGAAAAGAATATATCTGCGGCTTTGGCGCGAGCCGAGCTTGTGCTGGCGGATCATCCAAATAAAAACCGCTATAGAGCTTTTGGGTATCTTGATGACACAGCTCTAAAAATGTCCGCTGGTGCGGCCGAGCTCGTTGTTTCTCGCGGTGGGAGCGGCATCTTTGAGATCGCGCAATGGGGTCTCCCCTCAATAATAATTCCGATCACGGACACGCACGGCGATCATCAGCGCAAGAACGCGTATGCGTACGCGCGAACGGGCGCCGCTGAAGTCATCGAGGAAAAGAATCTCGCCCAGCATATCATGGTCTCGGAGATACAGAGACTCATGGCCGACAAGGGATTGCGGCAGAAAATGGGCGCGGCGGCGCGCGCCTTTGCCAGGCCAGACGCCGCACAGAAAATCGCGCATGCCATTGTAGAGATTGCCCTCGCGCATGAGTCCTAATTCTAAAGCTCGATGGAAACCTCAACTATCACTCGCTTTGCTCCATCTCCAACTGGCTTTTTCCATGTAGGGAGCGCACGCACTGCATTATTCAACTTTCTCGTTGCGCGCCAATTTGGGGGCACATTTATTTTGAGGATAGAGGACACAGACAGAGAGCGGTCAAAAGCAGAATACGAAGCTGACATTCTGAAAGGACTTCTCCTGTTAGGCCTTACAGCAGATGAAATGTACCGCCAATCGGAGCGGATTCAGCTCTATCGTTCATATCTAGAGAAACTGCTTGTCTCTGGAGCCGCATATGTGTCAAAGGAAGTGCAGAGGGAAGCGAATGAGCGATCCGAGGTAATCAGATTCCGAAATCCAGCCTCCGTCATAACATTTCACGACATCATTCGCGGCGATATCACTGTAGACACAACCGATCTTGGGGACTTCATTATCGCCAAGGACCTCGATACGCCGCTGTATCATTTTGCCGTCGTCGTCGATGATTTCGAGAGCCGCATCAGCCATGTTATTCGAGGCGAGGACCATATCGCGAACACTCCACGCCAAATTCTGATCCAGCAGGCAATCGGAGCTCCGCGTCCCGCATACGCCCACCTCCCGCTTATCCTCGCACGCGACAGGTCTAAACTGTCCAAACGCCATGGCGCAGTAGCGGTCTCCGATTATTTACAAGAGGGGTATTTGCCAACGGCATTTATCAATTTCCTTGCGCTTTTGGGATGGTCGCCGCAACATGCAGGCGATTCGGACGAATCAGAGATTCTTTTTCTGCCGCAGCTTATCGAACGCTTCAGGCTGGAGCATGTGCAGAGATCCGGTGGTATTTTCGACATTGAGAGACTGCGATATCTGAATCGCGAACATATGCGACATATTAACCCTGAAGAACTTGCGGCGCGCATCGCGGAATCGCTCCCGTTAGAAATTCGCCAGCTTCCGGATTATTCTACGGAACGCGTGCACGCCATAACTCCGCTTATTCTTCAGCATATTAGTAGTTTTGGTGAGCTTGCTTCCATGGCCGAGGATCTTGCGTATTTTTTTTCTCCTCCCAAATATGAAAAGGGTTTGCTTCTCGGAAAGAACGGCGAACTCGATGAACAGGCAGTTTACAAAAGTCTTTCAAGATCAAGGGAACTCCTTGAGTCAATCACGGCAGAATCATTCACTGATTCCGCGGTGAAATCAGCGCTTTGGGGTTTTGCGACAGAGCAAGGCAAAAGTCTGGTACTTTGGCCATTGCGTGCTGCGCTTTCTGGTAGGGAACGCTCCCCAGATCCGTTTACGCTGGCCGGCATACTCGGTAAAATCGAGACGCTCGCACGCATTAGTCATGCCGAGAAGTTATTCTAGACAAAGTGGATTATGCGCCGGCATTATCATAACTCTAATTGTTATGTCCGTTGCGTATGCTCCGCTTGCCAGCGCAAAAAATCGGATCGATGAATTAAGGGACAGCATAGCCTCAAAAAACGAGGCTCTTGGGGAACTTGAACGCGAAATCGCAAGACTTGATTCGCAGATCGGCGATGTAAACAAAGAAAAACAAAGCATAACCAACACGATCAAAGAAATTGACATAACCCGAAAAAAAATATCGAAGGATATTGACCTAACTCGTACGAAAATAGAGCGCGCAGATCTCTCAATAAGTCGAATTGATGTAGATATCGGCGAGCACGAGTCAGCAATCCGCCGAGCTCGCAAGCATATCGGCGCGGCAATTCGTGAAATGAATAACGAAAATGACACTACCTCGCTTGAGATATTGCTGTCTCGCCATACATGGGCAAGCATCTGGAATAGCGTTTCTGCGCTTGAACAACTCCAGGATCGATTGCACGGAAGTCTTGCGGACATTTCGCGTTCAAAGCAGGGTCTTGAGAGCGATCGAATTTTGAGGAGCAGTGAGAAGCGTTCGCTTGTCGAACTCCGTGACGAGCTTGGTGATAAAAAACGACTTGCCGATATCGCACGAGAACATAAACGCTCTCTTCTTGCTGAAACAAAGAGCCTTGAGGCGGAATATCAGCAATTATTGGCCGAGCATTTAGCAAAGAAACGAGCATTTGAGGATGAGCTATTCCAATTGGAATCGGAACTTAAGTTTACACTCGACCCCGCTACTATTCCGGCGACAGGGAAAGGGGTACTGTCATGGCCCGTTCCAAACCCCGTTATTACTCAAGAGTTTGGTAATACGAAGTTCGCCGCGGCGAACAGGGGCGTCTACAATGGACAAGGACACAACGGAATTGATCTGCGCGCAAGTATCGGCACTTCAGTCATCGCCGCCGCAAGCGGAACCGTTCTCGGCACTGGGGATACGGATTTAACATGCCGCGGTTCATCGTATGGCAAGTGGGCGCTTGTCGAGCATGATAATGGTCTCACGACGCTCTATGCGCACCTATCGCTAATCAGTGTGTCTGCTGGCACAAAGGTCGCTCGTGGTCAGCTTATTGGGTATAGTGGAAATACAGGTTACTCTACGGGACCCCATCTGCACTTCACCGTATATGCAAGCGCCGCCGTTCAAATTGGACAGCTTCGTAGTCGTACTCCTGGATGTGGCACCTACACGATCCCTCGGGCGGCCCTGAATGCCTACCTCGACCCAATAGAATACTTGCCAGGATAATAAATATCTGTTAAAATTAAACGATGATACAACAACAGACTCAAAAAGGTGGGTTTGTGAGAACGCTTGTGCTACTTGTCATAGTTGTGGCGTTTTTAATTTGGCTTGGAGTAACGCCTGGTGGCTTGGTGAATTGGGTTAGCGGCTTTATAGCGGCGATATACAACGCGATATCGGGTCTGGTAGCCTCGATCGCATAAATTAGTGGGAGAGTAGGGGATGGTACATTAGACTTCTAACTGTTGAGATTGTGTGTCGCACAATGTCTGTTTTGCGACATTTGCACAGATTTTACCTGCTAGCACCAAATACTGGTATAACAAAAACAGTCATGCAAGATGACTGTTTTTGTTACAACTACTCCCTATGCAACATCTAATGAGTAATGTTAATGAATGGACCTAATATTGTCGCGGCTGACTTAATGACGAAGTCAAGAAGAGATACCGGCTCTGCGGCGTGCATATCAATTGGTGGAGGCGCTTCCATATGTGGAGGCTCTATCATTTGCGTACCTGGCTGGAATGAGGGAGGATTCCCTATCGCTCTGTCAAATTGTTGTGGTTGGCTGGGCGGAGTGAAAAATTCATTTTCCTGGCGAAATTCAGGTCGCATCATCGGATCCACATTGCCTTCGTGAGGTAGAAACTCATTGAACTGCTGCATGCCTTCCCGTCCGTCTTGCTCGAATCGCTTGATGTCTTCCATTCTTGGACCAGGCCCGCCGAGAGAAGGGTCGAATTCAGGCCGCATCATCGGAACCACACTGCCTTCGTGGGGTAGAAATTCATTGAACTGCTCATTGAACTGCTGCATGCCTTCCCGTCCGTCTTGCTCGAATCGCTTGATGTCT
>CAZPGN010000001.1:0-10986 GCA_964586635.1 uncultured Candidatus Saccharibacteria bacterium | reverse complement strand
TCCATTCTTGGACCAGGCCCGCCGCGGGAAGAATCGATAGACCTTCTGCTACGAATCTCGATATCGCGCTGTATTCGCTTCATCTCTTCGACACGCTCGATTTCATCGGGAGAGATCAGGCCTTGTTCCTTCGCAAAAGCGAAGCACTCTTCTCCGTGTTGCGGATCGTTGCAATATTGTTCGCACTCGCGCCCGCGACATCCACCTGGCCCTACGACATTCATCATTTTCTCGATCTGTGCGGCTTCGTCCGGATCAATTAGTCCATTCTGTTTTGCGAATTCAAAACACTCTTTTTCATGTCCGGGTGCGTCGCAGTATGCCTCGCACGCGCGACCGCGACAGCCACCGGGACCCTCGATATCAATGAGCCTCTTTACCATCTCGTATTCTTCGCGAGGTATCAGATTATTTTCTACCGCAAATTCAAGGCACTCTTTTTCATGTCCGGGTGCGTCGCAGTATGCCTCGCACGCGCGACCGCGACAACCGCCTGGACCTGCCAGATTTTGAAATTTCTTTATCCGTTCGATATCGGGTCCTTGTATAAGTTCGTGTTCGATAGCGAACGCCAAACATTCTTCATCGTGAGAGGGGGCGCTGCAGAATTTATCGCACGAATCGAATGAATTACACCCGCCTGGTCCTCCGCCCAATTCGCCGATAATGCGCATCGCTTTTTCCTCGTCGATCTTAGGTTCTTCAATTTCTTGGATTCGTTCAGGACCCCTTGGGCGATGGGGCCCACGATTCGGACCGCGAGCTGGCCCCCTCACTTGTGGGCGCGACATACTAAACTCTCGCAATTTCACCGCCTCTTCCGGCGAAATAAAGCCCTTCTCAACTCCAAAATCTATGCATGTATTTTGATTCCCAGGATTCCTACAGAATGCGTCGCAGTCCTCCCTTGACTTGCACCCGCCTGGACCGGCTTCAATTGGTTGTCCCCTATCAATTGAACTGCGAACACGAGATGCTTCGTCGTTGCTTATCAAACCGCGCTGTTCAGCAAAATCAAGGCATGCGCGCTGGTTCTCCAGAGCTTCGCAAAACTCCTCACATTCACGGCCGCGACATCCTCCGGGACCAGACTCAACGACGGGCGGTCTCACGCGAGGCCCAAACCCATTGCGTTCGGCCCATTCGCCACATGCTCGTGCGTTTATGGCATCGTCGCAATATGACTTACATTCTGCGAGAGAACCACAGTTTCCTAATTCCGAGATTGGAAATTGAACGCTAAAGGGATTGCCTTGCGCGCGCGCATATCCAACCGACACAAAGGCCAGAAACACAAAAAGCCCAAAAACCAGAACTCCTCTCTTACCTATATATCGATTCATAGAAAGCTATTGCGCGAAGGGGTTAACGGTCGATTTGAATGGATTGACATAACCAGTATCGACCGGGTTTTCTGTCGTCTGCGCAAAGGGGTTCGCACTTTGCGCAATCTCGGCCGCAACGGTCTCGTCGTCCACGATGGCGGCATCGCTAACCGAGAGGGTCCCAGCGCCCTGAATCCCTATGTAATAACCTATGCCTCCCCCCACCAGCAGAGACACTATAATGGCCCCCGCCATCGCATTATTATGTTCTTTATTATGCTCCATAGAACTCGAGTGTGTTTAGGCTGTTATATACATTCAGTATACTATGCGCGTACATTTATGTTTCTCTGTTATCCACACATGACGGCTAGTCAATTCCCTTGCAATTACTCGCGGGACTATAGCCAGCAGATCTCGCTAATTCCGCTGTCTCGAACCAAATTTTATTCTCACTCTGTATTCGAGTTGCGCCCGGGCACCATGGGAAATGGTACTTTGTTCCTGTTTTTGATGCCACATAGTTGCCAGTCGATTGAATTGGCCTCGTCTCAATCGCGTTCTCCTGACCCGTTGTGAAGCCAGTTTCGGTTTTGCCCAAAATTGTATTCTCAATCGTTATTGGCACTGACCGCTCTACTATCTTCGACAAGCGACCCAAACCGAAACCCGTTATGCCGGAGAGTATGATGAGAAGTGGCACAAAGAGCTCATTCAGCAGGATATTGTAGAGGTACTTGATTTTTGGGTTCATATATAATAGATTGCTACTTACTATGGCAACAAAGAAGGCTGGAGGTACCGCGAAAAACCTCCGAGACTCGCAACCAAAATACCTCGGCGTGAAGCTCGGCGATGGGCAGAGCGCGAGGCGTGGCTCCATTATCGTCCGTCAACGCGGCACACGAATACTTGCTGGCAGTAATGTCGCTATCGGCAAGGACCACACGCTCTATGCGCTTGCGGCAGGCAGGGTTTCGTTCACTAGGAAACGCAAGGGAAATTTTGATGGAACATACACGACTAGAAAGGTGGCGAACATCGTGCTCTCGTCATAACCGATGCCTGCATAGGATACATTCTATCAGGACATTGGCGATCATCTAAGCACTGGATCGATGGATACTGGTATTCGTTGTTCATGAAAAAAAGTCTATCAATCTTCAAGAAACGCCGCAGAAATGACGTTTTTTGGGATAAGGAATATCACAGGCCTAGCGTGTTATCGCTTTCACTCGAAGCGAGTGAGGATTTGCGAAAGTTTTTACTCTATCTCAAGCGCGAATATAGACGCGAATATCTCGACAAGAAGGCCTCTGTTGTAGATCTCGGTTGCGGCAATGGCAGAAATAGTATATTTATCTCAAGAACATACGGCTCGCGCGTCAGTGGCATCGACTCAGGCGAAGAAGCGATCGCGCAGGCAAAAAGAGCAAGTGGCAACCTTCAGACGCAATTCCGCGTAGGATCGCTTGCGGATCCCCTTCCCTATGCTGATTCATCACAGGATCTAGTGCTCGATATGATGGTGTCTCATTTTCTTCTCGCAAAGCAAAGAGGCGCACTTCTTGGCGAGATCGTCCGCATTCTGAAAAGTGGAGCATGGCTTTTTTATAAAACATTCCTGCTAGAGGACGACGCGCATGCGGCGCGTCTCCTGCGTAATTATCCGGCAGACGAACCAGGCTCATATATTCATCCCACGATAGGCGCCCTTGAGCATGTCTTCACCGAGGACGAGATTATTGAGTCGCTATCTCCATTTTTCACTATTCGCAAGATACTAAAATCCCATCGCCATCGAGACAGATTCGGGCGACCGCACAAACGGCGCAGCATTTCGGTATACGCACAAAAAAAGCCCCATACGCGTTCTGCTTTAATACCGACTATTTAATTTCGATGTGGGCATCTTTTACAATGTTGCCGTATCGAAATCTGAAGGCGTGCTTGCCTACTGTCTTCAGAGGGCGCGGAAGTTCGATCACCTCGTCGGGGAACGCGATCCCGCAGACCTGTGCGCATGCCTCTGCTATGTGCTCGCGAGATATACCCGCGAATAAGTGTCCTGTTTCATTAGCTTTTGATGTGATGGAGAGACCCTCTGCCGCTATGCGTTCTATACAATCCTCAATCGCGGACCGTGTCTTTTGGTCAGCGGCTATTCTCTTCTCACGCGCGAGCAGCGACTCCCTCTCTGCCGATATCGTAGCGGGAACTGCCAAGCGGCGCGGAATTAGAAAGTTCTTAGCGTGCCCATCAGATGCCTCTTTTACCTCCCCTTTTGCGCCGAGTCCCGCAACATCGCGCAGTAATATGACTTTCATACTTATTCGGGGGCTATTTGTTCAATAAACGAACCGCTTCCTCGAGTTGTGGATCACGACCGGCCGCAATATCTTCTTCTGTCGTAGGAACTACAATATCCGGTGTGAGCCCGCCATGAGAAATGGAACGGCCCTGCGGAGTGAGCCATCGCGCAATGGTAAGCTTAAGCGAGCCGCCATCGCCAATCGGGATTAATTCCTGTACCGAGCCCTTGCCAAATGTTTGCTCACCAACTATTGTCGCGACGCCATATTCAGAGAGCGCTCCCGCCATGATCTCGGACGCAGAGGCGCTGCCGCGATTAACAAGAATCGCAAGCTTCAGATTTTCATTGAAGATACCGTTACGACGAGTGCGATGAAGCTTCTCCTCTTTGTCTGCTCCAGAAATTTCCCGTACTACGACTGTGCCGCGTTCAGGCAGGAACCAGCTTGAGAGATCAACAGCCGCATCGAGAAAGCCACCCGGATTGCCGCGCAGATCAATCAGGAGCTTAACAGAACCCGAATTAATAAAATCGGACAACGCGTCCCGAAACAACACTGGAGATTGGGCTCCGAAATTAAATAGCTTAATTACGAAGATGCCGTCATCGCGCAATCCACCTGGCCCAGATGCGGCGCCTGCGATTGCGGTACCGCTCGCATCAAGGGCCCCGGTCTCAAGGGTCGGAACCTCGATGAGCCCACGCGTAATTGGGATCGTGAGAACAGGGCCATCATCTCTGGCAATGACAAGAGTCACTACGCTATCACGCGTGCCGCGGATAAGTCGCACTGCTTGGTCGATAGTCATGTCCGCCGTGCTCTGGCCATCGATCTGAACGATCTTGTCCCCCGAGCGGATACCTGCGTGTGCCGCTGGAGTATTTGGAAGTGGCGCGATCACCGTGAGAATGTTGCGCTGGATGCCAATCTCCATTCCAACCCCCTCAAAATTACCACTGATATCGCTTTCGAATATCTCGAGTTGCTCGGGTGTAAAGAACACTGAATATGGGTCCTCGAGACTCTTCGCAAGTCCCGCTATTGCGCCCCATACTTTCTCCTGATTAGTGATGGCGGTAACCGTTGTCGTGGCGCTACCGTTAACGAACGCATCATTTATAACATTCCACGCCCGCCAGAACTCGGTGAAATCAACATCGCCAGGTTTGCCATTGTCAAGACCGATTACTCCTTCGACGCTCGCGGTCTCATCAGCGCGTGATAATCCTATAGTGAGGCCTCCTAAGAATACTCCAACAAGAAGCGTGACCGCGAGTGCTATAGAAAACAGGCGTGCCTTTAAGCTCATCATAGGTTATAAGTATGCCAAAGTATAGACGATTAGACAACTATCACGCTATACTGTGAGTAATTATGGTTCATCGATATGAACACAGCGGTATCGTCTGGATTGATCTCCAATCACCGAGCGTGGACGAGATCCGTTCTGTGAGCGAAGAATTTAAAATACATCCACTCGTCGCGCACGAGCTGATGGGTCCCTCTGAACGCGCCAGGATCGATCCCTATGAGGATACTCTCTATCTCATTTTGCAATTTCCCAATTGCGCTCACCGTGAAGGTAGTTGCACTGCAATGGAGATCGATTTTGTCATTGGCGACAATGTACTCATTACCGTCCACTATGCAGGTATTCGAGCGATTACCGAATTTAGGCGCATGTTCGAGATTAATTCGATTCTTGAGAAAACACGCCTCAAGCACGCGGGACATCTTTTCTATTTTCTCATTCGCCACCTCTACCAGGATCTCGGAAGCGAACTCGACATCATATCAAATGAGCTCGCGCGAGTTGAGGAAAATATTTTCCGCGGAAAGGAGCGTCTCATGGTAGAAAGCCTATCACGAGTTTCTAGAACGCTCATAGATTTTCGCCGCTCCATTCGAGGCCACGAGACCATACTCGAATCATTTGAGCGTGCATCCCTAGAATTCTTCGAGAAACCCTTCAAGTTTTATATATCGGCAATACTTGGCGAACATAAAAAAACGATACACTTGCTCGACAGCACGCAAGAGATTCTTCATGAATTGCGGGCGACAAACGATTCCCTTGTGTCCACAAAGACAGGCGAAATCACCAAAAACCTAACCCTAATGGCCTTTGTCACATTCCCGCTTTCTCTCCTCGCCGCAATTTTTGGCATGAATACGGAAAACAATCCGATCGTAGGACATCCGTTTGACTTCTGGATTATTGTTGTCGTTATGGCAACTGGCATGCTATATATGTTTGCGTTCTTTAAGCACAAGAAATGGCTTTAAGATTTTCATTCTACAATACGCGATCCAAAAAGAAGGAGTTATTCGTCCCGCAAAACGACGGGTCCGTTACTATGTACGCATGCGGACCGACAGTATATGATTTCGTGCACATCGGAAATTTTCGCACATATTTGTTCGAGGATACTCTTCGGCGCGCATTATCGTATTCTGGTTATTCGGTAACCTTCGCGTCAAATATTACGGATGTTGGTCATCTAACGAACGATGGCGACCTCGGAGAAGACAAGATCGAGATAGGAGCACGGCAGAGAGATATAGAACCACTCACAATAGCACGCACCTATGAGGAGCATTATTGGAAGGATTCGGCCCGCCTAAACATTTTGCCCCCGGATAAAGTGCTTCGCGCCACTGAAAGTATACCGCCGCAACTCGATCTCATATCGGAGCTTTTAAACAAGGGTTTTGCGTATATTGCAAATCAGGCGATCTACTTTGATGTCTCAAAATATCCCGACTATGGTTCACTAACCGGCCAGGAACTCTCGCAAAAGCGTCTTGCGGCAAGGGAAGGTGTGGTTGCGGACAGCGACAAACGAAATCCGTCGGACTTTGCGCTTTGGTTTTTTACTGTGGGCAGACATTCAGGACATATACTCCACTGGCCTTCGCCATGGGGAGATGGTTTTCCGGGCTGGCATATCGAGTGCTCGGCAATTTCGAGAGAACTTCTCGGTCAACCATTCGATATTCATGCTGGCGCCGAGGACCTTATTCCAGTTCACCATACCAATGAGATCGCACAGAGCGAGGCCGCATACGCTGTTCCACTAGCTCATTATTGGCTTCACGGCAGCTTTCTGAAAGTAGATGGCCAACGAATGGGAAAGTCTCTCGGGAACGGATATACGCTCGATGATCTCGTAACAAATGGCGAAGACCCGCTCGCATTCAGATACTTTACATATATCGCGCATTATCGTCAGACATTAAACTTCACATGGGAATCGCTCGGAGCCGCCTCTCATGCATATCTCAAACTGGTCGATGTCCTCTTCGAGCTCAAGGCTCGAGGGACTGATGGACATGGAAATACAGAGGCATATGATACTCGTTTTGCAAATGCGATCGCAGATGATTTGAATATGCCGGCTGCGCTCACGGTTGTCTGGGCATTATCGAGAGACGAGAACATTTCGCCCATAGCCCGCTATCAAACGATAACTGCAAATTACGATCGAGTGCTCGCTCTGTCTCTCGCCAGGAAGGTCGCTTTGCGCGCAGAGATACCAGATGAAATCCGCGCGCTTGCAGAAGAGCGACATGCACTTCGCTTGGCTAAAAGATGGGAGGACGCTGACGAAGCGCGAGATAAGCTAGAGAAACTCGGCTACGAGGTGCGCGACACAGAACACGGGCCAGTAATTCTTAAGATGTAGTTAATCCTTGCCGCCAACAATTAGAAGCAGGGGTTGACCGTCTAGTGTCGCAAGCGCAGGGAGTGCCGACTCTGGTCCAGGAAAGGATACTTCAAATGGTATGTCAGCCAATACCTGCGTGCAGATCGTTCCATCCGGAGGAGGCGTGATTGTGAAATCAATTGTCACTTGAACCGGCGTAGGTTGCGTCTGTCGCAGGCGATGCGTGAGAGTGTGACACGGAGTTGGCGCTGTTATTGACCCTTTGTATGTGTGTAGTCCGTTTGCAAACTCGCGGACGATTAGGATTGCTCGCTGTTGCGCGTTTCTAGTTTGACCCGTTGAGGCATTGCTCGAAGGCACGTTTTCATCTTCAGCGCTTATTCCACTGCGGCGATAAGCCACCACTCCTCCAATAACTACTGAAAAAGCCACTATACCGAGCACTGTGCCAACTAATCCTCTATAATTGTTGTCAGCCATATGTTTTTAGCATACCATAGATGCTGGACTTGTGGGAGCAATACTTGTGCATTGTATCATTGTGTGATATAATAAACATTAATCACTTCAGGAGGTGCCTGATGCCATATACGGAATATGACCTGGCAACAGTCGTACAGGCCGTAGCCGAGCGGCTTCGGACATACAATGAGTCATTCGTGAGCGCAGTCCGGCGCGCATGCAATGAGAAGTCAGTGGTCTTCAGTAAAGACCTCCTGCGCCAAGTCGCCGAGAGGCTCGGCAAACGCCGATACAAGCCTCGAAAGACGCGCTGGGATTCACGAGCAGTCTTGAGAGTGCGAAAGCCGCTCTCAAGACTGCGAATCAAAGAGCTAGATGAGGCTCGTAGGCGCAGGTGCCGAGGCCTATCCGATGGACAAGGTTTCTTGTTCTAGTTCCCTCCTTGCCGGCCAGAATTGGCCGGCCTTCTTTTCCACCAATTCTCCACAGACTATTCAAGGCCTTGCCAGGGCATTTACAATGCTCCGCCGCGCCGACCACATGCTACAATAGCCGTTATCGTGAGAGAAACAGTAAGAGCAGAACATACACCTTTCTCGGGCGGGATGCGTCTCCCCCCGCAGGACATTGATGCCGAGCGAGCACTCCTTGGTTCTGTTATGCTTTCTCCCCGTATGGTTCATGACATAATCGATATTGTCGGGCCGGATTCCTTTTATGCCGAGAAGCACCGCATGATATATGCGGCAATGTTTGATCTCTTTTCTCGCGGCGAACCCATTGACCTTATTTCACTATCTAATCGCCTCCGCGAGAAGAAGCAACTCGACCAGATTGGGGGGTCGAGCTATCTTTCTGAATTGACTGCGACAATACCAACCGCCTCAAATATTGGTTATTATGCCGAGCTTATTCGTAAGAAACATCTAAAGCGCAATCTAATCGAAGCCGCAGAACATATATCCACGCTTGGTTATGATGGCAATGATGACATTGAAGAACTGATAGATAAGGCGGAAAAAAGAGTATTCGATCTTGGCAATATCGGTTCGTCCTCAAAGTTCATTGGGATTAAAACAACGCTTGCCGATGCGTGGGAACGACTCGATACGCTAAATCACGCTACAGACGAGATTCGCGGCGTTACGACTGGATTCGCCGACCTTGACCATAAACTTGCCGGCTTGCAGAAGTCAGACCTTGTCATTCTAGCGGCACGGCCGTCGATGGGAAAAACAAGTCTCGCGCTCGACATCGCCCGCAACGCCGGTCGTAGCGGCCGCGCTGTTGGTATTTTCAGTCTCGAGATGAGCGCCCAGCAACTCGTCGACCGCCTTCTTGCTATGGAATCCCGCGTTGACGCATGGAAACTGCGGACCGGCAAGCTCTCAAGCGATGAAGAGTTTGGACTTATTCGAGACGCTCTTGATAAGCTGTCCCAGACTCCCATTTATATTGATGATGATTCTTCAAACAATATCATAAGGATGCGCTCGGTGGCTCGGCGACTGAAACGCGAATACGGTCTCGACTTAATTATCGTTGACTACCTTCAGCTTATGACGCCAACGCGACACATAGAATCAATGGTCCAGCAGGTTACGGAAATATCACGCGCGCTGAAGGGGCTTGCGCGCGAACTCGATGTGCCCGTTCTTGCCCTCTCGCAACTGTCGCGTGCCGTGGAGGCCCGCGGCGGCGAACCGCGCCTATCAGACCTTCGTGATTCTGGGAGCATCGAACAGGATGCAGATGTAGTTATGTTCATCCATCGCGACAAAAACAAGGACTCTGATGAGAATACAAGCAGTAATGTTGCAAAAGTTATCATAGCGAAACATCGCAATGGCCCAACCGGATCCATAGACCTCGTCTTTGATGACAAGCATGTAACATTCATGACCATTGAAAAGTCTGATCTTAGCAGTTTTTAGTATACATGGCTGACACCCGCGATCACCTTATATCGTTCTTTAGACGCTTTCCCGGAATCGGACCGCGTCAAGCCGAACGCTTCGTTTATTTCCTGTTGCGGCAGGATGATGATTCCCTATCATACTTCTCACGCCTAGTGAAAGAACTGCGAGGGTCTGTGAGGCAATGTACGCTCTGCTTCCGCTTCTTCAGCGCTGGAAATTCATCATTATGCAGAGAATGTTCAGATGAAATGCGTGATCAAACTCTTCTCCTTGTTCTGGAGAAAGATTCCGATTTCGACGCTGTACGGCGATCCGGACATTATGATGGCGCGTACTTTATTCTTGGAGGACTTCTAAACCTACTCGATTCCGAAAATCTACGATATGTGCGGATGCGAGAACTGGAACGCCGTATCAAAAGCGAAGATAATCATCTTAAGGAAGTCATTATCGCGCTCGCAGCTACGCGCGAGGGGGACCACACCGCAGAGAGCATACGCAATCTGCTGACCCCCTATGCGCTTGCGCGCGGATTTCGGATCACCATGCTTGGTCGTGGGCTCTCGACGGGATTGGAGCTTGAGTATTCGGACCCAGAGACGATAAAAAACGCCCTGAAGCATCGAGAATAAGGGGGGCGCGCACGATTATCCGATCGACTCGATTTTTACTTTAGTAAAATGCTGACGGTGTCCCTGTTTTTTGTGCACCCGAACCTTCGCTTTATACCGATATGTTGTTATTTTTTTGTGCCTGCCGTCGCCGAGAGATACTGCCGCAACTTTTGCATGTTCGATATAGGGTGTCCCGACGGTCGTGTTGTTGCCGTCATCAACAAGAAGCACTTTGTCGAATATGATCTTCGCGCCGTTTTCATACGGTTCGCCCGTATCGGAGACAAGCTTCTCAACCCTGACCTCGTCCCCCGGACGCACCACATACTGCTTGCCGCCAGTTTGAATTATCGCAAAAATATTGGCCATATAAACGCACATATACTACCCAAATGATGAACGAAATGCAAGTTGTTGTATGACCGCAGGTACTTTTGCACTCCGAGAATGAAGGCTCCTGACCCCTTCACCCTTCATATCCGTACCGGCAGACAACACCGTCAATAAATGACCGGCCGGTGCTAAAACTCCGCGCTTGTGTGGTCGGGTCGCTAAAATGACGGTTGCGAAATTCATATGCTTCCGGAGTTCCGACTCCTGCAAGGCCATCGGCGACAGCGCCCTTGTCTGCTCCTTCTTCAAGCAGGCGCTCCCGCAGTTCCATGGCTTCCGGAGTTCCGACT